>VFZX01000031.1 GCA_016871015.1 Acidobacteriota bacterium | reverse complement strand
AGCTCGGTGGCAGTAGCAGATCCTGGTCCGGGTTGTAGGCGCGGTACCCCTTGGGCATAAAACATTATGTACTGGTTTTGTTCTATCCGTTCCCACGATGTTCGGGAATTCTCGGACAGGCTCCTAGGCAATCCAACAATCCAGGTGGACGGCGGTTCCTACCGGAACGTCTTGTCGTCCACCTTGCTCAAATCCACGCCATCCGCGAACACCCCCAGCGTCACGATCGCGAAGGTGAACACCGAGTTCGCTGGCTCGATGTGGCCGCCCCACGCCCTGTCCCCATCGGTCAGCGTCATATGCGCGTGGACCCGGCCGTCGATCACGTACCCATTGATGCTGATGATGTCGGCCGGCGTGTCCGTGTCCTTGATGAAGATGTTCTTCGACGGGAAGTCCCGGTTGCTCACCGAATGGACATGGTAGTTCCGCAGGGATCCGATACCGGCCAGAATCACCGCGTTCCGGATCTTCTGCTCTTTCACCATCTTCTCGATCCCCGCCAGCAGATCCGCCTGGAACTTGAACCGCAGGACCACCACCCGCTGGAGTTGGCCGTTGATCGCCAGAACGTCCGGCACCTTGTTGCTATTCGGTTTGGAGTCGTCGTGGGGCGTGGTGGCCTTCACGATCTCGGTCCGGGATTTTTCGCAGAAGGCCGGCGCGAGGAACAGCGCCGCAACGATCAATACTCGCAATGATTTCATGGCTTCGCCGATGGTAGCATGCAGGTTTGCTATCCGGCCGCGCGCTGATCCTGTGTCCCGAGGCTCCCTACCCGATGCACGGGGGCGGTGCGATCCGCACGGCCGCGGTGATGCAGTATCTGGCCCGGCGCTACCGGCTGGACGCGATCTTTTTCCGAGAGGCAGGCTCAACGGATCCCCGCGCCGCGCTGCCAGCCGGACTGGTGGAGGACACGCTCCTCATCGACCTGCCGCGCCATTCCAGGTCCGCGCCCGCGCGGCTGGTCCGGAATCTCGGCCGTGCCTGGCGGGACGTTCCGCCGCTCAACGACCGGTTCGCCGGACACGAAGCCTCGGCAGCCGCATTCGCGCGTGGACGCCAATGGGACACCGCAATTGTCGAGCACTTCTGGTGCGCATCCTACGGTGAGCCGCTCCGTGGGAGCGCGCGCCGGCTGGTACTCGATCTGCACAACATCGAGTCCGCGCTGTACACCGCCTACGCGCGGTCAGCGCACCGGATGCTCGCGCCGCTCTACCAGCGGTTCGCCGATAGCGCCGCCCGGTGGGAGCGTGAGCTGCTGCCCCGCTTCGATACGGTCCTGACGGCCTCGGAAGCGGACCGCGAGCGCGCCGGAACCGGTCACGTGTATCCGAACACGATCCCGGCGCGAAGCGTCCCGGCCACCGCACCACAGCCGCGCGTCATCTTCTCCGGCAATCTCGAGTACCAGCCGAATCTCGAAGCCGTGGCCCACTTCGCGCGCAACATCTGGCCGGAACTCTCTGCCACGCATCCTGGACTCGAGTGGTGGATCCTGGGCAAGAATCCCAATGCCGTGAGGGACGTGATCCGTGGCGCGCCGCGGATCACGCTCACGGGCCCGGTGGACGATGCCATCCCGTACCTCGCCGGATCGCTCGCCGCCGTGGTGCCACTGCTCTCAGGCAGCGGCACCCGGATCAAGATCCTTGAGGCGTGGATGGCCGGAGTGCCCGTGGTTTCGACATCGACCGGTGCGGAGGGGCTGGGGTGCCGCGATGGGACGCACCTGCTGATAGCCGATGCGCCCCGCCAGTTTACCTCCCAAGTCACACGATTGATTGAGGATACAGCGTTGCGCGAACGCATCGGCGGGGCGGGGCGCCAGTTCTTCGCCGAGTATTTTACATGGGACGCGGGTTGGAGAGTACTGGAACTTTTGGGGATTTGAATATACTGGAAGAACGTGCCAGGAATGCGTTTTGCCGTAGACGCGCATGCACTCGGGCGCAACCTAACGGGGAACGAAGTCTATGTTCGAAACCTCCTCAGCGGGTTCGCGGCTCAGGACAAGCGGTCTGAATTCGTTGCTTATATCTCGGAGCCGGGCGCCGAGGCGATGGTGCCTGAACAATTCGTGGTGCGGCGTGTGTCCTCGAATCCGTTCCGGCGGCTGGGGCTCGACCTCACGCTGCGGGTCCGGCGCGACCGCCCGGATCTGCTGCACGTCCAGTACACGGCGCCCCTTGGGTGTCCGGTGCCGGTGGTGGCCACGGTGCACGATGTCAGCTTTATCGACCGGCCCGAATTTTTTCCGGCGCTGCGGGCGGCCCAGCTCCGGCACACGGTGCGCCACACGGTGCAGAACGCGGCACGCGTACTGACGCCGAGCGAGTTCTCGGCGCACTGCATCCGGCGCGCGTTCGGATTTCCAGCCGACCGGATCACGGTGGTGCCCAACGGAGTGAGTCCGCGTTTTCATTTGATGGCGCGTGAGGTTAGGCGAGGACGCGTCGAGCGGCGTTTCGGAATTCCGGCTCCCTACATCCTGATGGTGGGCGATCTGCAGCCGCGCAAGAACCAGATCGGACTGATCCAGGCGTTCGAACAGTTGGTGCGCTCCCATCCGGAACTCCCGCACCGCTTGGTCTTGGCCGGGCAGGATAGCTGGTACGCATCGCGCGTCAAGGAGGCGGCGGGGAAAAGTCCGGTGTCCTCGCGCATCCACTTCACGGGCTTCGTCACGGACACGGAACTCGAGGGTTTATACGGCGGATGCGACCTGTTCGTGTTCCCATCGTTCTATGAGGGATTCGGGATCCCGATCGTGGAGGCGATGGCATCGGGGCGCGCGGTGGTCTGCTCCTCCACCACGGCGGTGGTGGAAGTGGCCGATGGCGCCGCGATCACGTTTGATCCCGCCTCGCCGGCTCAGATGACGCGGGCGATGCGCGACGTGCTGCTCGACTCCGAACTCCGCGCCCGGATGGAAAAGAAAGGCTTGCAGCGGGCCGCGGCGTTTCAGTGGAAGGAAGCTGCGAGCCAGACGCTGCGTGTCTATCATGAGGTGGCCGAACAGTCGCGGATCAGCGCGGCGAGGCGGAGCCAGGTTGCGGCCCGCTAGCCTGGCGCTTGTGGCCATGTGCGCCGCGGCGCAAACGGAGACGCTGCGGTATTCGGTGAGCGTCCCGCCGGGTTTGAGTTTGGGCGAGGGATCAATTTCGTCCGCGCGCTCCGCGGATACGTTGAAGTTCGGCCTCTTCGTCGATGCCTCCTTGCCCGGCTTTGCCATCAAGGACCGCTTCGCCGCCGAGGCGACTCCCGGGCTGTGTTCGGTGCACTTCAGCAAGGAGAGCGAGCACGGGACAAGGAAGTCGAGCGAGACTCTCGAGTTTGACACCGGACGCTCGGTGGTTGTCCGCCAGACCCGGGGTGGTGGCAAGTCAGAGCTGCCGGTGAAGCCGTGCGCCCGGGATGCATTGACCGCGCTGTTCCACCTTCGCCGCGAGATGGATGCTGGCCGGATTCCGCCTCCGCAGACGGTGTTCTTTGGCGCTCAATACGAGCTGAAGTTCGACCACGAAGGGATCCAGCGGATCACCCTCGGCCAGAAGCAAGTGGAGGCGGACAAGGTGATCGCTTCGCTGACCGGCCCCGTTTCGGAGCTCACGGTCGAGCTGTTCCTGTCCCGCGAAAAAGGGCGCGTCCCTCTGGCCCTGCGTGTCCCGTTCGCGCTCGGAGTTTTGTCGATGGAGCTTGCACAATAGCATGCGCGTGGCGATGTATTCGCCGATGCCTCCGGCGATGAGCGGCATCGCGGACTATTCCGAGGCCCTGGCGGGCGCGCTCGGCCGCCGTTGCGATCTTGACGTGGTCACCGGCGCAGAGCCCGCGCGGCAGCCTGACATCGCGCTCTACCAGATCGGCAACAACCCAGATCACGCACACGCCTATGAGTCCGCGTTGGAGCGGCCCGGCGTGGTGGTCCTGCACGAAGCGAACCTGCATCATCTGGCCGCGGCACTGACGATCAGGCGCAACGACTGGGACGCGTACCTGCGCGAAGTCGAGTTCGACGGCGGGACCGAAGCGCTTGAATACGCACGGCGGGTGCGGGCGCTGGAAGTGGGGCCCGACTACGATGGCGTGCCGATGTTGCGGCGGATCCTGTCGGAGGCGCGCGGTCTGATCGCGCATTCCGACTACGTGATTGCGCGCGCACGGGAAGCAGGATTCCGGGGCCCGGCGGCGCGGATCCCGCACGGGGCCTGGATTCCCGAGCCGCACCCGATGGTGTTCCGGCGGCGTCTGGGACTGGACGAAACCACGCCACTGATCGGAACGTTCGGGCACCTGAAGCCGTACAAGCGGATCGAGCAGTCGTTGCGTGCGTTCCGGCGCGTGGTCCGCTGTGATCCGCGCGCGAGGATGATTCTGGGCGGGGAGCCGCATCCCGAGCTGCCGCTCGACGATCTGATCAAATCGCTGGATCTCCGGGAGTCCGTGCGCGTGCTCGGCCGGATTGACGGCATCAGCGACTTCACCGGATACCTGGGAGCCTGCGACCTCGTGCTGAATCTGCGCTATCCGACTGTCGGCGAGACGTCGGGCACGCTGCTGCGCGCGTTCGGGCTCGGACGCGCGGCGCTGGTTTCCGATGTCGGCGCATTCGCTGAGTTCCCGGATGAGGTGTGCCTGAAAGTCCCGGTCAACGGGCGTGAGGAAGGCCTGCTCACCGAGTACCTCCAGTTGTTCACGGCGCGCCGGGATCTGGCCGCGGCGATGGGCGCCCGCGCAAAGACGTGGGTGGAGCAGGAGTGCAACTGGGACCGCGCCGCGGAGCTGTACCTGGAATTCCTTGAGTGCGTCGCGGCGGGGCGGACCTGGGTCCAGCCATCCGCCCCGGCCCGGCCCGTGACACCGGCAGCCGCCGCGGACCTGGCGCCGGAACCGGTTCGCGTGGAACCCGCATACTTGCGCACCTGGGCGCTGGAAGAGGAAGCCCAGGACTACTTCGAGACCCATCTCACGCGATTTGAGAAGACGCTCGCGATAACGCCGCCCGGTGCACCGGGCTCGCGCATCCTCGAAATGGGCGCTTATATGCAGATCACCCCGGCGCTCCGTTTGAAGCTCGGTTACGGCGAGGTCCGGGGATGCTACTACGGGCCACTGGGAAGGGTGGAGCGCAAGACGGCCGAGTCCACTGAAGGCGAGCGCTTTGAATGCGAGATCGACCTGTTCGACGCGGAGAAGGACCGGTTCCCCTATCCGGACGGGCACTTCCACACCGTGCTGTGCTGTGAGCTGATCGAACATCTGCCCACGGATCCGATGTTCCTGATGGCCGAAGCAAACCGGATCCTGGCTGATGGCGGACACCTGGTGCTGACGACTCCCAACATCGCGTCGCTGCGCGCTCTCAACGCGATGCTCCATGGGTTCCATCCGGGATTTTTTCCCGCCTACCTGCGGCCGGAAGCCGCTGAGACCAACGCGCGGCACAACCGCGAGTACGCTCCGCGCGAGATCTACTCACTGTTCAACGACGCAGGGTTCACCGTGACCCTGCTTGAGACCGGCCCGTTCCGCGAGATCCCTTCGGCGGACCTGCATTGGGTCGCGCATCTGCTCGCCCGGTACAATCTGCCAACCGATCAACGCGGCGATGGAATCTACGCCGTGGGCATCAAGACCGGACCGGTGCGCAACCGGTTTCCGGCGTGGCTCTACAGCGGATGAGCGCCGGATACCTGAATCCGCGCGCCTCGGCCGCCGGGCTTGCGCTGGCGGTGCGGTTCGAACTCGAAAACCGCACGCACACGCGCTGGGCGGCGGACTCCGATCTGTGCACCGGCGTCCAGGTCTATGATCCGGCGACGGGCCTGTTCCTGTCGGAAGGCGAGTGGCGGAGGCTGCCGGGCGATGTCGATCCCGGTGCGGCCGTCCCGGTGGAGATGGCGGTGGAACTGCCCGCCGAGAATGGCAGCTACCATGTGTACGTCTCGCCGCGGTCGGAATCCGATGGCTGGTTCCACGCGCGCGAGTGGCCGTTCGTGCTGGTGGAGGCTTGCGTCGCTGGCGGACGCGCCGAAGTGTCGCGGACCGAGGTGATCACGCGCGGTGCGTTGTCCCGCCGGGGATGGCCGCGCAAACTGCGGATCCTGCTGTTGGATCCGTTCCGGACCCTGTGGCGGAACCGGCGGCTGATCCGCTCACTGGTGCGCCGGGAGATTTCGTCGCGCTACCGCGGGTCGCTCGCCGGCGCAGCGTGGACGGTGTTGCATCCACTGCTGCTGATGCTCACCTATTTCTTCGTCTTCGGCGTGGTGCTGGAGGCCCGGTTCGGCAATGATCCGAGCCGGTCAGGGTTCGTGTTGTACTTCCTTGCCGGAATGCTGCCGTGGCTGCCGTTCAGCGAAGCCGTGGGGCGCGCGCCAGCGGTGATGCTGGAGAACCGCAATTTCGTCAAGAAGCTGGTTTTTCCGGTGGAGACGCTGCCCGCGAACCTGGCGATGACCGGGCTGGTCACCGGATTGTTCGCCCTGATCGTTTTCCTGGTCCTGCTGCTGGCATCGCGCGGCGCGCCACCCTGGACGTTAGTCTGGCTTCCGGCACTGGTGACGCCGCAGCTCATGCTGACGCTCGGCTGCTGCTGGTTCCTCGCCGCGGCCGGAGTCTACCTGCGCGACCTGGGCCAGATCATCGGATTCGCGCTCACTCTGCTGTTTTTCCTTTCCCCGATCTGCTACCCGGAGTCGCAGATTCCGGCCTGGGCGCTGCCGGTTTTGAGCAAGAGTCCACTGTTCGCGCTGGTGGAGGGCTACCGGAGTGTGCTGCTCGAAGGCAGGGCGCCGGAATGGACCAGGCTGGCGGCGCTATGGCTGGGTTCGGCGGCGGTGTGCGTGGCGGGCCACGCGGTGTTCTGGAGGTTGCGGAAGTCCTTCGCCGACGTGATTTGAAATCCGCTTGATTCCGCCCGGTCTGTTATGCTGAGAATTCATGTCCGGACACTCAAAGTGGGCGACCATCAAACACAAGAAGGCCGCCTTGGATGCCAAGCGTGGCAAGGTTTTCACGCGCTTGATTAAGGAAATCACCATCGCTGCGCGCAGCGGTGGCGATCCCGATGGCAATCCACGTCTCCGCACCGCAATCGCCGCGGCCAAAGCCGTCTCGATGCCCGCCGACAACATCAAGCGCGCGGTCATGCGCGGCACGGGCGAGCTCGACGGCGGCCAGATCGACGAGATCATGTTTGAAGGCTACGGACCAGGAGGCGCCGCGGTGATGGTATCCACCGCCACCGACAACCGGAACCGGACGGTGAGCGAGATCCGCCATATGTTCTCCAAGCACGGCGGGAACCTGGGCGAAGTCGGCTCGGTCGGCTGGATGTTCGAGCGCAAGAGCCACATTCTGATCGAGGGCGACAAAGCGAGCGAGGAACAGTTGATGAACATCGCGCTCGACGCGGGCGCCGATGATGTCAAGGACAGCGGGGGCAACTGGGAAGTGCTGGCGGATCCCGCGGCGCATGACGGGTTGCTGGAGGCGATCCAGAAGGCCGGAATCCCGACCGTTGAGGCCGCAGTAGCGATGGTTCCGAAGAACCTGGTCAAGCTCGAAGGCAAGAACGCCACGGGAATGCTCAAGCTGAGCGACGCGCTCGAAGAACACGACGACGTCCAGGACGTCTATTCGAACTTCGATATCGACGAATCCGAAATCGAAGCGATGGGCTGACGCCGGACATGCGCGTGCTTGGCGTGGATTGCGGCTCGGAGCGCACCGGCTATGGCGTCATTGACAGCGATGGCCGCGTCCACCGCATTCTGGCGGCGGGCACCATCCGGACCTCGGCCCGCGATCCGTTTCCGGCTCGTCTGGCCAAGATCGCCGGCGGGTTGCGTGAGGTGATGTCCGGGCACGGTCCGTCGGAAGCAGCGGTCGAAGCCGTGTTCCACGCCGTGAACGCGCAATCCGCACTGAAGCTCGCGCACGTGCGGGGAGCCGTGCTGCTGGTGCTGGCCGAGGCAGGCCTCAGTTGCGCGGAGTATTCGGCGCTTGAAGTAAAGCAGTCCGTTACGGGATTTGGGCGTGCGGATAAGGAGCAGGTCCAGTTCATGATGCGGTCGATGTTCGGATCCGCTGCGCCGGTTAACCAGGCCGATGCCTGCGACGCGCTGGCCGTGGCGGTATGCCATGCCGTGCGAAGCACCTTCACGCGGCGGATGGGAGCGGCGTCATGAGGCGGGCTTGGCTGGCCTTGCTTCCACTTGCCTGCTGGGCTGAGCCGCGCATCGTCTATTCGAAAGTCTTCCAGGGCAGCATTCCGCCGTGGGTGCAGATCACGTTTGAGCGCGACGGGAAGGCGGTCTACAAGGAATCGCCGGATGACGAACAGCCCATCAGGTTCGATCTCAAAAAAGAAGACGCCGACGCGATCTTTGCCCTCGCCGGGAAGCTGAACCACTTCAAGGATCCGCTGGAAAGCGGTTTGAAGGTCGCCAACATGGGCATGAAGACGTTCCGCTGGGAGGACGGCGGCCAGACGCAAGAAGCGAAGTTTAACTACTCACAGGTGGACGACGCCCGTCTCCTGCTCGAGTGGTTCGAGAAGATGACCGACACGCAACAGATCTACATCGCCGTCGAGCGAAGCGTCAAGTACGACAAGCTGGGCGCCAACCGCGCGCTGCTGCAGCTTCAGGCGCTGATGGAGCGTGACCGGCTGGCGGGCGGGGCCCACTTTTTCCCGCTCCTGGAGCGCGTGGTGAAGAATTCCAGCTTCCTGAACATGGACCGCGAGCGCGCCGGAACCTTGATCGACTGGATCAAGAATGGGCGGCCGAAGCCACAACAGTGATCCACCTGCTCTTGCTTTTCACCGCCGTGGCGTTCGCCGCGGCCCAGCAGCCTCCGTCTGAACCTGAAAAGGCCGAGCAGGAGTCGCTGTCGCGCGCCCTGGCTGAGGCCGGATCGAGCCAGGTCGACTTCATTCGCGCGCTGGAGCTGCACCTGCAGAGGTTCCCGCGGACCGCTCAGCGGCCCGAGCTCGAACGTGCGCTTGCCAAGGCCGCGATCGAGACGCGCGACGGCGCCCGGATCATCAAGTACGGCGAAGAGGTGCTGAAGACCGACGCGATCAACCTGGAGCTGCTCGAACGCGTGTCGCGCCACCTGCTGTCGGAGGATTCCAAGGACCGCGCCGAGCGCGCGCTCGGCTACTCGAAGAAGCTAGAAGAGACCGCGCGGGTGATGGCGCCCTCGCCCGGGATCCGTAACTATGCGCAGCTTGCGGAGCAGCAGAAGATCCTGCTGAGCAAGGCGCTGGTCTACCAGTCCCGCGCCCAAGGGAATTTGGGACGTCCGGCCGAAGCGACCGATCTGGCGCGCCAGAGCTACGCCACCTATCCGTCGGGCGAGGCCGCGCGTGAAATCGGACGCTGGCTCGACCGGCAGGGGAAAACCGCGGAAGCGCTTCCGTTCTGGGCCGATGCGTTCTCGATCGCGGATCCGGCGCTTGAATCCGCCGACCGCCAGCGTGACCGCCAGAGGCTGGGCGAGGCCTACCGCAAGATCCACGGATCGGAGACTGGACTCGGCGACCTGATCCTTGCCGCCTGGGACCGGACGCAGGCTCAGATTGAAGCCTACCGGGCGAACATCGCAAAGAACGATCCCAACTCCTCGATCAATGATCCGATGCAGTTCACCGTGTCGGGACTGAACGGCGAGAAGTTGAGGCTCGCCTCGCTCAAGGGCAAAGTTGTGGTGCTCGACTTTTGGGCGACCTGGTGCGGTCCGTGCCGCGCGCAGCAACCACTGTACGAAGAGGTGAAGAAGCGCTACAAGGACAATCCGCGAGTCGTTCTATTGAACATCAACGCAGACGAGAACCGCGAACTGGTCAAGCCGTTCCTGGACCGTAACCAGTGGAACAAGACCGTGTACTTCGAGGATGGGCTGTCGCAGCTCCTGCGGGTCTCCTCGATTCCAACGACCATCGTGATCAGTCCGAAGGGCGAGATTGTCAGCCGCATGAACGGATTCATCGCGGAGCGGTTCGTTGAGATGCTCACCGAGCGGATCGAGCAGTCGCTCAAGGAGAATTGAGCGGTGTTTGACCGGGTGATTCTGGTGGTGCTGGACAGCGTGGGCATTGGAGCGATGCCGGATGCCGCTGAATTCGGGGATCCGCCCGGCGCGTCGACGCTCGGAAACATCGCCGCAAGACGGACACTCCGGCTTCCGAATTTCGCGCGGCTTGGCCTGGGGAACATCCGCCCACTGAAGGGAATCGAGCCCTCGGCGGATCCGCAAGGCGCGTACGGAGCCTGCGCCCTGGCGTCACCCGGCAAGGACACCACCACCGGCCATTGGGAGATGGCGGGGATTCACCTGGCTGCTCCGCTACCGCTGTTTCCTGACGGATTCCCGCCGGAGATCATGCGTCCGTTCGAGCAACGGACCGGACGGCGGGCGATCGGCAACAAGCCCGCGAGCGGCACCGAGATCATCAAGGAACTCGGCGAGGAACACATGCGGACTGGCGCGCTCATCGTCTACACCTCGGCAGATAGCGTGTTCCAGATCGCCGCGCATGAGGATGTTGTGCCCCTCACCGAGCTGTACCGGATCTGCGAGACCGCCCGTGGGATCCTCGCTGGTCCCCACGCCGTGGGCCGTGTGATCGCGCGTCCGTTTACCGGATCGCCAGGGGCGTTCACCCGGACCGCGAACCGCCACGATTACGCGCTGCCCCCGGAGTCCGGCATGCTGCTCGACCAGCTCGCCGCGCGAGGCGTGGCTGTGACGGGTGTCGGCAAGATCTCCGATGTCTTCCTCGGACGCGGCATCACCCGGCACACTGCGTCAAAAGGCAATACGGACGGGATGTCGAAGACGCTGGCCGCGATGGCGGACCAGCCGGCCGGTTTGATTTTCGTCAACCTGGTGGACTTCGACTCGCTCTACGGCCATCGCAATGACGTGGAAGGGTACGCGCGTGCGCTGGAGGAGGCCGACGCCTGGGTCCCCAGCGTCGAGTCCGCGATGCGCCAGGGAGATCTCCTCGTGTTCACCGCCGATCACGGCTGCGATCCCACCACGCCGGGCACCGACCACACGCGCGAGTACGTTCCGGTATTGGCCTCCGGACCTGGCGTGCGGAGCGGTACAAATCTGGGAACCCGGCCCACGCTCTCCGACGTGGGCCAAACCGTGGCGCAAAACTTCGGAACAGGAATCAAACATGGCACGAGTTTTCTACCGGCGATTGCTGCTTAGCCTGCTCACGGCGGCGCTGCTCGACGCGCGTCCGCTGCTGCTCATCTCGATCGATGGCATGGATCACCGCTACCTGCGCGACCGTGACGCGATGGGACTCAAGATTCCCAACCTGCGGAAGCTCCTGGCCGATGCGGCCTGGGCCGACGGCGGCGTCATCGGCGTAATGCCCACCGTGACGTTCCCATCGCACACAACGATGGTGACCGGAGTCCAGCCCCACATCCACGGGATCCTGAACAACAATCAGGCGGAAACGGGACAGCGCTACTGGTCAGTGGATCTGCTCAAGGCGCCCACCCTGTGGGACGCGGCGAAGAAGGCGGGCAAGAAGGTTGGCGCGGTGCATTGGCCGGTGACCGTTGACGCCAAGATCGACTGGAACTTTCCGGAATACTTTCAGCGCCGCCTCGGCCATGGCATGGACTGGGATTCGACCGAACAGAAGTCGACACCCGGGTTGATCGCGAAAATGACCGCGCGGTATCCCTCGATGCCGCAGGAGTGGGTGGACGACCGGGTCCGTGCGCTCGCCACCATCTACCTGCTCAAGTACGAGAAGCCGGATCTTATCCTGCTCCACCTGGTGGACCACGATGGCGAGGCGCATGATACTGGTCCGTTCACCAAGCACGCCAAAGCCGTGCTCGAACGTACCGACGAGCTGTTGGGCGAGATCCTCGCCGCGACACCCAAGGACTGGGCGGTGGCGATCGTTTCAGACCATGGCTTTGAGCACGTCAAGCGTCCCATCGACGTCGGGGCGGTCACAAGCCAGGCGGCAGTCAGCGGTCCGCTGGTGACTACCAGTGATCCCACGGTGGCCGCCGCACTGCGCAAAGCAGCGATCGGCCGCGAGATTCCTGCCTCGGAGTGGAAGCGCGTGCTGCCGCACCGTCCGGTGCCTCTGGCCGCGTTCGAGCCGCCAGAAGGGGGGACATTCGTGGCTAAGATGGCCGGCAGCTTCAAGCCGCGCGGCGACCACGGCTACTGGCCGCTGCGCCGTGACTACCACTCGACGTTCCTGCTCACAGGCAAAGGCGTCAAACGCGCAAGTCTGGGCGAGATCGAAATGACGTCGATCGCCGCGCGTCTCGCCGCTGTTCTCGAGATCCCATTTGGAAAGGACAAGTGATGAGACGACCCTTGATGGCGGGCAACTGGAAGATGTTCAAGACGCCCGCGGAGACAGCGGCGTTTTTTGAGAAGTTCCTCCCGTTGGTGGGCGCGTCCGCCCATGCCGACATCCTCATCTGCCCGCCGTTCGTGAATTTGGCGGCCGCGGTGCAAGCGGCCTCGGGTTCGGCGGTGGGCATCGGCGGACAGAACCTGCATTGGGCCAAGGACGGCGCCTACACAGGCGAGATCTCCGGCGGAATGCTCAAGGCCGCCGGATGCCGGAGCGTGATCATCGGCCACAGTGAACGGCGGCAGTATTTCGGCGAAACCGACGAGACCGTACTGCGGCGCACCGTGGCCGCGCTTGACGCCGGATTGCAGCCCGTTGTGTGCGTGGGCGAGCGGCTGGAGGAGCGCAAATCCGGCCGGACGAATGACGTGCTGGCAGTGCAGTTCCGTGACGGGATCGCGAAGCTCACGCCGGCGCAATTCGCGCAAGTTGTGATTGCCTATGAGCCGGTTTGGGCGATCGGCACCGGCGAGGTGGCGACACCCGCCCAGGCAGCGGACGCCCACCGGTTCCTGCGGTCACAGGTGCGCGGTGTTTATGGCGATGACGCGGCAGCTTCGGTGCGGATCCTCTACGGCGGATCCGTGAAACCCGACAACATCCGCGGACTGATGGCCCAGCCAGACATCGACGGAGCCCTGGTGGGCGGCGCCAGTCTAGATGCCGCTTCGTTCGCTTCGATCGTGAACTTCTGAGGCGCGCGGTTTCCAGCGCAGCAGGCGCCGCTCCAACCGGTTGACCCCGGCGCCTACCACCAGCACCACGGCGGCCAGCGCCGCCATGCCCGCGAACACTCCCGTGGTGTCGAATACACCTTCCGCTTGCGCGATCAAGTATCCTACACCGCGCGACGATCCCAGGTACTCGCCCACAACAACCGAGATGATTGCGAATCCGATGCTGATGTGGAGGCTCGAAAATATCCACGTCAACGCACTCGGAATCAGGACGTGGCGCACAAGCTGGCGCTCCGAGGCGCCCAGCATCCGTACATTGTTCACGAGCACCGGATCAACGTCGCGTACTCCCTGAAACGTATTGAAGAACACGACGAAGAAGACCACCGTTACGCCCAGCGCGACCTTCGACCAGATTCCCAGTCCGAACCACAGCAGGAACAGTGGCGCGAGCACCACCCGCGGTAGAGCGTTCGCGATCCGCAGGAAGGGATCGAGCAGGTCCGCAAGCCACCGCGTGCGGCCCAGTGCGAATCCGGCGGTGACTCCCAGACTCACGCCGATGGCGAAGGCGAGCGCCGCTTCCGCGAGCGTGGTGGCGAGGTGCGGCCACAGGCTCCCGCTGGTGATCCACTGGACCAGCCGCGCGCCGATATCCGTGGGCCGGCTGAAGAAGAACTTGTCGAGGACTCCCGTCCTGGTGCCGGCTTCCCACGATCCCAGCAGCACCGCCGCTAGTGCGACCTGGGCGGCGCGCAAACTAACGCTCATACGACTTGAGCACCTCGCCGCGCAGGTCGCGCCAGATTGCCGCGTACAGTTCGTGAAACCGCGGTTCCGTCTTGATGTCGATCAGGTTGCGCGGGCGCGGAAGGTCCACCGCGTAGCGGCCCACGATCCGGCTCGCCGGACCCGCGGAGAGCACTACAACCTCTCCTGACAGCGCGATCGCTTCTTCAAGATCGTGCGTCACAAACACGACGGTCTTGCCGGAGTCCGCCCAGAGGTTCAGAATCTCGCCTCCCATGCGCAGCCGCGTGTGGACATCAAGGGCGCTGAAAGGTTCGTCCATGAGCACGATCCCGGGATCCACGATCCAGCTTTGCGCCATTGCCACGCGCTTTCTCATGCCACCGGACAACTGGTGGGGAAACTTGCCGGCGAACCCGCGCAAGCCGGTCCGCTCCACCCATTCAGCGGTCCGGCTGCGCACCTCCCGCGGATCCGTTCCGGCCAGTTCAAGGCCAAGCCCAATGTTGGCGGCCACGGACTTCCACGGCAGCAGAGCGTCCTGTTGGAACATGTATGACGCGTGGCGGTTGAGTCCCTGCAGCGGTTCTCCGGATACGGCAATCCGTCCGCTCGAAGGACTCGCGAGTCCGGCGATCAGGTTCAACACCGTCGACTTTCCGCAGCCGCTGGGCCCGACAATCGACAGAAACGATCCCGCCGCGACATCCAGCGTGATGTCCCGCACTGCCTCGTATGCCCCAAAGGACTTCGAAACCGACTCGAGCGAAATCGCGTTAGAACAACGGCCGGGCTTCGTAGAGGACAACTTCGTCTTCTTCCGTGACAGCCAGGAAGTATACCGTGCCGTCGTCGCGGAAGTCCATTGAAGTGATGCGGATCAGGTAGTCCCCCTGCGGCGTGGGCCGGAAGAAATTATGCACCTGGTGGAACTCGTTCCCGCGCCGCACCACAAGCGAGGTGACGCCGTTGGCGAACTGGAACAACAGGTCGCCCCGCGCGTTGAGCTCCATGAGCGGAACGTTGTTTGCCACTTGCCCGTTCGGCATCGTGGTGCTGTTGTTGACCACCATGTCCCATCCGCTGCCGTTCCACTCGCCCACAACCACGCCGCCGGTTGAAATCGTGAATCCGGTGAAGAGCCGGTTGCCATCGGCGCGCGGAAAGTTAGGCAGGTTCGTGATCACGTGTGGTCCGACGCGCGTCTGGTTCGGCATCGCAGCGAGGCTCCACCGCAAGCCATCGTAGTAGCCGATCACCGGGACTGCCAGGTCGCGGAAGCGCAGTTGCGCCAGGACCCGGTTCTGATCGTCCATCGCGAACGAGTCGAGGCTCTGCACGGTCCGGCCCTCGATCACCGTCGCCGTGTTCGCCGTTGCCGAAAGGACCAGGATCTGGCGCGTCTGCCCGTCCTTGTGGATGAAGATCCGGTTGTCACCGAGGTTGGTGCTCGACTGGAAGAGCAGGTCGCCGCGGGCATTCACGTTAATTTGACCCGGCGCGTTGACCGTCGTGGACGCATCCGGACGCAACGGGAACGCCAGCGCCAGCTCGGGCTCGCCTCCTGTCCGGATCCTCCCGATGCCCGCGCCGTTGGTGAAATAGATGTCGCCATTCGCGGACTTGCGCATGTTGAACAGGCCCGCATTGCCGTGCGATCCCCCGAACCACATGGTGGTGCCAAACAAGCGCTCGCCGATCCCCAGCGTCAAATGGAAATCGCCGTTCCAGAACGTGGCGATACTGCCCGAATTGCCGCCCGCCTGAATGTGCGGTGGACCCGTACGGGCTCCCCCGACGAACGTGAATGCGTTGACCGGGAGTTCCACCGGAATCTCGTTCCCCGCGGCAAACAGGACGTACGGCGATTCGCCCATCCGCGCCGCCATCAGCGCGTTCAACGATCCGCGCAACAGCAGCGTGATCTCACCGGACTTGTTGATGGTCCCGCTCTCGATCTCCTGGATCGTCTGGTCGAACAGACGGACTCCCGAGGCGAGCACTTGCTTCAATGCCCCGGCGTTGTCCCACAGATAGACGCCATTGCCGCGGTTGTTGAATGGATTCACGTAGAGAAGCGTTCCGTGTGCCGGATGGTGCCAGAGGATCCCGGACTGTCCGGTCCAGCGCATCGTCTCGCGCGCGCCCGAGGGTTTGATCCGCACGTAGTACTGGCTGTTGTCCTGCAACTGGACACACAGAATCGCCGTGCCGTCTTCGTCAAACCACCAGCTCGGCGAATTCCCGCGTCCGCCGATGAACCGTGCGACAGTCGAGCCTTCCAACTCGTCGCCCACCGCCAGCAGCCGCTCGCGCCCGGAGAATCCATGCCTGAAGAACGCCCGCATGGTCCCTGACGTGGCCGAATAGAAGGCCGTGCCGTTGTCCGCGATCCCGAAGTCGACATCAATCGTGATGGGGCTTGCGAAGCCCGGCAGCGCGTCATGCGTCCCGATGAGCAATTCGCTCATCTGTCCGCGTGATCCACGGAATACTCCCACGTGGTTGACCGTCGTGTTCTCGAACCGGAAATTGGCCCGGACCGTGGTCCAACCCGAGGAGGTATAGCTGTTGCGGTTGACCCGGAGGTCGTTGTTGGCTTCGGTCTCAGCCAACGGGACGTTGTTGTTCAGGAACACCCGCAGTCCGTTGCGATTGCCCCGGAACAACTCCACTCCGTTGCCGTTGGTGCTTTCATACGTCACCATCTCGCCGTTCCGGGCAATGGCGTGCGTCAGGAACTCGAGTGCCACCGCCCCCCGCCCGAACCGCGGGATTCCGCCTCCGGTCACCAGCCTCCAACGGTCCTGATCCCAGTTGAGCAGCCCGTTCGCCAGTCCGCCGAGCGAGGCGTTGAGAAACAACTGCCCGTCGTCGGTGCTCCACAGCATCGACTGCCGCGGCCGCAGAGTCCACGACTTGCGCGTCTTGCCGAGAGTCGAGTACAGCTTGTTCAACTCGTACATCTTCGGCACATCGATCCGGACTTTCGAGTACGCCACCCACTGGCGTTGCAGCCCCGGAAACGTTTCGTTGTAGGTGTAGGTGGCCCAGACCCAGACTCCGCCCTCTCCCGTCGCGGTGACGAGACCGGTGGTGTCCACCCGCCCGAGTGACGATCCTCCCTGGCGTTGGTTGGTTAGCGACCAGGCGAAGGTTACTCCCGGAATCACAGCGCCATTGGCATCATAGGCCGCCGCCGTGAACCGGTGTTGCGCACCTACCAGCAGTTCCATCGAACCGGGCGCGACGTCCACACGGCTCGGAATTGACTGCAGCGCTGCCTCTCCGACCGCCGCGCCCGACCGCGCGGTGATGCGGAACGTCGCCAGCCCGCGCGCGGTAAATTCACCACTGCCGCTGATCGACCCGGCCTGCGGCTGATTCGCCGTCCAGGTCACCGGCGCGTTCGGAATCGCGTTGCCCGCGGCGTCACGCACAACCGCGCGCAACTGCACCGAGCGTCCCACCAGGACCTGCGATTCCTCAGCAAGGATATGCACGATAGCCGGTGTCTGCGCCGCAAGAGGAACCACAGCGGCGAGCGCCGCGGCGAGTCTCATCCGAACACTTCCTCCACCGGCGTGTAGCGGCCCTCCACCGCGCCGTTGATGTAGTAGAACCTGCGGTAGGAAGGCGTGTCGTTGATCCCCTTGGTCCAGTCGATCCCCAGCGCCGAATAGATCGTCGCAGTGATGTCCTCCGGGTAGATGGGCCGGTCGCCCTTCCACTGTGGACTGGTGATCGCGGCGCCGGTCGAGTCCGTGATGCCGATTGTGCGCCCGCCGCGGACTCCGCCGCCCGCCAATGCCACGCTCATGACGGGACGGTAGTGGTCGCGTCCGCCACGCGAATTCAACGGACCTGGGGTGCGCCCGAACTCGCCCATGATCACCACGAGCGTGTGCGCCAGGTCGCCCGAAGCCCGCAAGTCCTCGATGAGTGATCCAGCGGCGAGGTCCAGGTCCCGCGACAATGTATAGTTCTGGGTCGCCACGCCGCGGTTGAACTGGTCGGCATGGGTGTCCCAGCCGCCTTGCGTCGCGTTGATGAACACGGTCCCGTTGTTGGCGCGAATGGCGTTCCGCGCCACGATCAGCGAGCGGCCGAGAGTGGTTGCGCCGTAGCGGTTCTCATCGTCGACGGTGAACTTGAAGATCGCATCCACCGCCGCGTTGTACATCATCGACTTCGCTCGTGCGTAGTAACCCGCGTAGGCTCCCATGATTTCGTTGTACGGATTGGCCCGGATTGGGGCGTCCAGGTCTTGCAGCAGGCGGAAGCGCTCTTCGAAGCGCTGTTCGCTCTGTGCTCCGAAGAACGGATGTGTCAGAGTGGTGATTCCCGCCCGGTTGGCAACGGGCATCATGGGCATGTACGACCCGCCGAGGAATGTCGCGCCCTGGAGGTTGGTCTGGTTGAACGACAGGAAGGGCGGCATCACGTTGCCCGCGCCCTTTTCGTGCCCGATCACGGCGCCGATGTGCGGCGTCTCCCCGGCCAGCGCCGGATTCTGCGTGTGCGCCGTTTGCATGTAGAACTGCCCGCGCTCATGCGCCGCCTCCCAGCTTGCGCACGACCGCAACACCAGCAACTCCCCGGTGAGCGTCGACAGCTTCGGAAACAGCAGCTTCGACAGAACCAGGCCTCCTGGATGCTGGTCCAGCGCAACTCCGGCCGGATTCCAGGGGCCGTCCTTGGGATCGAACGTATCCAGATGGCTCGCTCCGCCGTTCAGGTTCACGAAAATGCAGGCGCGCGCGGTTTTGCGCAGGCTTACGGCCGGACGGCTGGTGGTGATCTCGGCGTCGGCGTGGACGCTCAACAGGCCCGCCGAGGCGGCTCCGAACAGGAAATGCCTCCGCGTGTAGGGGGCGTGCCCGCCGCAGGTCTTATGGATTGAATTCGTCATGGCGCGCCTCCTAGTAGTTGAACGTGAAGTCGAGCTTGTTCAGCAGCGCCCATTGGAGGTCGCTCAGCCATTGGTAGCGCGGACCGCTGCGGCGTTCCAGCACGAGAGCCATTTCCGCATCGGTCGCGCGCCGGGTGAGAGTGGCCAGAAACAGCCGCTGGATCGTCTCCTCGTCGCTTAACCCCATCGCGTCCACCTCATGCACCCGGTTCCGGATGCCGACGTTCGCGTTCGACGCGCCCAGCGAGCGGTTCACGTTCTGGCCGTCGTTCATCTGGTAGAGCAGGCCGAGAATGGTGGGCTCGGACGACCGGTCGATCGTCAACCAGTTCCCACGGCCGAGCGCGTTCAGGAAGTCGATCACGCGGAAATCGGTGACCGGCTCCGTGGGATCGGGAAGCTGATTCGCATAGCGGACCACCCGCCCGGTCGATCCGAGTGACATCGGCTGCTCGGTCTGGGTGGCCGTGATCATCGAGTCGTAAAGCTGCTCCGCCGACAGCCGCCGCGTCTCATGGCGCGCGAAGTACTTCACGTAACCCGGTCTCCATTGCCCCTCGTAACGGGCCGACAACTGATAGGCTTGGCTCAACACAATCTGCCGGATCAGCGGGCGCAGCCTGAATTGGTTGGCGGCGAAGGAGTCCGCCAGCCGTTCGAGCAGCTCGGGATATGAATTCTGGGTCGGCCAGTCAGGCGGCAGCGCCATCTTGGGATCCACGCGGTTTAGATCCCAGGCGTCGGGCGGATCGACGATTCCGTGCCCAAAGAAGTAATCCCAGAAGTGATTGACCGTGGCCTTGGCGAACTGCCGGTCGCGCGTGACCATGTCAGCCAGATCACGGCGCCATTCGCCGGAACGGGGCTCGGCATCCGAAGTAAAGTAGCGCGGCGTGACTACCGCACCCAGCCTCGCCGGACGGTTGCCCGGATTCGTGGGCGGCACGGATCCGGAGTACGTTCCATAGTCGCGGTCGACCAGAATGATCCGCGGCCGGAATCCGATGGGATCGTCGCTCCAGCGGACATAAGCCATGCGCGACAGGAACGCCGACATCTCCCAGAACTCGCGCCGCGTCCGCGTGGTCAGGTGGAGATTGATCTTCTCCAGGTGCGCCCGTCCGTTGTGGCACGACACGCACTCGGTCTTGTAGCCGAGGAACGTCGTTGTGATCTTGTCGGTAATGTCGTCCCAGGAATCCTGGATCGGCCCAGCGACATCCATCCAGCGGGTGAAGAACTGCGTCCCCGGAACGGTGTCCACTTCGCCCGCCGCGGTCAGCAGCTCGCGGACCCAGGCATCGTAGGACCGATCCGATGCCACCATGTCGCGCAGGAACGCATAGAACACGTCACGGCCGGGAGTCGACACACTCTCGTGGGCCCGCGTGATTTTCAGCTTGTTGTTGAAGAACAGCGCGAACTGGTCAGCGTAGGCGGGACTGGCGAGCAACTCGTCCACCAGCGCCTCCCGATTGTTCTCCACGGAGCTGTTGAGGAAGCGCTCCGCCTGCTCCGGCGTTGGAATCCGTCCGGTCAGATCCAGGTAGATCCGCCGCAGGAACTCGGTATCGGTCGTCCGCGGTGCGGGCGCCACTCCGTCGGCGGCCATCTTCCCGAACAGAAGCTGGTCGATGATCCCCCGCGCTTCGGCGGCCCGGATTGAAGCAGCCGCGGAGCGGATCCGCGGTCCCTTGGATAAAGCCTGAAATTCCCGGTCCAGGTCGATGCTTTCTTGGGTCTCGGTTCGGGCCGCGGCTGGATAGCGCGGACAGTTCGGATCGGCCGCCGGGAGGATCGCCGCGGCGGCAAAGGCCAACAAGAGGCGCATGAAGGTTCAGTTCCCCAGACAATATGATAGCCGGAAATCGAACCGCCCACTAGCCGGATCTTTGCGTAGGCCGGGGAGCGCGAAACCGCGCTCCGTGGGTGGGCGAATTGCCTCACTGCCTACCCAGAGCGCTGATTCTAAAGGAGATTTCCCGGCGCACGAATTGCATTGAGAATGGCATACACAGTCGTCATCGACTAGGCATGGCGGCGAGTCCCAGTTCGCCGCCATCCCCTCTGACCAAGCCCCGGAGAGCCCAGATCCCCGGGGCTTCGGTTTTGGGGGCCAACCTCGGTAGAATAGACTGATGCCCCGGCTCATCGACTGCCATACCCACGTCATGTGGTACCCGGACCACCTGAGCGAGCAATACGCGAGCGAAGCGCTGGCCTCCAAACTGGTCAAGCTGAAGCGTTCCGGAGGACTCGCCCACTCCGCGCACCTGGACAAGCACTGCTACGACTCGACCCCCGAGGATCACTGGAAAGCTTCCGAGATCGTCGACAAAGTGGTCGTGTTCGGCCTCCAGGCCCGCGCTTCCGGACTCTGGGTCCCGAACGAGCTGATCGCCAGCTACGCGGCCGCCCATCCGGACAAGGTCGAGGGCTGGACCTCCATCGACCCCAACGAGCCGGACTGCATCGAGCAGCTCGATCACTCCATCAACACGCTCAAACTGCGCGGACTCAAGCTCGGCCCGGTCTACCAGCACTTTGATCCGCAGGACCGCAAGCACTGGCCCTTCTTCCGGAGGGTCCAGCAATTGGGAATCCCCATCATGTGGCACCAAGGGACAACCTTCCCGAGCGCTGCCAAGCTGAAATGGGGCCTGCCGCTTCAGCTCGAGGACATCGCGATGGATTTCCCGGACATCAAGATGATCATTGCCCACCTGGGCCATCCCTGGGAGGTAGACACGATGGTGCTGATCCGCAAGTGTCCCAACATGTACACCGATATCAGCGCGGTCCATTACCGCCCGTGGCGATACTGGCAGGCGATGGTCACCGCCATGGAGTATGGAGTTGAGCACAAGATCCTGCCCGGATCCGATTTCCCGTCAGGCACGATGTCGAACATCATCGCCGGACTGCGGTCGGTGAACAAGATCGTCGAGGGGACGCGGCTGCCCGTGGTTCCAGTCGAAGTCCAGGACATGATCCTGTACGAAAACTGGAAGGAATTCTTCCCGCACTGGGCGTAGGCTCAGCCTCCACGGCGGTCGCGCAGGTACTTCTTCGGGAAGATGCAACGCATCGAGTAATTGGGGACCTGCGCCTGGCCCGGACGCGCGTCGCCCACGCATCCCACCAGCATGTACGCTTCGTGCTTGCTCATCCCGGTCAGCTCCTCGATCCAGAACAGCATTTCGCGAAGCGACTGCCGCATCGCTTCCTCGAGGGGTGTCGCGATGCCAATGGTGACCAACGTACCGGCGGTCTCAAGCCTTGGCCAAACCATGTTCGGACTCCGGCCCTTCACAACCTCGCACCGCAGCCGGACCTCGCTCCGGATCTCGACGCTTCCGATCTCGCCATCGCTCTGGATTGCGTGGCAGTCGCCGAGACACAATAGCGCGCCCGGCACATAGACCGGCAACTGCACGATCGTACCCGCCGCCATCTCCTGGACATCCACGTTGCCGCAGTGTTTGCCCATCGCGCCGGATGCAATTGCTTCGAGCGGCGGCGCGACACCCAGGGTGCCGATCACCGGGCGCACGGGAAACTCGATGTCGGGCGCGAACACCACCGTCTTCCCATCCCGGATCTCGCACAACGCCGTCGCCGGTTTATCGAAAAAATCTTCCAGATGAAACAGGAGCGGCCAGTAGCCCATATAGCCGAGCGTGTCGCAGGTCTGCTCCAGGATGTGGATCCGCAACGTGTCGCCAGGCTCGGCGCCCTCGATGAACACCGGCCCCGTTACCGGATTGCCGTGATAGCCCTTCTTGCGGATCGCCAACAAGTATTCCGGAGTGGTGTGTTCGGGGATGCGGGTAAGCCCGCCGCGCGAGTCCTCCGTTTCCACGATGAACTCCTCGCCCTGCGCGACGTGCGCCACGGGCGGGGTCCTCCGGTCGAACAGCGGAGTGAGCTTGTCGCGGGTGATTCTCTGGAGCGCCATCGCCTGAGTATACAATTGGGATCTCGGCCATGAACACAACCATCGAGCGAATTGAGGTGATTCCCATCCGGGCGCCGCGAAAGGAAGCAGTCCGCTCCGGGCTGAACGCCGGGGATCCGGTCCAGGCATCCGAGTTCGGAATCATCCGTCTGATCACCCGTTCCGGGCTGGAGGGGCTGGGCGAAATCTCGATCACGTTTCCGCGCATCGGCCATTCGCTGTGCCATGCCGCGCGGACGCTGGCGGCGCCCGCCTTGACCGGACGCGAAGCCCTCGACGCTCCCCGCGTGCTCGCGGAATTGGACCGCATCCTCGCGGGCGAACTGAGCGCAGCCTACATCCGCGCGGCGTTCGAGATGGCACTGTTGGACCTCGCCGGCCGCAGGTACGGGGTCCCGCTCTATCAACTGCTCGGCGGACGGATGCGCACCCAGGTTCCGCTCGCCTGGGGGATCTATCAGAAGGCTCCTGAGGAGATGGCGGCCGATGCGCGGCGCGCCGCTGAACAGGGATTCCACGCGATCAAACTCAAGGTCGGCCGGAAACTGGAGGACGACCTCGAAGCCGTCCGGGCAGTCGCCGACGCCGCCGGCGCGGACGTGCCGCTGCGGCTGGACGCCAATGGCGCCTGGCACTCGGTGGCTCAAGCCGCTCAAGCCATCGAGGCGTTCGCCAACACCGCGCGGATCGCCTGGGTCGAGCAACCTCTGCCGCGGCGGAACCTTGAAGGACTGCGGCTCCTGCGCCAGCGCTCCGGAGTCCCCATCATGGCGGACGAGAGCCTGCACTCGCTCCGCGACGCCTACGAGCTCGCGCGTGCCGAGGCGGCCGACGTGTTCAATGTGTACGTCGCCGAGGCGGGCGGAATTCAAGCCGCGGCTGCTATCTTTGCGTTCGCCGCCAGCGTCGATATTCCTTGCATCATTGGCAGCCAGGCGGAAATGGGAATCGGCACCGCGGCCTGTGCCCACCTGGCGGTCCATGTTCCGAACCTCCCTTATGCGATCGAGACTTTCGGACCGCTCCGCTACCTGCGCGACATCGTTAGCTCCGGCGCACAAATTGCGAACGGATTCCTGATACCGTCAGAGGGCCCCGGCCTCGGCGTCGAGCTTGACCTCGACGCCGTAGGCGGGATGGAGGCACTATAGGGAATCCGATCCTCTGCCGATTGAAGGGAGTAGGGAACTCACGAGAATGTCGATCGGGCTCAGAAGGCATGACCGCACGGACCTGCCGCGCAAAGTCTGGCTCGGATGGGAAAGAGGTGGACAATTGGTCCAAGTCACCTGCTCTGGGCTCGACATTTCACGCTCCGGAATGCGGTTGTCGAGCACCGAGCCTGTACCGGTGCGCGATCTTGTCAATTTCCGCGTGATGGGCACCGGGTTCGCCGGATCCGGATCGGTCCGCTCCTGTGTGCATTCACGAATGAAGTACCTGATCGGGATTGAGTTTGGCGGCGGGCTCCGGTGGGACGAGGCCTCCTTCCCCGTCGCGGCCGCTCCCCCGCAATCAGCGGGATGACCGGCGGCTGTTGCCTGGAATGAACCCGCTGAAGTCGAACTCCAACTGCCGGTGGCGCAGAAACGGCTCGTTCGACCGGCCCGAACCGGTCTTCACGTGCAGAGCCACCTTCCCCTGGTAGCGCTCCGCCATCTCACGGGCCACTGACAGCTCCATTTGCGGATCCGAGAATCCAGGCCCGCCCTCCTTGCGGAACCAGTCTGACGTGGCGGTGTTCAGCCGCCGCTCGAGCTCGACATCCGAACTCGTCCAGGCGCCCTCGCGCAGGAACGCTTTCCGGTTTCCGAACCGCACCATCACGCTCATCGTTCTTCCATTCTACTTGTACTTTGGATTATAGGCTCCGCGCCCGGCGAATCCGCCCAACTCGGGACGCATCGGAGAATGCCGTGGATAGGAGTCGAAGATCTCACCGCCGCGCATTCTGGGGTCGCCCTGGCTGCGGAGGATCTTCTCCAGCCGCCCGCGAAGCTGTCCGAGCGTCCCGGCGTGCGCCTTGGATCCGGCCAGGTTGGTGATGCACCCGGGGTCCTTGGCGACATCGAACAGCTCTTCAGCAGGCCGCTTGGCGAACGAGGGCCCGTAGAGCGGATCCTGCGGACGCGTCATCATGTACTGTTTACTCGGACCACTGTCGATGTCGGCGAAAAGTTCCGGATCGCCCGCGGGCCACCGGTCCGGCTTGAAGTTACGGATGTAGAGGTGCTGGCTGGTGCGGAGGGCGCGCGCCGGGTATCCCAGGTTGTCGAACCGGGCATGCGAGTGGCGTTCCCGGCCGGCGACCGCATGGTCACGCGAAGGATCCACGAGCCCCTGGCGTGTGGACGACAAGATGTTTAGAATGCCGCGGCCCATCATCGTTGCGGGCTTCGGGATTCCCGCCGCTTCCAGGTACGTCGGTCCCAGATCGATGAAACCCACCAGGTCGGTCACCGTGCGGCCGCCCTGTGCCCGTGCGGGCCAGGAAATCGCCAGTGGCAGATGCCAGCCGTAGTCGTACAGATTCGCCTTCGCGTGCGGGAACGACATTCCGTTGTCAGCGGTCACCACGACAATCGTGTTTTCGAACTCCCCGGCCTGATCGAGCAGCTCGAGATGTTTCGCCAATTGACGGTCGAAGTACTCGACCTCGGTGAGGTAGTCCAACAGGTCGGACCGCACCTCTTCGGTGTCCGGCAGGAACGGCGGGACCACGACGTCGGCCAGCCGCTTCCCGGACGCCAGACCCGAGCCCTTCTGGTAGGTCCGGTGCGGCTCGTGGCTGCCGAACCAGAAGCAGAACGGAGTTCCGTTCGGCCGCGCGGCGAGGAAGTCTTTGAAGTTTCCCGCATAATCCGTCTTTGAGACCCCGCCGGGCGGCCGCAGCGCGCGGTCATCGTAGGACTTGCCCGCCGGATTGTGCACCCATCCCCCATCCTTGAAGTTGCACGGTCCCGCGCCTTTCCCGGTCAACCCCACGTGATAGCCCGCCTTTTCCAGGACCGTGGTGTAGGTGGCGAACTTGTTCGGGAACAGCGATGCGTGCGTGCCTGCCTCCTCGAGCTGCCAGATGTTCCGGCTGGTGAGCAGGGCTGCGCGCGAGGGCGCACACCCGGGTGACGCACAGAATCCGTTGCGGAACAACACTCCCGCCCGCGCCACACGGTCAAACGCCGGAGTCTTGACCACCGGATCCCCCATGGCCGATGTGTGCGGGAAGGACTGGTCGTCTGCGATCGCAAACAGGATGTTGGGGCGCCGCGCCTGTGCCGGACGCAGAATCGCAGGCGCCGCCGCCCCCGCCAGCAAGCTCCGCCGTGTTGGGTTCATCGGATGGAGTGTACCGTAATCACGAGGCCGCCTGGCGTTACAAAACTTTTACGCAGAGGTTGCGATTTTCCGCGGCCAGGGTGTCACACTCTTTACATGAGGAGATTGATTCCGTGGGCCATCCTGTCCGGCTGCACCTTGGCGGGACAGGTGGGGCCAAAGCCATTGAAGATCGGAAACGTGACCGTGCAGGGCAGCGTTCGCACCCGTACCGAGATTTGGGACTGGTTTCAGCCGTCCAGTGGTGATCCGAGCTATGCATTCCAGGGAACGCTCGCACGCATCAGCTTCTCGCAAACCGGGAAGAACTTCGACTGGCAAGTGGAACTCGCCGCGCCAATCCTGCTGGGGCTGCCGGACCAGGCCACGGCCCCCGGCGCCCAGGGCGAAATGGGCCTCGGCGCTACGTATTTCAACGCCAACAAGCGGAACCGCAATACGGCGATGATCTTTCCCAAGCAGGTCTTTGTGCGGGTGAAGGGCCTGGGAGGGCCAAACCACAGTGTCCGTTTCGGCCGGTTCGAATTCGCCGACGGACTGGAGCTGGTCCCCAAGAACGCCACGCTCGCGGCGCTGAAACGCGAACGGATCCAGATGCGCCTGATCGGTCCGTTCAACCCCACCCACGTGCATCGCGCCTTCGACGGCGCGCACTACGCCTACGCGCGTCCGGACCGCAATATCACCGCGGTGTTCGCCGTTCCGACGCGCGGCGTGTTCCAGACCGACGGCTGGGGCTGGAACCGGATCGCATTCGGCTACGGCAGCTACACGCGGAACTGGGGGAGCAAGGCGCACTCGGCGGACACGCGCGTGTTCCTGCTGCACTACCACGACGCGCGCAACGTGGTGAAGACGGACAACCGCGCGCTGGCCGTACGGCGCGCCGACACCGCTCCGGTAAAGGTAGCTACGTTCGGATTCCACTCGGTCCACGCGTTCGAATCCAAGCGCGGCACAGCGGACTTCCTGGTGTGGGCCGCGGGGCAGACGGGAAGCTGGGGCCGGAACGATCACGGCGCTGGAGCCATCGCGATCGAAGCGGGATTCCAACCCAAGATGGCGTCCAAGCTCAAGCCCTGGTTCCGGGGCGGGTTCTACCACGGATCCGGCGACAACGATCCGGCGGACAACAAGCACGGCACGTTTTTCCAGGTTCTGCCGACACCCCGTTTTTACGCGCGGTTCCCGTTCTTCAACATGATGAACAACCAGGACATCATGGGCGCGCTCACGCTGCGTCCGCACGCGGCGGTGACGATTTCGAACGAGTTCCACGCGCTGCGGCTGGCCAACCGGAATGATCTGTGGCTGGCGGGAGGGGGAGCGTTCCAGCCGAGGACGTTTGGTTTTGCCGGGCGGGCTACGGGCGGCAGCCGGTCGCTCGCGAACCTCTGGGACACCAACATCGACTGGCGTGCGCGACCGAACGTGACGGTGACCACCTATCTCGGTGTGGCACAGGCGCGGGCGGCGGCGCGGTTTGTTTATCCGCGGCCGGGGAAGGCGGCGTTTGGGCTGGTGGAGCTGACCTACCGCTTTTGATGCGCAGGTGGGCGACACTATAGGTTCATGCCCCCCGCCATCGACGTCCGTGGACTCACCAAATCCTACGGCGACGTCCACGCCGTCCGTGGCATCGATTTCACCGTCGGCCAGGGCGAAGTCTTCGGACTCCTTGGCCCCAACGGCGCCGGCAAGACCACCACGGTCGAGATCCTAGAAGGCATCCGCCAGCGCACCTCGGGTGAAGTCAAGGTCTTGGGCTTTGACCCCGATCGAAACGCCGCCGCCATCAAGGACCGCATTGGTGTCTGCCTCCAGGCCACCAACCTCCCCGATAAGTGCACCGTGGCCGAAGCCGTCGAGCTGTTCAGCGCCTTCTACTCCCGCAACGCCGATGGAGACGAGCTCCTCAAACGGCTCCAGTTATGGGAAAAGCGAAACGCCAGCTACGGGACCCTCTCCGGAGGCCAGAAACAGCGGCTCGCCCTCGCGCTCGCCCTGATCAACCAGCCACAGTTGATCTTCCTCGACGAGCCGACCACCGGACTCGACCCCCAGGTCCGGCTCGAAATCCACAAGCTCATTGAGGAGCTGCGCGCCGAGCACCGCACCATTCTGCTGACCACGCACTACATCGAAGAAGCCGAGCGGCTGTGCGACCGCGTCGCGATCGTCGACCAGGGCAAGATCATCGCCCTCGGCACTCCGCGCGAGATCCAGGCGCGCACTCTCGGCCACTCCCGCATCGAAATCCTGCTCGCCGCTCCGCTAGAAGGAACACCTCCGGTTGAATGCGAGTCCCTCACCATAAGTGCGGACCGACGCTCGATCTCGGCCAGTTCCTCCCGGCCCGCGCGCACCCTCGCCGATCTCGTCAAGTGGATCGACCAGCAGGGCGTCGAACTCGCCGACATCCACCTGAAGCGGCCCACGCTCGAAGACGTGTTCCTCGAAATCACTGGACGGAGACTGCGCGAGTAGATGAAACCCTACCTGGCCCTGATCCGGTTGAACCTGCGGCTGGCCGTGCGCGAGCGCGCGGTCCTGTTCTTCAACTACGTTTTCCCGCTGATCTTCTTTTTCGCCTTCGGACAGTTCATGTCGGACGGCAACGCCGGCGCCGGACCCATGCTCCGCGTCATCCCCATGGTGATCGTCATCGGGATCCTCGGCAGCGGACTCTTCGGGGCGGGCATCCGCGCGGTGATCGAGCGCGAGACCGGCATCCTGCGCCGCTACAAAGTGGCGCCGATCTCACCGGCGCCGATCCTGGTGGCGAGCATGGTCACCGGCTGGATCCTCTACCTTCCCTCCGTCGTGCTGATCATCCTGCTCGCGCATTTCGCGCATGGGATGCCAATCCCCGAGCGCTGGCTCTCGCTGCTGATCCTGGTGACGCTTGCCAGTTTCGCCTTCCGCGCAGTCGGCCTGATCGTTGCATCGGTGGCGAACTCGGTGGCGGAGAGCAACGTGCTGATCCAGATCCTCTACATGCCGATGCTGTTCCTCAGCGGCGCGACCCTGCCGGTGAGCTCGCTGCCGCCCGCGGCGCAGATCGCCGCGCAGTTCATGCCGGCGGCCTACCTGAACACCGGAATCCAGCACGTGATGCTGCGGAGCGAAGGGATCGCCGCGAACCTCGAATCGGTGGCGGCGATGCTTGTCACCATCGCGCTCGGCACCTTCATTGCGATGAAGCTGTTCCGTTGGGAGAAGGAAGAGAGGCTGCCGCGGAAATCGAAGGCGTGGGTGCTCGCGGTGCTCGCGCCGTTCATCCTCATGGGGACCTATCAGGCCTGGACACGCGAGCATATCGCCGAATCAAAGCAACTCGACCGCGAGATCCGACGCAATCACACGCGCCTCATCCGCAACGCCACGATCTTCACGGGCGACGGACGCGTGATCCCAAACGGCGCGATTCTGATCCGCGGCGGACGGATCGCCGAGGTTTACTCGGACCAAATCCCCGATCCGGATTCGCTGCGCGCCGATGCCGTCGAGGCCGCGGGCAAGACGCTGCTTCCCGGCCTCATTGACGTCCAAGTGGGACCCGGCGGGGACACGCCTGAGGCGCTCGCCTCGCAGTTGTTCTGCGGCGTGGTGGCAGTGGGCGCGGTCGCGCAGCAGCCTGCTCAGAGACCGGCGGGGTGGTCCGGCGCGGAACTGGTCGCCACACCGGCAGCGCCCACCTACATCCCCGCGCTGGCGGCCGAGGAGGCGGCGCTGGCGGTTGCGCGCCGTGATCCGGGTCCGCTGTCGCGAACCCTGGTCCAGCAGTCCGCATTCTCGCGCGACATCCTGCAACGGACGGCGCTCCTGTTGCGGAACGGCGGCATTCCTCCCCGCACGCCCGAGCCCGATCCCGCGCGCCGCGCCACGGAGCTGCGCCGCGCGTTCGAACTCTCAACGCCACTCCTGTTGGGCACCCGGTCGGGCGAGCCGCTGGTCTTCCACGGTCCATCGATCCACCGTGAGCTTCAGTTGTGGGTCCAGGCCGGCGTGCCCGCCAGCGCAGCTCTCCGCGCTGCTACCTTTGACGCCGCAACCTCACTTGGCATTGGCGGCCGTACCGGCGCGATCCGCAAGGGTTACGAGGCCTCGATCCTGATCGTCGACGGCAATCCGCTCACCGACATCTCTGCCACGGAGCGCATCTCTTCGGTAATATTCAAAGGCGAGCGGATCGACCGCCAGGATCTGCTCAGCCAAAAATAGCGGGAGGCTTTCGTGGCCGAACAACGATATTGGGAGCGGACGGAGACGTTCGAACAGAAGATGAAACTGCTCGAGTCGGCGTGGAAGCGGCGCGACTACCGCGTCGCGCGCGCCCTCACCAACTCCGTGCGCAACACGATCATTCAGTCACAGGCCGAGGAGGAAAATCCTGGCACGCCGCTCATGCCCGCCAGCCACTCACACCCCGTGACCGCGCTTCCCCGTCCATGGCGCGAATGGGCCGTGGGCTGGCGCTACTTTCAGGTGATCGCGCACGACGAGACCATCGGCGTGGCGCGCGCGCCGGAACCGGTGGAGGTGCTGCTCAGCCTGCCGGCGGCCCAGGTCACCTCGCCGATGCGCGAGATCCGCGTTGCGCGCATCGCTGACGGCCAGTTGACCGAAGTCGTGAGCCAGGTGCATTCCGAGGTCCGGCGCGGCAACGAGTGGTCCTGCCGCGTGGTCTTTGTCGCGCGCTCGGCCGCCTACACACGGGCCCAGTACCTGGTGCTGTTCGGCAATCCGGACGCCGAGTTCCCGCAGTATTCCACCGACCTCGTCACGCGCGGCGAGGGGTTCGGACTCGACATCGAGAACGACTTTTTCAAGGCGTCACTCTCTCGCCAGATGGGACAACTGGAGCGGCTCACCTTCAAGCGCGAGCACGGACTCGAACTGTTCGCGGGCGGCGAGGGACACGGCGAGCCTCCGGGCATCGACTGGGCGCACGACTACGTAGGATCTGGCAACTTCCAGAAGTTCCGCATCACGCTGTGGGACACCTGTCCCGACTACGAAGTGATCCGCGGACCGCTGGTCACCATCGTGCGCCGCTGGGGATTTCCCTACTCGCCCGTGCATCCGGTGTTCTCGCCGAGCCGCCTGCACGTCTACATCGAGTACCGCTTTCTCGCTGGAGTTCCGTGGCTCGTCAAATCCGGACGCATGGAGGCGCTCACCGATTTCGAGGCCGACGCTCTGCGTGACGACGAGTGGGTCTTCTCGGGACAGTCGTTCACCGATTCGGTCTGGATGGATGAGGGCGGGACTCTGCACACGGGTCCGGTGCCGCAGGGCCAGCAGGACAACCTGTGGGGCGTGGGCTTCGTGCACAAGAAGGCGGAGGATGCCTTCATCGCACTGTTCCTCGAACATCGCGCCGAGGGACTGCCGTCGGTCCGGCACTCGGGCGCGCCACTGTTCTTCTACAAGTGGCACGGACATGTGTGGAGCCGCTACCCGCTTCCCGGACGCGAGATGAAGGCGGGCACTGTCCTACACCAGCGGAATGCGTATCTGGCGCTCCATTACCGCGAAAGCGGAGCGCAGCTCGTCGAGCGGATCCGGCGCGAGATGATGAATCCGCTGAAGGTCTCCGAGGGCGAGCTGCCTCAGGCGGGAGCCGCGGTGAAGGGACGCCTCGCGCGTCCGGGCGAGGCCGGAGACTCACCCATTTCGAAGCAGGTGCTATGGGAGGCGTTGCGCGACTGTAAGGACGAACAGTTGTACAAGGCGAATCCGAGCGTCGTGGACCTGGGGCTCGTGTACGACTTGCGGGTCCGCGGCGACACCGTGCACGTGGTCATGGCGATGCCGCACCGCGGGCGTCCGCGGATCGGGTTCTTCTCGTTCGGGTCGGGCGGGAATTCCGTACCGGTGCGCCAGCGGTTGATGAAGGTTCCGGGCGTGCGCAATGTTGTGGTGGAGCAGACGTGGGAGCCAGGGTGGTCATCGAACCGGCTGACTCCGGCGGGCCGGGCGGCGCTGGGGCTGTGACGATGGTAGGATGGAGTCGTGGGACTGGCAATTGATCACCTCCCGCTCGACGTCCCAGTGGTCCTTACTGGTCCGCCGATGACGGATACGGAGCTCTTGCAGTTTTGTTCTGAGCACGAGGATCTCGATATTGAGGTTAATTCAAGAGGGGAATTCGAGATCATGCCGAACTCAGGATTCCGATCGGGGCGTAGGAACAGCCAGATAAACTTTCAGTTGGGGCTCTGGGCGGAGAGCGATGGCCGGGGCATCGTCACAGACTCCAGCACGCTGTTCCGGCTGCCCAACGGTGCACGCCGTTCGCCCGATGCCGCCTGGACAGAGAGCAGCCGCGTGGCGGCGTTCCTGGAGAGTGAAGCCCTGGAAGTCTTTCCGGTGTGCCCGGAGTTCGTCATTGAGCTCCGGTCGCCATCCGATGACTTGGCGCGGTTGGAAGAGAAGATGCACGAATGGATCAGCAACGGCGCGCAATTGGCATGGCTTGTCGATCCGATCCGGAAAACCACGACCGTGTACCGTCCACAGGGCTCACCTCAGGTAGTCACCGATATGACCGTTCACGGTGAGGGGCCGGTCGGAGGGTTCGATCTCCATCTCGCCAAGGTGTACCTGTAGCGCCCAGCCTCACTGGACGAGGGCAGCCAGTGCAGCGAAATTGAAGGCCTCTTTGACACGCTGCGAGGCGCGCCGCTCCGTCTGGCGCTTGTCCGGATCGAGCGCCTCGTCCGAGTTGGCAGCCAACGTTTCCGCCCCATGCAGCACGTCGCCGTTGGTGCGGAGTGCGACAGCGTGGCGCGCACCAAACGCGATGCCGGGTGGGGGGGCCTGCGCGGACGCGGTGCGGGAGACAACCGTAACGCGGAAATGGCGTGCCGCTTCGTGTCACGCACTCGCAAATTTAGGAACGGAATCGCGAGCCACGCTTGCCGGAATCCTGGGCCATGACCCGGGTGTTCAATGAGCGGAGGGAGGCCTGCCACGCCTTGCCTGACTGTCCGGTCTGTTTGGGGGCGGTCTCGTGACGAGGCTCAGCCTGACCTTGGGTCCGGAAATGCCGCATAATTGGGGGCATGCGCATTTTCCCGGTTCTGCTCGCGACCACCCTGCTCCATGCCGACACGCCCGCGTTGATGCGTGAAGCTGCGTCCGGATCCCTTGATCGCATGAAGGCGCTCATCGAGGACGGCGCGAAGGTCAACGAGGCCGCGGCGGACGGCGCGACGGCTCTTCACTGGGCCGTGCAGGATCTCGCCAAAATCAAGCTGCTGCTGGCCAAGGGTGCCGATCCCAACGCACGGACCCGGAACGGCCGGACCCCGCTGCTCATCGCGGCCCGGTCCGGTGCGTTCGGCGCGGTGGAGGCGCTGCTCGCGGCGGGCGCCGATCCTGAGCTGACCGAAACGGGCTCGAACGTAACGCCGTTGAGCGAAGCGGTTCAACGGGCCGATGTGGACGCGATTGCCGCGCTCCTGGCAAAGAAGCCTTCACCCGTGTTTCTCGAGCGGGCGCTGGGCGTGGCGGCTGCCACCGAGTGCCTTGGGTGCGCGAGGATTCTCATCGCCGCGGGTGCGAAGCCCAGTAAGACTTCGAACGTAATGCGGTCCGCCGCCCAGCGCGGGAACGCGGAGATGGTCCGGCGGCTGGCCGGGATGGGCGCCAATCCCAACGTCACAGACTCACGGGGCGACACGCCGCTGTTGCGCGCCGCGCACCGCGATACCTCGTCGGCAGCGGTGGTCCGGGCGCTGCTTGCAGCGGGCGCGGATCCCAAGCACGTGAACAAGGAAGGCGAGACGGCGCTGTCGGTCGCGTTGCGGCGCGGCGATACGGAGATCGTCAAGGCGCTCCGCCAGGCGGGCGCGCCGGAAGGGAAGCCCGAACCGGCAGTCCCGAAGCCGCGCGAGCAGAGCCTGGATCCGGCGGGGGCGATCGCCAAGAGCCTCCCGCTGCTGCAAGGCTGCGGAGAAGCGGTGATCAAACTGCGCGGATGCGTGTCGTGCCACAACAACTCGCTTCCGGTGGCTGCGGCCGCGGCGGCGCGCAAGCGCGGATTGAAGATCGACGAGGCGGCGCAGGCCAAGGCCATCAAGATGAATGCCGGTGTCGCGCGCGGCCGGGTGTCGAACATGATGCTCGGTACCGGGGTGCCTGGCGCCGAAGACACGGCGGCCTACATTCTGTGGTCGCTGGCCGAAGCCGGACATCCCGCCGATGCCATGACCGACGCTTCGGTCCACTACCTCGCCGGACGCCAACGCCACGATGGGAGCTGGCACACGACCGCGCACCGCCCTCCGCAGGAATACAGTGATCTGGCGGTGACCGCGTTGTCGCTGCGGTCCATCGACGCCTACGCACCGGCGGGCCGGCGGAAGGATATCGACGCGAAGATCGCCAAGGCGGTGGACTGGTTCATGGTCACCCCCGCCGAATTCACCGAGGACAAGGCGATGCGGCTGGCCGGGCTCGCCTGGGGCCGTGCGCCTCAGGAAACGGTGAGTGCGGCGCGGAGGGAATTGCTCGCCACCCAGTCGGCGGACGGGGGGTGGAGGCAGGTTCCCGGAATCGCGAGCGACGCCTACGGCACCGGGCTTGCGCTCTACGCGCTAAGCCAGAGCGGCTTGGCGGCCGGGGATCCGGCCTACGCCAAAGGCGTGTCGTTCCTGCTGAAGCAGCAGTTGGACGATGGATCCTGGTACGTCCGCACGCGCGCGCTTCCGTTCCAGCCGTTTTTCGAAAGCGGATTCCCACACGGGCACGACCAGTGGATTTCGGCGGCCGCGACAAGCTGGGCGGTGCTTGCGTTGGCCGCGGTGCGATAATACGGCGTAGTGGGCGCGTAGCGCAACCGGATAGAGCACCAGCCTTCGAAGCTGGGGGTTACAGGTTCGAGTCCTGTCGCGCCTACCAATTCAAATCACACGCCGAGAGCGCGGCGCAGGGCCTGTCTCATGACGGATTCATCGGGATCCACGCCGGTCCACAACTTGAATCCGATCACGCCCTGGAAGACGAGCATCGACAGTCCGTCGAGGGTGCGGAGACCCTTGCGGCTGGCGGCTGCGAGGAAGGGCGTTTCCGGCGGGTTGAAGACCACATCGCTCACCAACAGCCAGGTGCCGGCGCCGGAGAAGTCCACCGGGGGCATGGAGGTGACATCCGGAAACAGGCCGATGGAGGTCGCGTTGACCAGCAGGTCCGCCGCACCGGGGACGGCAAACGTTCCGCGCCATGGCTCGAATTCGATCCTGGCGCCGGTCTTGGCGGCCAGATCAGAGACCAGGTTCTGGCCGCGCTCGACGGACCGGTTCACCACCAGGATCTTTGCCGCACCCGCCAAGGCAAGCTCGGCCACAATGGCCCGGGCGGCGCCACCGGCGCCAAGCACCACGGCGAAACAGTCCTTGGGATTGAGTCCGCCGATGGTGGTGGCCCCGCGCAGGAAGCCTTTGCCGTCTGTGTTTTCGCCAATCAGCCGCCCGTCCGGATCCACGCGGACGGTGTTCACGGCACCGATCAGCGCGGCATCGGGGGCGACGGCATCCAGGTGCTTCATGACCGCAACCTTGTGCGGAATCGTCAGGTTGATGCCGCGCATTCCAAACGCCCGAACCGCCTGAACCGCGTCCCGAAGCTTGTCCGGCGCGACCTCGATGGTGAGGTAGCGCCAGTTCAGTGCGGCGGCGGCGAAGGCCGCCTCCTGCATCACACCTGTTGGATTTTCCGCCACAGGCTGTCCGAAACAGCCCACGAGCTCTGCTTTGAAGTTGGCTGGCATTCGGGAATGATACCCATTTTTGGCCCCGGCGGGAACTTTTCCTCACACCGGAGGGTCTATGATCCTAGATCAGGCAGTTGAAACGAGCGCGGGTGGCGGAAGATGGCCGACACTGGCGGAATGAGCGAAGTTTTGGATCCGCGAGGGGTTCACCCGCTGGGTG
>VFZX01000030.1 GCA_016871015.1 Acidobacteriota bacterium | reverse complement strand
CACCTCTCGCCAGGGCATCCCCCAGCTTAACCGCTGTCCCCCGGTTACCCTTCGTTTGTGTCAACCGCCCACCGGCACACTTGTCAAGGATGTCTCCGGTTCGCACACAGGAGGAGCGGGAGCGTTTGATACTCGAGCACCTGCCGCAGGTGCGATTGATCGCCCGCCGGATCCACGAGAGGCTCCCGGAGAGCGTAAGCCTGGAGGACCTGGTGTCGACCGGCACAGTGGGTCTGATATCGGCGATCGATCACTTCGACCCGTCCCATAATGTCAAGCTGAAAACCTACGCTGAGTATAAGATCCGCGGGGCGATCCTGGACAGCCTGCGGGGTCTGGACTGGGCTCCGCGCCAGCAGCGGCGCAAGTCCAAGCAGATTGAAGCTGCGATCGCGGCAATCGAACAGCGCGAGCAACGGGCTCCTTCCGAAGAAGAAATCGCGCGCGAGTTGGGGCTCACCATGGAGGAGTACCGCGAATGGCTGGTGGATGTTCGCGGTCTCAACATCGGGCGGCTCGAGGGAAACTCGCCCGACGAAGAGGGACGGGACCTGCTCAAGTACATCTCCGACGACGAGGAGGGGTGGCCGAACCGGATCCTCGAACGGGCAGAACTCGAGCGGCTGCTCAGCCAGGCAATCAGTCGCATGCCGTACGTCGAAAAGACGATTCTCGCTCTCTACTACCACGAGGAGTTGACGCTGCGCGAGATCTCCCGCATCGTCAAGCTGCACGAGAGCCGGGTGTCGCAGCTCAAATCGCAGGCAATCCTGCGCTTGCGGGCATTCATTGAAAAGAAATGGCCGCCGAAACGGGGACGCTAAGCTATGCCCTCGGGCGCGGAATCGAGCACCGTACAACAATGGTTCGTCAAGGAGTGGGCGCTCCGGCTCAAGCAGTCGGTAGAGGCCATGACCGGGGAGGCCGCCCAAGTCCAGCACGTGGTGGAAGGCGCGGAGGTCCCCCCCGACACCCTTTGGTGGATGCAGGGGTTCGATTTGGCGCCGGGGTGTGCCGTTTGGGTGGGCGCGCCGCCGCAGGTTTGGAGTGCGATCGGCGCGAAAGTGCTCAGTGGAGCGGGCATCGACGACTCGACTCCCGAGGATCAGCGCAGCACCTATCAAGAAATCCTCCAGCAGGCGTTCGCCGGACTCGCTCATGGCCTGACCGGGTTTGCGGGTCGCGAAGTGAACGCGGGAACCGGCAAAGAAGACTCGCCGCCCGGCCGAAGTGTGACTGTTTTCCACCTCTCGATTGGTTCGGGACCCTGTCCGGTGTTCCTCGAGTGGAGCGAGCAAATCGCCCGGGCGCTGACGCCTGCGGGAAGCCCGGCGGCGGCGCCAAAGAGGGGCGAGTCCAGTCCAGCAGCCAGTCCAACAACCCCCAAGGAAACAGCCTGCGAGACCGTCCCTGAAGGTCCCACCACGCGCACACTGGACCTGCTCTACGATGTCGAGCTTCCAGTCAGCGTGTCGTTTGGGCGGGCACACCTCCCGCTCAAGGAAGTCCTCAAGCTCGCCTCAGGCTCAATCGTCGAACTCAACCGGACCGTAGCCGAGCCCGTCGAGATCATCGTCAACAACTGCGTGATCGCACGGGGTGAGGTGGTGGTCGTCGAGGGCAACTACGGCGTCCGGATCCAACAAATCATCAGTCGACATGAAAGGCTGCGGACTCTGCACTAGACACCCATGATGAAGAGGTAAACCATGACCCTTTTGCAAGCTCTCCCATTTCTGGCTGCCCTGATCGCTACCACGTTTGCTCTGGCGGGCGTCGCGGTCAAACTCCTGCGCCGAAGCGTGCGGGCGGCACCGGCCGCGGACCTGCCGAACGAGCAGCGTCTGATCCTGGATGCCTGCCAGCGCATCGAAGCGGGCATCCGTGAACTCCGCACGGTTCAACCACCGGCTCCTGCCTCCGTGATCGACCCCGGCAGCGCGATGGCCCGGCGCGCGCGCATCTTGCGCATGGCGCGCCAGGGAGATCCGCCCGACCGGATCGCCGCCACGCTCGCGGTCCCGGTCAGCGAAGTCATCCTGGTGCTCAAGGTCTCGCAGGCCCATCCCGCACCCGTCACGGTGACCGCGGCCGCCGCCAGTTCATAGGCGCGCGGCTGGGGGCAGGCGGCTGGGGGTAGGTTGAAATCGTCCGCCTACCGGAATATCCTTAGGCGGATGAAACCTTCACGCCGCCAGTTCATCGAACGGACCGGAACCGCGGCTGCCGCAACCGCCACGCTGTTCGACATCGTGCCCGCGCGCGCCCTCGGACTCCAGGGCCAGGCGCCGCCCAGCGACACCCTCCACTACGGCCACATCGGAATCGGCGGACGCGGACGCCAGTTCCTGCGTCCCGAGACCAACGTGGGACAACGCGTCCCCGCCCCGCTCAATCTCGGTGGCGACGGAAGCCGTGTTCTCAGGCCCGCCCGGTCAGTGGCGCTGTGCGATGTCGACCCCAAGCGCCTGGACGAAGCGGCGACGCGCGTTGGCGGGCGTCCCAAGATGTACAAGGATTTCCGCCGGCTGCTCGAAGACAAGGACGTCGACGCCGTGGTGATCGCCAGTCCGGACCACTGGCACGCACTCATGACCATCATGGCGTGCCAGGCAGGCAAGGACGTCTACGTCGAAAAGCCCGCCTGCAACACGATCGAAGAAGGCCGTGCGATGGTCCGCGCCACCGACCGCTACGCGCGCGTGGTCCAGGTGGGATCGCAGGGACGGTCGCAACCGGCTGCCTGGCACGCCGCAAAGTACATCCGCAACGGTGGAATCGGCCGCGTGAAGCGCGTCGCCTGCTGGCACTACGCCTCGCCCGACGGCGACTGGACTCCCGACAGTCCAGCGCCCGAAGGCATGGACTACGACATGTGGCTGGGGCCGTCGCGTTTCGTACCCTACAACGTCAAGCGCACGCACGGCGCCTTCCGCTGGATGATCGACTGGGGCGGAGGGCAGATCCGCGACCGCGGCGCGCACGTGATGTCGATCGCCAACTGGATCATGAACTGCGACGCGACGGGCCCAGTGTCGATCGACGGATCTGGTGAGCCGCCGCACGACGGCATGTATGACTCGGCGGTCACGATGACAATCACGTATCAGTTTCCCGATTGGACGTTGGTTTGGGCGCAACCGGGCGAGCCGTCCACCGAGCTCAACGCGCGTTACGGCGCGGTCTATCATGGCGACGCGGGCCGGATCTCGGTGACCCTTGGTGACGGCCAGGGCACCGACACCGACCAGCGCGCCAAGGACTTCGCCGTGCCCCACGGCGGCATCGACGTGTTCCGCAGTCCCGGCCACATCGAGAATTTCGAGGACTGCATCCGGACACGCGAGAAGCCCATCATGCACATGGAAGCCGCGCATCGCGTGGCGTCGCTGTGCATCCTGGGCAATATCGCGTTTCAGCTTCAACGCAAGCTCGACTGGGACCCCGTGAACGAACGGGTCCGGAACGACGAGGAAGCAAACCGCCTGCTCAGCCGTCCCGGGCGCGCGGGCTGGCATCTATAAGGAACGGCCATGGCAGACACACAGAAATTCCTCACCGATTTGGGAAGCAATGACAAGGACACGCGGTTCGCCGCGTGGCGGTCGGCCGGTGAGCAGGATCCGGCGTCGATCGTGCAACTGTCGCGCATGGCCGGCGGGGCGCAGCCCGGACCGGCGAAAGCGGCGCGCGAGGCGTTGACCACGATGGTGCACGGCGTGGGCAAGGATCCTTCGCAACCCCGGCACGCGCAGGTGGTGCAGGAGCTGTTGGCGGCGATTGCGGGTCCGGCGGATCCGGCGGTGAAAGCGCACCTGCTGCGGCTGCTCTCGGGGATCGCGCCGGAGAGCGCGGTGACGCCGGTCGCGCGGCTGCTGGCGGACGGCGCGCTACGGGAGGAGGCCGTCTACTGCCTGGAACGCATTCCGGGACCGGCATCGGTGAAGGCGATCGCGGCAGCGTACCGGTCCGCCGCGCCCGAGTTCAAGCCGCGGCTGCTTGCCGCGCTGGGACACCGCCGGGCCGAGGAAGGTGTGGCGCTAGCGGCCGACGCGATGCGGTCGGGCAACAAGGACCTCGCGCTGGCCGGCGCGCGCGCCTACGGGCGGATTGGCAAACGGGGCGCGGGAAATGTGCGCTTCCCGGATCCAGCGTCCTGGGACTCATGGGACCGGGTGGACCGGGAAGATGCGGAGCTCCGCTTCGCCGACGCCCAGCGCGAACAAGGCAATCACGCCGAGGCATTGCGGATCTACCGGGCGTACCTGGACCGTGCCGAGCCGCATCTCCAATGCGCGGCGATCGTTGGTCTGGGGGCGATGCGGACGGGTGACGCGGCAGCCGCAATCCATCCCAAGCTCGCGAGCAAAGACCGCACCGTGCGCATCACCGCGGCGAAGGTTTGGAGATCTATGGCAGGATGATATAATCGCCCCATTCCCTTAGGAGGCGATTTGCCACTCACTGCACCAGCGCCGGCGGCGGCCAGCGCGTCCACCGCACAGATTCACGCGCTTCTCAAAAAAGCCGCGTATTTTTCCCTTTATTCGATGCCGAATCCGGCCAACCCCAATGTGCCGCGGATTTCGCTCAATCCACCGGGCATCGTCCAGGTGGCGGTGAATGAGCAGCTTCACCGGTTCCCGATCGACCTGGCCGCCGGCACCCAAGTGGGCGAGCCGATCGCCACGGTGGCGATGAAGTGGACCCCCACGCCCGAAAACTTCGTGCCCATTCCGGACGTGATGCCGCCGCTGACCGCGCTGTCGGTCGCCAGTGGACAGCCGTTCGTCACGATGGACGGTGCCCTGACGTTCGGGGGCGGGACAAGCGTCATGCATGGGTTCGGACACGGGCGCACATTCGCACAGCAGACCGGCGGCAGCAATGTCCTCTACATCGGCGCGATCGTCAACATGCTCAGCGGACTCGGGCATCTCGACGGAATGCACGGCACGGTCCTGGTCAACGGCCACATCAAGCCGCCCACCGATCTCTCGCTGTCGGTGCTCGCGCGCTTTGTGGATCCCGATCGCAAGTTCGCGCTGTCCGGCGCGTTGACCCCGGTTCAAAGTTTTCCGAACCCCGACCCCTCCTACGGGACCCTGATGCTGCTGGCCGAAGTGGATCCTAGTGCGCCCGTGGCGGCCGTCGAGCGCTTCGAGAACGGCACCGTGGCCGAGTGGGAGATGAACCACATCCTGCGGCTGATCTCGACCAACTGGGATTCCTCCGGACCCAACGGACTGCGCAGTGAGATGGCGGAAGGACCGGTTGTGGCGCGGTTCACCGCCAAGTTCCGGGTTGCGCTCAAGAGCCAGGATTCGAGCTACGTCGCCTATGTGGCGTCAACCACCGGCGGACTGCTGCGGTTCCAGGACCTCAAAGGAAATCCGATTGGCACCATGCACGTGGACATCGAGGTCGCCAATGCGTTTGACCAGCCGCTGGCGGGCGCACCAGTTCCGCTTTACCGGCTGGGCGGAGCCGGTCCGATCAACTCCGCGGACGGGATCTTCAAGGGCGCGATGGGAATCATGTCGGTGAACGGGGCCTTCTCCATCGAGCCGCACGCCGTGTCTTCGCTGCACGTGTTCCGGTTCTTTGATCCGGATGGATCCATCCGGACGTTGATGAAGGACTCCTGGGGCCGGGAGACGCGCACTTTCCCTGCCACAACGCTGTCGGCGCAGGACGAGTCGATCGTGGGCGCGGTGGAGGATTCGCTGGCGGTGGGGCTTGCGCTGCGCCAGTGGTGGCAGGACAAGGACGCACACAACAGCTTTGGTGAGCGGTTTGACCTCGTGCGGTCCCACAATCCCGCGGACACCGCGTACGGATTCTTCGACCAGGCGCCTTTGAAACAGGGCCCGATCAACGTGATGGGGTTGAAGCAGGAGATGCTGTTTGACTGTCCCAAGACCGCGGGTGCGGGTGGAGGCGAACGGCAGGTCCGGGAGTACGCGCTGCGCTATTTCTTGCGCAGCACGTCTTTCGCCGCGCCGGTAGCGGCCGGGGGCCGGGGATTCAATGAGCTGCCGGCCGTGTTGGAAGGGCTGTTCTTCCGGAATGCGCCCGCGTCCTCGTTGCGAGGGTTCGGTTTCAGGCAGCTCTACTAGGTTTCAGGCAGCTCTACTATAAGACGCTCCAAGGCAACATCGGTGCATTCGCTCCCGAGGACCAGTACGCGATTACCGACCTCCGCGAACTGGGGCGGACGTTTGAGTGGATCGTGCTCAGCGTGCAGTTGTTCAATTTCCAGGTTGCGTTCAAGCCGCTCGGGGACAATCTGCCCCAGGTGCTGATTCCGCTGCAGGAGACCACGCTGGTGGTGCTGAGCAAGGACTTCATCACCAACCAGGCTGGCGCGTACGGACTCGGCTACGCGATCCTTACCGGCGGCAACACCGGCGCGGGGAGCGTGCTGGCCTACGGGCCGGGGCACTTTACCGCGGGCTTCCAGACGATCGGCTTCCGCGTGACTCCGGGTGGCGCCGTGCGGGCAACGCTCGCGTTCGCGGTGAACCGCCCGGAAAAGGTGATGAACATCCCCTACGATCCGATGGGGATCGCCTTCCGCGCGATTAACACGCTTTCGCTCGGTTATGCGGGCCAGTTCACGCAATATTTCCGCGCGCTGGTGCCGCCGTGGCTGACTCCGACCGGGGTGGATCCCATGCAGCTCTACATCGCGGCGGCGAACGCCGCGACGGGCGGAGCGGCAGCGGAGAACTTCGGAATATCCAAGACTGAACTTGACCGGTTCATGCTGCTCCAGCATTTCATGCAGCACTACACGATGATGACTGGCGCGATGGCAACCTACCACAGTGTCGCGGATTGGACGGCGAATTCCTCGATACCGGACTGGATCCGGGCGGGAGCGCTCGAGGCGGGGTGAGGTTCCGGCGCTCCGTGGTATAGTTTGAAGGAAGTGCCCACCACTCCGCTCGAAGTCTACTTTCCAGTTCTCGTTCAAGCGCTGTTGGGTGTTGGCCTGGCGCTAGGTCTCGTCGGTGCCTCCTCCCTCCTCGGAAAGAAGCTCAAGAACAAAATTAAGGACAGCCCGTATGAATGCGGAATGGCTCCGCAGGGCTCGGCGGAAGAACGGTTCTCCGTCAAGTTCTATCTGGTTGCGATGCTGTTCATCTTGTTCGACATCGAAGCTGTGTTCCTGTACCCCTGGGTCGTGGTCTACAAGGATTTGGGCATGATCGCATTCGTCGAAATGGCGATTTTCGTTATCCTGATTCTCTCCGGCTTCTTCTACATTTGGAAGAAGGGAGTTCTGGACTGGTCTCAGATCAGCCGGATCCAACGCAAGTAACCCACCCTCAAACCTCATCGAAACAATGTTGTCTGAACAAGTACTCGGGATGCGTGTGACGCAGGCGCTCGAAGGCAATCTGCCCGGCGCGGCCGTGGGCGGAAAGCTCGACCGCGGGGAACTGACGATCGACATCGATCCAGCGCGCATCGTTGAAGTCTGCCGGGCGTTGAAGGCTGACGGGTACCTGCGGCTCGCGGCGGTCACCTGCGTTGACCAATATCCGATGGAACCGCGGTTTGAGGTGATCTACCACCTCCACTCGATCTCGCGGAACGAGCGGTTGCGGCTGAAGTGCCGGGTGTCCGGCACGCAACCCGAGATCGACTCGGTGATCGGCGTCTGGCGCGGAGCCGACTGGTTCGAGCGCGAGGTGTTTGATCTGTTCGGAGTCCACTTCCGCAATCACGGCAACATGACCCGGATCCTGATGCCGGAGGATTGGGAAGGCCACCCGTTGCGGAAGGATTTCCCCGTGCACGGCTACAAGTACAGCTACCCTCAGGAGTAATAGATGGCAGCCGGAACCCTGGAGCACACACCCACGGCCGCGGCCGAGCCTTCGCGCCGCCGCACGATGACGCTGAACATGGGTCCACAGCATCCGTCGACGCACGGCGTGCTGCGCGTGGTCCTGGACCTGGACGGCGAGGTGATTCTCAAGGCGGTGGCCGACATCGGCTTCCTCCACACCGGGATCGAGAAGCAGTGTGAGACCAAGACGTGGCAGCAGGTGGTCCCGCTGACCGACCGCGTCGACTACCTGTCCAACCTGGCCAACAATCTAGCCTACTGCCTGGCGGTGGAACGGCTGCTGCAACTGGAGATCCCGCCGCGTGCCCAGTACCTTCGCGTGATGCTCACCGAGCTGTCGCGCATCGCGTCGCACCTGGTCTGGCTCGGGACCCACGCGCTGGACATCGGCGCCATGTCGATGTTCATGTACTGCTTCCGCGAGCGCGAGGACATCCTCAAGATCCTGGAGATGTTCTCCGGCCAGCGGATGATGACCAGCTACCTGCGGATCGGTGGCGTGGCGCTGGACGCACCGCGCGGGTGGGAGAAGGTGGTCGGCAAGTTCCTGAGCGAGTTTCCCTCGCGGATCGACATGTACGAGAACCTCCTCACCGGGAATCCGATCTGGACGATCCGGACCAAGGGCGTCGGCTACATGTCGCTCGAGGACCTGCTCGACTGGGGCGTCACGGGTCCGATGATCCGCGCCGCCGGGCTCAAGTGGGACATCCGCAAGGATGAGCCGTATTCGGGCTACGACAAGTTCGATTTCGAAGTCCCAACCCGGACCGAGAGCGACGTGTTCGCGCGGTACCAGGTGCGGATCGAGGAACTGCGCCAGTCGCACAAGATCGCCAAGCAGGCGCTCGACGGGATGCCCCCGGGTCCGTTCCAGGCGGATGCTCCGAAGATCCTGCTGCCGGAGCGGGAGAAGATGAAGACCGAGATGGAGGCGCTCATCTGCCATTTCAAGATCGTCACCGAAGGCTTTTCGGTGCCGGCCGGTGAAGCCTACGCCTGTGTCGAAGCGCCGCGTGGCGAACTGGGCTACTACGTGGTGAGCGACGGAACCACGAAGCCCTACCGGGTCCACATGCGGACGCCGAGCTTCGCCAATCTGCAAATTCTCGCGCCGATGCTGGAGAACACCTTGATCGCCGATTCCATCGCCGCCCTGGGCTCGATGGACTTTGTACTCGGAGACACCGACCGATGACCTTCTCGCCGGAACTGGAAGCGCGCCTTGCCAAGATGCTCGAAAGCTATCCCAAGGGCCGTGAGCGCGCGGCGCTGATCCCGATGCTGATGTACACGCAGGACGAGGTCGGCCATATCAGCAAGGAACTGGCCGAAGAGGTCGCCAAGCGATGCGGCGTGACCACGCTTCAGGTGGAGGAGGTGGTTGGGTTCTACACGATGCTGCGGACGAAGAAGATGGGCAAGACCCACCTTCAGATCTGCACCAACATTTCGTGCCTGCTGGTGGGCGGAGATGAGTTGTGGCAGCACGCCAGCAAAAAGCTCGGGATCGGTCATAACCAAGTGACCGCTGACGGCAGCATTTCACTTGAGGAAGTCGAGTGTATCGGCGCCTGCTCGTGGGCGCCGGCCATCCAAACCAACTACGATTTCCACCACTACGTCACCCTCGACCAGTTGGACAAGCTCATCGACGACCTGCGGAGGATCCAGTAGCGCATGCCCTACAACAAGCCGCATCCGGCGGAAACGATCATCATCTCCCGCAGGTTCCATCTCCCCAATTCCGCTTCGATCGACACGTTCCTCGCGCACGACGGATATAAGGCCGCGCGAAAAGCGCTCGACATGAGCCAGGACGACATCATCAACGAGGTGAAGAAGTCCAACCTTCGCGGCCGCGGAGGCGCGGGGTTTCCGACCGGGATGAAGTGGGGCTTCGTTCCCCGGCAGTCGCCCAAGCCCAAGTACATCGTGGTGAACGCGGACGAATCCGAGCCCGGAACGTGCAAGGACCGGCTGCTGATGGAGTTTGATCCGCACCGGCTGATCGAGGGCTGCCTGATTGCGGCCAAGGCGGTCGGAGCGCACCAAGGTTGGGTGTACATCCGCGGTGAGTACCGCTACCTGATCGACATCATGGACAAGGCCATCGCCGAGGCATACAAGGCGAACTGGCTGGGCAAGAACGTCCAGGGGACAGGATTCGATTTCGACTTGTCGACGCATACAGGCGCCGGTGCGTACGAGTGCGGCGAGGAGTCGGCGCTGCTTGAGTCGCTTGAGGGCAAGCGCGGGCAGCCGAGGATCCGGCCGCCGTTTCCGGCGGTGTCGGGTGCGTTCCAGTGTCCCACGATTTTGAATAACGTCGAAACGTTCTGCGCGGTTCCCGACATTATTCTGAACGGCGGCGACTGGTATGCGAGCCTCGGCGTGCCGAGGGCCGGAGGGACGCGGCTGTTGTGCATTTCCGGGCATGTGCAGAGTCCCGGAGTGTTTGAGGTGCCCATCGGATTCCCGATGATGCGGGCGATCAACGAAATGGCGGGTGGACTGAGGCCGGGGCGGAAGCTTAAGGCGGTGATTCCCGGCGGGTCGTCGTGTCCGGTGTTGAAGGCGGACGAGTGCGACCTCCCAATGGACTACGATTCGCTGGCCAAGGCTGGATCGATGCTCGGATCGGGCGGCATGGTGATCATGGACGACTCCACGGATATGGTGAAGGCGGCTCTCCGGATCATCAAGTTCTACCAGCACGAAAGCTGTGGGTGGTGCATCCCGTGCCGCGAGGGCACGCTGTGGCTGAAGAAGATTCTCACGCGGCTCGACGACGGGATCGGCGTGAGGAGCGACATCGACCTGGTGGGTGAGCTGGCGGAGAACATGCTTGGGCGTACGTTCTGTCCGCTGGGAGACGCGGCGGCGCTGCCCACGATTTCGATTGTCAAGAAATTTAGAGCTGAGTTCGAGGCCCGTCTGGCGCAGGTTCAGGTGCCAGCGGGAGTTTCGGAATCCCTGGTGAGAATCCATGTCTAACCCGGTGAATCTGACGATCGACGGCAAGGCGGTCCAGGCGGCGCCCGGGACCCTGCTGATCGACGCCGCCAAACAATCGGGGATCCTGATTCCCGCGTTCTGCTACTACGAAGGGTATTCGCTCCAGGCCGCGTGCCGGATGTGCCTGGTCGAGGTCGAGAAGTTCCCCAAGCTCCAGGCCGCGTGCACGCTGCCGGTGGCCGAAGGCATGGTCGTTCGGACCGAGGCGGCTTCGGCCGTCCAGGCGCGCAAGACGACGCTCGAGTTCCTGCTCACCAACCATCCGCTCGATTGTCCGGTGTGCGACAAGGGCGGCGAGTGCGAGTTGCAGGACATGGTGTTCCGTTATGGCGCGGGCGAGAGCCGCTTCACCGAGGTGAAGCATCATGTGGACGAGAAGCAGTGGTCGCCGGTGGTCTACTATGACGCGCCGCGCTGCATTCTTTGCTACCGCTGCGTCCGGGTGTGCGACGAGGGCATGGGAGTCACCGCGCTCGGGATCACGCATCGCGGCGCCTACTCCGAAATCACGCCCAACAAAGGCGATCACCTGAACTGCGACCAGTGCGGAGCCTGCATCGACATCTGTCCGGTGGGCGCGCTGACGAGCGGAATCTACCGGTATCAAACGCGTCCGTGGGAAATGGAGCACGTGGGCACGATCTGCACGCACTGCTCGGACGGATGCAAGACCACGCTGGGCGTCCGCAACAACGAGATCGTCCGTGGCAACAACCGCGACTCCACCGGCATCAACGGGGAATTCCTGTGCATCAAGGGCCGGTACGCGTTTGACTTCATCAAACACGAGGACCGGCTCCAGTCGCCGATGGTGCGAAGAAACGGCAAGCTCGAGGAAGTGAGTTGGGCCGAGGCTGTGAAAGCGGTCGCGGCACGGTTCGCTGAGATCAAGGCGGCGGGCGGGGCAATCGGCGTCGCCGGCTCGGTCCATTCGACCAACGAAGAAAGCTACTTCCTGCAGAAGTTCGCCCGGCAAGGGCTGGGGACGCCGCATATCGACCATGCGCGGTCAGGCGACGTTCCGGCATTGATTCATGCCCTGGCGGGCAAGACGGATGCGCTGGCGACGGCGGATTCGCTCTATCATGCCAAGGCGGTGCTGGTGGTGGACGCGGATCTTTCGCAGCAACATCCGTTCCTGGCGTTCCAGGTTCGCGCCAATGTCCGGCATCACCAGGCGGCGGTCTACACGGTGACGCGTGGTCCGGTGCGGGAAGAGCAGACCGCGGCCAAGGCGGTCCACACGGCGGACTACCTGGCCGGAGTGCGGGGGCTCGGCGAGGATCTGAAGAAGCACGCGGATCTGGTGATCGTGTTCGGTGACGGAATCAAGGGCGCGGCGGTAGGTGAGCTGGTGGCTTTTGGCGATTCGTTGGGGATCCCAGTGCGGTACGTCTGCCTGGTGGATTATTCGAATTCACGCGGCGCGATGGACATGGGCCTGCTGCCCGAGCTTGGTCCGGGATACCATCCGGCGGCGGTGCGCGGCATGAGTCTGCCCCAGATGGCGGCGTCGCAGGACCTGGCGGCGCTGTGGGTGGTGGGCGCTGATCCGCTCGCGGGCGGCAAGCGGCTGGCATCCGGAAAAGCGTTCGTGGTGGTGCAGGATCTGTTCCTCACCGACACCGCCAAACAAGCCGACGTGGTGCTCCCCTCGGCTTCGGCGTATGAGAAGTCCGGCACGGTGACCAACGTGACCGGGCAGATTCAGCGACTGAAGAAGGGGCTGAACATCATGGGCGCAAAGCCCGACCTGGAGATCTTCGGACTGATCGCGCGCGCGATGGGCGTCGATGCCGGACGCGCGCAAAATGAAGCGGTGTTCGAAGAGATCCGGAAGTCAGTGCGTGGTTATAATGTTCCTTTGCCGGTGCTCGCCACGGGCGGCGCGGCGCAGGCGCAGCCGGTCAACGGAAGGGTGGACGTGCTGCCCGACCCGGAACTGGTTCGCTCGGCGGGCGACACGCTGTTCACCTCGGGCAGTCTCGGCCGCTACTCCAAGATTCTCGGCTCGGTCATGGAAGCGCCGGGCGCTTTGTATAAAGGCTAGATCTTTACCAGATGGATTTCCTCCTCCTCAGTCTCATCAAGACCGGACTGGTCGCCTTCGTCTTCCTCACCGCGCTTGCCTACCTGCAGTGGATCGAGAGAAAAGTGATCGCGCACGTGCAGGTGCGCGTGGGTCCGAACCGCGTGGGTCCGCACGGGCTGCTGCAGCCGCTCACCGATACGATCAAGCTGCTGACGAAAGAGGACCTGATTCCGGCCCACGTCAACAAGTTCTTCTATCTGCTGGCACCGGTGATCGGCGTCGCCATGGCGCTGATCTCGATTTCAGTGATCCCGTTTGGACCCAAGATCACGGTGCCATTCACCTCGATCGAGACGTACCTGGGGCTCACGGATCTGAATATCGGCGTCCTGGTCCCGCTGGCATGTTCGGGGATCGGCGTCTATGCGGTGGCCTTGGCCGGGTGGTCGTCGAACAACAAATACGCGCTGCTCGGCGGACTGCGCGCCTCGGCCCAGATGGTGAGCTACGAGCTTCCGCTGGCCGTGGCCATCGCCGCGCCCCTGCTCATGCACAATTCGCTGTCGATGCGCGAGATTGTCGAGTCGCAGAACGTAGTCAAGTGGGGCTTCCTCTACAACTGGTCGATCTTTTCCTACTTCGGGATTCCGTTTGTCGCGTTCATCATCTTTCTGATTTGCGCGTTCGCGGAGACCAACCGGATTCCCTTTGATTTGCCGGAAGCCGAGAACGAGCTGGTGGCGGGATTCCATACCGAGTACTCGTCGATGAAGTTCGCGGCGTTCTTCATGGCCGAGTACGCGAATATGACCACCATCTGCTGCCTGGCGGTGATCCTGTTCCTCGGCGGCTGGCTGCCTCCCACCCCCGGGCTCGACTGGGTGCCCGGCGCTGTGTTCTTCGCCAGTGGTGTACTGATGCTCTATCACGGTACGGTGAACCTGGCGCGTGCGCGAGACCGGATCTCGCTGCCGCTGTTCGGCGTGATCTTCTGCGGGATCGGCGTGCTGCACTGGATTCCGGTCTTGATGCCGATCACGACGCCGCTGTTCTGGTTCCTCTCAAAGACGCTGTTCCTGCTCTTCCTCTATATTTGGGTGCGCGCGACCCTGCCGCGCTTCCGTTATGACCAGCTCATGCACTTTGCGTGGGGCTGGATGTTCCCGGTCTCGATCGGCACGCTGTTTGCGACCGGACTGCTTGTGGCGGTGTGGAAATAGACTGACATGGATCCGATCCTGTTCGCAATCTTCGCGGGAATCGCCGTCGTCTGCGGCATTGTGATGGTGACGCAGCGCCATCCGATCGCGAGCGCTCTGTCGCTGATCGGAGTGATGGGATCGCTCGCTGTGCTCTACCTGCTGCTGGGCGCCGAGTTCATTGCCGCCGCGCAGGTGATCGTTTACGCCGGCGCCATCATGGTGCTGTTCCTGTTCGTGATCATGCTGCTGAACGCGGGCGCCGAACCCAAGCCCCTGCGGTCGAGCTACCTCGCCGGGTTCCTGGGCGTCCCGATGGTGCTGGCTCTGATGGGCCTGCTCGGATACCTGGTGAAGCGGAGCTTCCCGCTGGATGTCACGGTGCGGTTCGGTGACTTCACAGGAGGCAGTGCCAAGGCTGTCGGCGACGCTCTGTTCCGCAAGTACCTCCTGCCGTTCGAGGTGACCTCGGTGCTGGTGCTGATCGCGATTCTGGGCGCCGTGGTCCTGGCGCGAAAGGAGATGGACTAGCTTGCCTCCTCCTCCTCCGGTACCTCTTGTCGCCTATCTCACCCTGAGCGCGATCCTGTTCGTGCTCGGCGTGGCGGGCTTCCTGATCCGTAAGAACCTGATCACGATGTTCATGTCCATCGAGTTGATGCTCAACGCGGTGAACCTGAGCTTTGTGTCGTTTTCCTATCACCTGAAGCAGACCGACGGCCACCTGTTCACGTTCTTCGTCATGGTGGTGGCGGCGGCTGAGGCCGCGGTGGGCCTGGCCATCATCCTCACCGTGTTCAAGAACCGCGCCACGCTGATGGTGGACGAAGTGGATTCGCTGAAACTCTAGCATGCATTCCTTGCACTCCTCGCAATCTCTCTGGCTAATCCCGGTCCTGCCTTTGCTGGGATTCCTCATCAACGGACTGCTCGGCAAGCGGCTGGGCAAGGGCGCCGTGAGCCTGGTGGCCGTGGGTACGGTGGCGGCTTCATTCGCCTGGGTGTTGAAGTGCATCTCGGCGCTGATGCCGCTTGAGCACTCCCACATTGAAACCTACGGGACCTGGATCGCTTCTGGGGCGCTGAATATCCCGGTGGAGCTGGCGATCGACCGGCTGACGGCGGTGATGCTCCTGGTTGTCACTGGAATCGGATCCTTGATCCATATCTATGCGACCGGATACATGTCGCATGAAGAGGGCTACGAACGGTTCTTCGCCTACCTGAACCTGTTCATGTTCTTCATGCTCACGCTCGTGCTGGCCAACAACTACCTGCTCTTGTTCGTTGGTTGGGAGGGCGTGGGGCTGTGCTCGTACCTGCTGATCGGCTTCTACTACCTCAAGCTCAGCGCGACCAACGCCGGCAACAAGGCGTTCATCGTGAACCGCATCGGCGACTTTGGATTCTCGCTCGCGATGTTCCTGATCTTCGTCCACTTCGGCTCGCTGAGCTTCCCGGCGGTGTTTGAGAAGGCCAAGGCCCTTTCGCCGGAATCGGGATTCGGATGGTTGACGGCGATCTGCCTGCTGCTGCTGGTGGGCGCCACCGGTAAGTCCGCTCAGGTTCCGCTATATGTCTGGCTGCCGGACGCGATGGAGGGCCCGACGCCGGTGTCCGCCCTGATCCACGCGGCGACGATGGTGACCGCCGGTGTCTACATGGTGGCCCGGTCGGCGGCGCTGTTTGTGAATGCTCCGATCGCGATGGAAGTGGTGGCCTACGTGGGGTTGATCACCGCGGTGCTGGCCGCCACGATCGGCATCACGCAGTTCGATATCAAGAAGGTGTTTGCCTACTCGACCGTGTCGCAGTTGGGCTACATGTTCCTGGCGCTCGGGTGCGGCGCGTTCTCGGCGGGGATCTTCCACGTGGTGACGCACGCGTTCTTCAAAGCGCTGCTGTTCCTCGGAGCCGGGTCGGTGATCCATGCGCTCGAAGGCGAGCAGGATATCCGCCACATGGGCGGATTGCGCTCGAAGATCCCGGTGACGTTCCTGACGCTGGCCTGCGCCTGGGTGGCGATCGCCGGAGTCCCGCCATTTTCCGGATTCCACAGCAAGGACGAGATCCTGCTGGCAGCGCATCATCATCATCCCTGGATGTATTGGGTGGGCGTGATTACGGCGGGAATGACCGCGTTCTACGTTTCGCGCTGCATGTTCATGACGTTCTTCGGCGAGTACCGCGGACATCATCATCCGCACGAGTCGCCCTGGGTGATGACGGGTCCGCTGGCCGTGCTGGCGGTCCTGTCGCTGGCGGGTGGCTACACGCACATTCCGCAATTCCTGGAACCGGTGTTCCCGCTGAAGGGCGGCGAGCATGATTCGACGCTCGTGGCGATTTCGGTGGCCGCGGGACTGGCGGGTATCGCGCTCGCTTGGTTCCTGTACGTGCTCAGCCCGGAGACGCCCAAGTCCATTGCGTCGGCGCTGGGTGGGCTCTACCGCGCGGTTTATAACAAGTACTACGTGGATGAGGTCTACTACGGCACGATCGTGCACCCGCTGGTGGATGGATCGAAGTCGATCCTGTGGAAGGGGTTGGACGCAGGGATCGTGGACGGGGCAGTGAACGGGGCAGGGACGCTGGCCAGGATGATCGGCGGGATCACGCGCCGGTTCCAAACGGGCAACATCCGCAGCTATGCGGCCTGGGTGGTGCTCGGATCGCTGCTGGTGCTGGCAGCCATGACGGCGATGGGAGGAAGCTCACTGTGAACCTGCTCGACCTCGTCATCTTCCTTCCGGCGGTGGCCTTCCTGTTACTGTTGTTGATCCCGGCGGCGAGCTCCCGGCAGGCGGCGCTGGCGCTGTCGATCGTGATCTTCCTGGCCTCACTCGGATTGATCGGGCCGGTCACCGCGAATCCGGCGGCCTACTCGTTTGAGAACAACATCCCGTGGATCGAGACGCCGAACATCCGCTACCACACCGGGATCGACGGGCTCAGTCTGTGGCTGATCATCCTGTCGACGCTGTTGACACCGCTGTGCGTGCTGATCTCGTGGAACTACATCAGCCACCGGGTGAAGGAATTCTACGCCTTCCTGCTGCTGCTCGAGTTCGGAGTGGTGGGCGTGTTCGCGGCGCTCGACCTGTTCCTGTTCTACGTTTTCTGGGAAGTCACGCTGGTTCCGATGTACTTCCTGATCGGCATCTGGGGACACGACCGGCGGATCTACGCGACGGTGAAGTTCTTCCTGTACACGATGGCCGGCTCGGTGCTGATGCTCGCCGCGATCCTGTACCTGTACACGCAGGGCGGAACGTTCGACTACACGGTCCTGACGAAGCTGCTGCAGGAGGGCCGCATCAACCTGAGCCACAACGCCGAGATCTATCTGTTCCTGGCGTTCTTCATCGCGTTCGCGATCAAGGTCCCGTTGTGGCCGCTGCATACGTGGCTGCCCGACGCCCACGTCGAGGCGCCGACGGCAGGATCGGTGATGCTGGCCTCGGTGATGCTGAAGATGGGGTGCTATGGCATCGTCCGGTTCTGTCTGCCGATGTTCCCGGGCGCGGCGCGGGAGCTGGCGCCCTGGATCGCTGGATTCGCGCTGGTTGGGATTTCGGTGGGTGCGCTGGTAGCGATGGTCCAGCCAAACATGAAGAAGCTGGTGGCCTACTCCTCGGTGAGCCACTTGGGTTTCGTGGTGCTCGGGACGTTCGCGTTTAACCAGCAGGGCCTGGACGGGGCGGTCTACCAGATGTTGAACCACGGCGTGTCGACTGGTGCGCTGTTCATGCTGGTCGGATTCCTGTACGAGCGCCAGCATTCGCTGGAGATCAAAGCCTATGGCGGCGTGGCCACGGTTGCTCCCAAGCTCGCGGTGATCTTCATGATCACCACGCTCGCCTCGATCGGACTTCCGCTGCTCAACAATTTCGTCGGCGAGTTCCTGGTGCTGCAAGGCGCCGCGATCGCCAATTTCCGCTGGGCCGTGTTCGCCGCGCTGGGCGTGATCTTCTCCGCCTGCTACATGCTGTGGATGTACCAGCGGACCTTCCTGGGCAAGACGCCCCACGACGTGGAGCACCACGTGACCGATATCAACACACGCGAGCTGGTGGCGGTTGCGCCGCTGGTGATCCTGATGGTCTGGATGGGCACGGCGGCGGGCGGATTCCTGAATCCGATCTCGGCCGCCAATGCCAAGATCCTCGAACAGTCGAAAGCTCGCGTGGAGATGAGAGCCGCCAATGCCCGCTAACTTCGCTTTCCCCACCGAAGCTGAATATATCCGGTTCCTTCCGGAGACGATCCTCATCCTGATGGGCACGCTGATCATGGTGCTGGAAGGGTTCGCGGGGGATGGACATCGGAAGGGGACCCACAAGGTCGCGCTGTTCGGGCTGTTTCTGGCGATGGCGGCGGCGTGCTATGCAGGCTCGAATCCCGGTCCCGCGTTCTCGGATTTCCTGCTGGTGGACGGGTTTGGCACGTTCTTCCGGATGCTGGTGCTCACGGTCGGAATCCTGGCGGTGCTGTGTTCGCCGTCGTACTTGAGCCGGGAGCGGGCTGATTCCGGCGAATACTACGCGTTGATCCTGTACTCGCTGGTGGGCCAGTGCATCCTGGCGACCGCCAACGAGCTGATCATGGTGTTTATCGGACTGGAGATCTCCTCGATCGCAACCTATGTCCTGGCGGGCTACCTCCGGGACGACAAGCGCAACAACGAGTCGGCGATCAAGTATTTCCTGCTGGGCTCGTTCGCCACGGCGTTCCTGCTGTATGGCGTGGCGTGGATCTACGGGCTCACCGGATCGACGAATCTGGCGGTGATCCGGCAGTATCTGCAAACGAGCGCCACCGCGGATCCGGCGCTGGTAGGGCTGGCCGCGGGACTGATGTTCGTCGGGTTCGCGTTCAAGGTGTCGGCAGCGCCGTTCCAGGCCTGGACCCCGGATGTCTATCAAGGCGCGCCCGCGCCGGTGACGGCGTTCATGTCGGCGGGTCCGAAGGCGGCGGCGTTCGCAGTGTTCATCCGGGTCTATATCACGGCATTCGACGGGATCGCGGAAACGTGGCTCCCGGTGGTCTGGGTGTCGGCCTTGGCGACGATGGTGATCGGCAATTTTGCGGCGCTGACGCAGACCAACATCAAGCGCGTCCTCGCCTATTCCTCGATCGCGCATGCGGGATACGTGCTGGTGGCAGTGGCCGCGCATTCACAGATCGGCACGGCGGCGGCGATGTTCTATCTGGCGAGTTACGTGTTCATGAACATCGGCGCGTTCGCGCTGATCAGCCACCTGTCGCGGCAGGGCGAGCGGTACGTCCAGGTGAACGATCTCGCCGGACTGTCGCAGCGGCAGCCGGTGACGGCGGCTCTGTTTGCGATCTTCCTGTTGTCGCTGATTGGGGTCCCGCTGACGGGCGGCTTCTTCGGGAAGTTCTACATCTTTAAGGCGGCGCTCGATTCGCAGTTGTACTGGCTGACGGTGCTGGGGCTTTTGAACTCTGCGGTGGCGGCATACTACTACCTGCGGATCATCGTGGTGATGTACTTCCACGAGCCGGGGCACGCGACGGAGTCGCTGGAGGAGCCGGCGGCTGGGATCCGGGTGGCGTCGCTGGTTGCGGCGCTGGCGGTGGTGGTGTTGGGGGTGGCGCCATCATTGTTGTTGAACGTCGCATCGCGTTCGTCGGCGATTGGGCGGTAGTTGAACCTCTAGGACCGCCGCCATGTAGCATAGGGGGATGACGCCACCGGTCTTTCTCAACCACTTCTTCTTGACGTTGGACCGGGACACTTTCGCCGCCGTCCGCGACTCCGCCTGGCTGAAGACGGTGTTCGCTCCCTACGAGGAACGCACCACTCAGCGCAACGACGCGGCCTATACCGGCATCTACTTCTACGGCCGAAACACCTACTTCGAGTTTTTCGAGGACGGCGCCGAGGGCCGCCCGGTGGGGGCTTCGGGGATCGCGTTGGGCATCGAACGCCCGGCTGACCTTTCCGCTGTGCTGCCCGTCCGGAGGACAATCACCCGCCGGACCGGGGCTGCCGAGCCCCCGTGGTTTCATTCACTCTCGGTGGCCGGCGACGTGGCGCGCAGCGAACGGTTCCGCACCTGGGTGATGGAGTACCATGCCGATTTCCTGGCGAACTGGTATCCGGAACTGCCGCCGGTAGGGGCGAACTCACTGCGCCGCCGCAATGTACTGGATCGCTACGTGGCGAAGATCGGCCAGGACACCCGGCGTTCCGAGTTTCTTTTCAAAGACGTAACGGCGATCGAGCTGGCTCTTGATGGACCCCAACACGCCGCGTTTCCGGAGATGCTCGTCAAACTCGGCTACCAGGCCTCCGGCGGCGGTGCAAATGTGACGGCGACCGGTCCTGAGATCCGCATCCATGTGGTTCCCTCCGATGCATCCGGGTCCGGCATTCGCCGTGTGACGTTTTCCCTGCAGCGGGGCGTGGCCGGGGAGATTGCCCAGCGATTTGGAGCGCGCTCGAAAATGATTGTGAGCCCGAGAGGAGAAGCGGTATGGACTTTCTGAGGTCATGCTGTTGGCCTTCACGGAGGCCACTGCTGTGGGTGTCACGTTGGGCAGGACGAGTAAGAATCAGCTTCATGAAGCCGGTTTCTTCCGCTGTCGCGCCAGGCGCTTTTTACCACGTGTCGACACGCCGGCCATGAAAGATTGGAGTCCGGCCGCGTCGAATTCCGTGTAGTCGCCTTGGTTGAACGCAGCGACTCCCTGCTCTACCAAGCGGCGATGCTCCTCCGCCGTTTCCTGCGAAAGATTCACACCCTCTCCTTGCTCCCGCAGCCGCTTTTCTCTCAGCGCTTCGCGCACGAACTCGCTCACTCCGGCGTTACCGCCGCCGGACGCACGGGCTTTGACGTAGCGGAGCAGGTCTGGCGTCAGATTGACGATCACAGTGGTTTCGGATGGCATGTGGTCCTTTCGCTTGTACATTGTGGCATGCAGCAGTGCGCAGGAAAGGAGCCGCTTTACGGCAGCTCGAAAACATACAATGCGTTCCCATTCCCCGGATGCCGGATCTCCGGTGCGATCACATGCGGGACATCCCGCGGACTCCCGCCCCCAAGGCCCGCCGTCACCGCGACGTACTGCTTGCCACCAATCGCAAACGACACCGGATGGCCCTGCACCGACGTGCCAAGACGGGTCTGCCACAGCACCCCGCCGGTCTTGACGTCGAACGCCTTGAAGTAGCGGTCGAGGTCCCCGGCGAACGCGACCCCGCCCGCCGTCGACAAGACTCCGGTCAAAAACGGCGCCCGCTGCTCCACCGCCCACAGCTCCTTGAGCGTCCGGACATCGTAGGCCGCCAGCTTTCCGATCATTCCCTTCTTGCCCGGCATCTCGAGGAAGTGCCGGTTGCCCCCGCCACCGCCGGATCCGGCCTTCATCTCGACTTCGCGCGCCGACATCTCCATGCAGCTCTGGCTCAGGGGGATGATCAGTTGCGACGTCGGCGGATGGTAGCTCATCGGCTGCCAATTGTGTCCGCCTTGCGTGCTTGGACACACGTGGAGCCATTCGCCGATCTTCTGTTCGAGGATGTCGGCCCGGTAGGTCAGCGCTCCGGTCGTGCGGTCGATGTGCGAGAACACGCTCTGGAACACGGTCTCCGTAAGGCCGAGGAACTTGCCGGTCACGCGGTCGAGCTTCCATAGGATCCCCGCCTTCCCGACGGAGAACACGAGCTTGCGGCCGTCCACGTCAACCAGGACGCGCTCGAAGACTTCGTCCAGGTCGAAGGACTCCTGCGGCACATGTTGAAAGTACCAGCTCAATTGGCCCGTAGCGGCGTTGAGCGCGACGGTAGAATTCGTGTAGAGCCCTTTGTCTCCCAGTCTCGACCCGCGGCTCACGCGCATCCAGGGCTTGGCCTGCGCGACACCCCAGTAGGTCAGGTTCAGCTCAGGATCGTAGCTGCCCGAGATCCAGGTGTCGCCGCCCGCCCGGAAGAGATTACCCAGCGGACCCCAAGTGTCGCCGCCCGGCTCGCCATCGCGGGCAATCGTGTGGAACTTCCAGGCCGGGTCGCCCGTCTCGGCGTCCCAGGCGCTGATGGCGCACCGCTCCTCCTTGAAGGATCCGCACCCGGTGAGGCCTTGCACCACCTTGCCGTCGAAGGCGATCGTGCCGGAGGTGCTGCTGAATCCAACCTTGGGCGGCGCGATTTCGCGTTGCCACACGATCCGGCCGGTGCGCGCATCGAGTGCGGTCAGGCGTGCGTCGGTTCCCGAAAGGTACACCTTGTCGCCCCAGATCGAGATGCCGCGGGTGGCGCCGTAGGCGCGGGTCGATTCCGGACCAATATTGTGCTCCCAGATGAGGTCGCCCGTCAGTCCGTCGAGCGCCTGCATGGTGTGGCTCGTGTTCGACAGGTAGATGATGCCGTCGTGCACGATTGGGGTCGGCTGGTTGGCGCCGCCATCGTTCATGGCCCAGGCCCACTTCAGGCGCAGGTTCTTGACGTTCGCGGCAGTGACCTGCGACAGCGGGCTGTAGCTCCACGCCTGGTAATTGCGCCGGATCATGAGCCAATCCGCTGGATCGGGATTGCGGAGCATGGCCGCGGTGACGGGGCGGAAGTTCTTCACTACGCCACGCACGGTGTGGCCTTTCGGCCGGGCGCGCGTGGAGAGTCCGGCCTGGTCGCTCGACCGGTCGTTCAGGGCGGCGAGCAGTGCCGCGGGCATCTGTCCGGTGGAGATGTCGCCAATGCGGCGGCGGTTGCCGGGTGTCAGTGGCTCATTGCCCGGGGACGCTCCATTGGCTTCGAGGATGAAGGCGGAAAGCGCTACGTAGGTCTCCTCGCCGAGTCCGCCTGGATTGCCGGGCGGCATGGTCTGCTGCATGTACCGGGTGAGCTGATAGACAGTGCGGTTGCGCCACGTGTTCTGGAAGTTGCCGCCCGTGAGCGGATGCGCTTCGTTGCGTCCGGCCAGATTCGGGAGGTGGCAGCTTGCGCAGTTGCCGAGGTAGGCGGCGCGCCCGGAGAGAGCTTGATCAGTGGTGTAGGTCTGCGCGGACAGGATCGCAGCGGAGGCGAGAGTCAGCAAGGGAAGCCGCGCGGCGCGAGGAAGGAGCATGCGCATCCATCCTATCGATTCGCGAGCCACTGCAAGTACGCCGAGATGGCCGCCAGTTCCGGGTCCCCGTATTTGGCCACGGCATCCGAATGCCGCCAGCTTGGCCCACTCGAGAACGTGACTTCGCCCTTCCCAAAAGTCCTCAGCACGGGTAACGGCAGCGCGAGATCGAAGAGCACGATGGAATCGGGTTTCTGATCCACCACCAGTGCCGCGAACGTCTCTCCGCCCCGGGTCCGTCCCTGTCTCACCGTAGCCGGCTTCCCGGCGCGGATCACGGCCGGATCGAGGTTCGAAGCCGTCAACAGGTTTGGACCCACAGCGATTCCCATGCCATCCACCGCATGGCAGGTAGAGCACCGGAACTCTCCACGCACGGCGTCAAAGAACAGGTCCTTGCCGCGCTTGGCATCGGCCGGCATCGGAGGGCCCGCCGCGGCGGCGCCCGCGATCTTGGGGTCGAGCACGCCGCCCGAGGCCTTCACCACCCAGGCGATCACGGCGTTGAGCTCCTGCGAGTTCAGCCGGTCCTTCCAGCCCGGCATGCCCGTGTTCGGAATCCCGTCGAGCGTGACTTTATGAACATAGCCGTGCTCGAAGTTCCGCCCGGTGAGCTTGGGAGCCCGTCCCGCCGTGCCACCGGATCCGTGACAGTACCCCACCGCGCAGCTCTTATTGAACACCGACGCGCCAAGCGCCTCATCCTGCGCCGCCGCGGTGGCCGCAAATATCAGCCCGATCCAGACAGCCCTCATCACTTTCCCTCCTCGGGCAGCGCGAACACCCACAGCATCGATCCGCCACGGAACCTCTCCGCCTCAGGCCACAGTTGAGCGATCAATCCGGCCACCGCCGATCCCCAACCCGAAGGTGTCGCGATGTACTGCCGTCCTTTGACCGAATAAGCGATCGGACCGCCACGGTGACCCGAACCCGTCTGGAAGCTCCAAAGCTTGTTGCCGCTCCGGGCGTCGAGCGCGAAGAAGAAACCCTCCGGATCTCCGGTCAACACCAGATCACCGGCCGTCGCCAAGACCGAGGCGAGCATCGGATACTTGTACTTCACGGTCCATTTGTTCTTTCCCGTCACCGGGTCTACCGCGTCCAGATGGCTGTATGCGTTCTCGCCCCGCGGGTGCTTTGGCTCGAACGTCCCGCCGAAGAACACCTTGCCCTCCACCGGATCCTCGGGCATCGATTTCACGTCCTGGCACCACTCGATCGCCGTGGTGTACAGCAGACCGGTGCGCGGCGAATAGGCCGCCTGGTTCCAACTCCGGCCCCCGCCGATCGCCGGACAGATGAAGGTGGTCTCGCCGACCTTGGGTTCGTTGCGCCCCACCAGGTTGCCCTTGGCGTCGGTCCCCGTGATCCAGTTGATATGCTTGACGATCGGATATCCGGAAACGAACTCGCCCGTGGCGCGGTCATTCACGAACACGTATCCGCCCTTGTTCACGTTGAGCAGCAGCTTGCGCGCGCGGCCCTTGACGTCGAGGTCGAGCAGGATATTCTCATACGCCGTATCGAAGTCCCATACATCGTGCGGGACCTGCTGGAAGTGCCACTTGAGCTTGCCAGAGTCCGCCTCCAGCGCGACCACGGAATCCGTGTACAGGTTGTCGCCCTTGCGTGAGCCTCCGTAGAAGTCCGCCGCCGGATTCCCGACCGACCAGTAGATCAGGTTGAGCGCCTCGTCATAGGACCCGGTCATCCACGAGGAGCCGCCTCCGTACTTCCACGAGTCGCCGGACCACGTCTCGTTGCCCTTCTCTCCTGGACCCGGAATGGTCCAGAATTTCCAGGCCTGCCGGCCCGTGCGCGCGTCGAACGCGACAATGTAGCCGCGGTGCGCCGAGTCGCCACCGGTGGTTCCCACGACGACTTTGTCCTTCACCACCAGCGGCGCGCCCGTGATGTCGCACCCGCACTGCTGGGCGTCTTCGACGTTGGTCTTCCAGATCTCCTTGCCCGTCTTCTGGTCGACCGCGACGACGTAGTTGTCGAGCGTTCCAATGTAGACGCGGCCGTGCCCCACGGCGACCCCGCGGTTCCACGGGCCGTAGAACACCGTGTAGCCTTTCGGAAGATTGTAGGTGTACTTCCACAGCTCGCGTCCCGTCGCTGCGTCCAGCGCGTAGATGTGGTTCCGTGACGTCGACAGGTACATGATCCCGTCGATCACCAACGGTGTCACTTGCAAGCCGCCGTCGTAGTCGCCGGTCTGGAACGCCCACGCCGGTGTGATCTTGCGGACATTCGACGTGTTGATCTGGTTGAGCGACGAGTAGCGCCACGACCGGTAGGTTCCGCCGTAATGCTGCCAGTCGGCGCCGGTCGCGCCCGTGTCGGCTGCCGGGCACGTCAACGCGGCGGCCAGCAACCCGAAAACTCTCTTCATGATGAACTCCACACCGTAGGATAGCCCGACTTGATCACCCCGCCCTGCATCACGGCAATGAAGCGCGAGCGGTCCTCGAGAATCGAGATATCGCTGAGCACGTCGCCATCCACCACCAGCAGGTCGGCAAGCTTTCCGGGCTCGGCCGTGCCGAACTCATGCTCGCGCCCCATGATTCCCGCACCGTTGCGAGTGGCGCAGGTGATGGTCTCGAGCGGAGAGAACCCGACGTGGTTGACGAAGAAGGAAAGTTCCTTGGCGTAGGTGCCGTGAGGCGTCCAGGCGAATCCGTAGTCGCCGCCGAGGCCCAGTCTGCCGCCCGCCTTCAGAATGCGGCGGGCACTCTCGGCGCCACCTTCGAGCGTTTCCTTATGGCCGTCGATGACGCGCTGGGACATTCCCCAATCCTTGCCGTACTCGATGCTTGCCCACTCGAACTGCAGCGCCGGGACCACGGGCACCTGCTTTTCGATCAACAGGTCCAGCGCTTCGTCATCGAGAAACGTCGCGTGCTCCACGCAGTCGTATCCGGCCCGGAGCGCATTCTTGATCCCTTGCGTGGCCCGGCAGTGGCCGGTGACCTTCAGCTTGTGGTTGTGTGCCGCCGACACCACTGCGTGCATCTCCTCAAACGTCATGCACAGCGTGTGGTGATCGTTGGTGTCCGGCGCCGCGGCGTCCCCGGTGGGATACGTCTTGACCCACTCCACACCGTCCTTGACCAGCTTGCGCACCGCCGCGCGGGCGTCATTAGGACCATTCACCAGCAGCACCAGCCCTTCCATGCCGATCTTCCGGAAATCGGGATTCCAGTCCATCAGCCCGCCCACGCCGCAGATCTCGCGTCCGCTGGGGGCCAGGCGCGGACCGTCCGCCACGCCCTCCTCGAGCGCCTTCTTGAGCCAGACATCGATGTTGAACAGGCTCCCGCCGCTGCGCGCCGCGGTGTATCCGCACTGGAGCGCCAGCCGGCAATTGGACGCGGCCAGCAGCGTGACGTACTCGACCGGATACTTGATGTCGAGGTCCTCCAGCGCGGCGACGTTGAAGTAGGTGGGATGGTAGTGAGCCTCCACCAGTCCAGGGAGGATGGTGCCGTTGCGTGCATCAATGACCTGCGCTTCCGGCATGGGCGGCGCACCCGCTTCCGGACCGGCGTAGGTGATCCTGCCGTCCTGGACGGCGACGGCGGCATGATCGACTGGCGGCGCGCCCGTCCCGTCCACCAGGCGGCCGTTGCGGATGAGGAAAGCTGGCTTCATTCCGGTTACTCCAACGAGAGCAGGAATTCCAAGGTGTAGCGCGCGACTGTTTCCGTGGCTGTCCAGTGCGCCTGATGTCCAACGCCCCGCAGGAACACATGGGTACAGGTGGAAGCGGCTTCCGCATCTTCCGCGGTCAGCAGTCCGCCGGCCGCGGGGTCGCAGCGGAACAACAACGCCGGACATTGCAGACCCGCGAAGACGCGGTCCATTTCGTAGCCGTCCAGCCACCGCCCGGCGAGGATCGGATCGAGCACCGCGGGATCGACCGAACGTAAGCAGCGCGCGAGGTAGCGGATCGTGGTGGCGTCCCGGATGTGGCCGATGGTTGTTTCCGAGACGCCGTCCGGAGCCAGCACGGGCTCGCGCGCGATCCTGGCGGCCAACTGGTCCACCGGGTCCTGCGCGCCCGCGAACTGGCGGATCGCAGTGAAGTAGCTCAGCCGCGGACGGTTCGTGAGGATCCGCTCACCCATTTCCTGGAACGGGGGATCCTCCAAGACCACGGCCCGGACGAGTTCCGGCTCTTGCGCTGCCACTGCGGCGGCGACCATCGCGCCCATCGAGTGGCCGTACAGGATGGCGGGTTCGCGGATCTGTTGTTGCAGGTAGTGGATGGTGCCGGGAATGTAGTCCACCACCAGATAGGACTCTCCGCGCGGAGCCGACCCGTGTCCGCGCGCGTCCGGCGTATGGATCCGCCACCGGCTGCTCAGCGCTGGAACCAGCGGAGTGATGCAGGAACCGTTCCGGAGGACGCCGTGGAGAAAGACGAGCGGCGGCATGCGAATCGGACAGTATACTGGAAAGCACCGTTGGAACGCATCCTGATTCGCGCCGCTGCTGTGGGTCCTCCAGCGAGAACGTCGAGAGCCAACGTTCCTACTATGTGCTGGTGAAGACTCTTCCAACCGTTTCGTTTCGGGATTCGACTCCACGCCACGAGTTCCCGGTGCCCCGGTGGGAATCGGACAGTATACTGGAAGCACCGATGAAGCGCATTCTCATTTCCGCCGCTGCCGCCGGACTCCTCTGGTGCGCCGCCAAGGACGCCGCCAGCCCATTCGTCAAGGACAATCTCGTCGCCTGGTGCATCGTGCCCTTCGACGCCAAAAAGCGCGGACCCGAGGAACGCGCGGCCATGCTCAAGAAGCTCGGCATCACCCGGTTCGTGTATGACTGGCGCGAAAAGGACATCCCCACCTTCGACCAGGAGATCGACGCGCTCAACCGGCACGGCATCCGGCTGCAAGGCTTCTGGACTCCCTACCCAGCCGATCCCGCGCGGCCCAATCAACTGCCAGCCATCATCGGTCTGCTGAAGCGCCGGAACATCCCGACCGAGCTGTGGCTGTCTCTCGGCCAGGACAAGGAGTTCAACGCGCTTCCGCATGAGCAAAAGCTCGCCGCGGCATCGGCGGCTGTCGCCAAGGTCGCCAAGGAAGCGCAGACAGTGGGCGCCAAGGTCGGACTCTACAACCACGGCGGCTGGTTCGGCGAGCCCGAAAACCAGATCGACATCATCAAGAAGCTCAAACTTCCCAACGTCGGGATCGTGTACAACTTCCACCATGGCCACGATCACATCGCGCGATGGCCCGCTCTGCTGAAAGCCATGATGCCCCACCTGCTCGCCATCAACATCAACGGGATGAAGCAAGGGACCAAGATCCTGCCGGTCGGCGCAGGCGTAGATGAACTGGCGATGCTGCGCGCCATCCGGGACAGCGGCTACCGCGGTCCCATCGGGATCCTCGGACACCGCGAAGAGCTCGACGCCGAGGAAAGCCTGTCGCTGAACCTCAACGGTTTGAAGTCGCTGTTGGGCGTCATGCGCGAGGACTCCGCGCTTAAGACCTACTGACCCGCCCGGTCCTCGAACAGGTGCGAGATGTACGGGTATCCGTTCATCGACACCCGGCACGCGGGCTCGGGACCATGGAACCGCGGGGCGTGGAATGTGTACGGCGGCACGTAGACCAGGTCGCCCCAACCCCCGATGATGAGCGGCTGGCCTTCGATGGCGTACCGCAGCTGGCCGCCCATGATAATCCAGAACTCCGGCGCTTCCGGGTGGTAGTGGCCCTTGTCTTTGGGGTTGAGCGGCGCCAGGTCCTTTTCCGACCCGTAGATGAAATTGACCGCGCCACGGTCGTCCTTGACGATCTGCTGGACGCTCAATCCGCGCTCGTCGGGCTTGGCGGACCGTACGAAGTGATCGAATGTCACGTGCGGGCGGTTGCCCTCGCCCCATAGCCCTTTCCGCCGGCCGAGCTTGACGGGAATCCAATCGGACCCCGCGGGTGGCTTGGTCTCGCGCGGATAGAGAGTCTTCGCGCCCGCAACGTGGACCTCCAGCCATAGTGCCGGTCCACCGGCCTCCACCGTCATCGCGTACACCGTCTGCAACGGGACCTGGACAAACGACCCCTTGCGCGCAACGAACGCCTCGACTCCTTCGATCTCGAACCGGACCCCGCCGCCGAGCACCACCCACCAGGCTCGCGTTTCCGGATGGAAGCGCTTCGGGGTCGCGGCCGCCGCCGCGGCCTGCACGTATGCGGCGGACAGGTACGCGTCGTCCACCACCTGCTCGCGCCATTCCCGCTCGCCAGCATGCTTCTTGCGCAATTCGGCGAGCTTCACGTGCGGCTTGTGCGGCGTGGTGTATGCCGGTGGACTCGCGGGCTTGGGCGCCCACGCCGCATCCGTCGGAGGCAGGCTCCGCTGTGCGAGGACCGCGGAGCAAGCGATGAACAGGCCGGCCGCGCGCATCACGGCTTGACCAGGCTCCCGTCCATCCCGCGCACAGTGGTCCAGCTATCACCGCCCGGCGGCGGAACCAGCGGGTGCTTGGCGGCGAGGGCTTCGTTGATCTCGATCCCGAGGCCCGGCTTGTCGCTGCCGTACAAGTAGCCGCCCTTGAGCACCGCCGTGCCTGGCAGCATGTCGTGCACGATCCTGGGGAAGTGATTCTCTTCCTGAATCCCGAAGCTCGAGATCGAGAGGTCCACGTGGTAGGCCGCGAGCTGGTTCACCGGATCGTTGTCGCCACCCTCCTGGAACGCGGTGCGGCAACCGAACGTCTCGCACAGCGCCGCGACCTTCTTCGCCGCCGTAATTCCACCGATCTGGGACACGCGCCCGCGGAAGAAATCGATCAACCGCTCGCTGATCAGCGGAACCCACTCGAGCGGATGCGTGAACAGCTCGCCCATGGCCATGGGCGTGGTGCACACCTGCCGGATGTTGCGGAACCACTGGATCTGTTCCGGCGCGAGCACGTCTTCGAGGAAGAACAGCCTGTAAGGCTCGCAGCGCTTGGACAGCTCCACCGCCATGATCGGGGTCAGGTGCTCGTGAACGTCGTGGCACAGCTTCACGTCGTTGCCGAGCTTGACCCGCAGATGCTCGAACATCTTCGGGATCACGTCGACGTACAACTCTTCGTCGAATGCCACGCCCCGGAAGCCGGTGGCGGGGCGGCTGCCTTGTCCCGGTGCGATCATTCCGCCACCGCCGTATCCGCCCAACTGCACGCGCACATGGCGGTAGCCTTCCTCGATGTACTTGCGCGCGCTTTCGGTGAGTGCGTTCAGGTCGCGGCCGTCGGCGTGTGCGTACATCGGAACGGCATCCCGCGCTTTTCCACCGAGCAGATCGTACACGGGCATTCCAGCGCGCTTGCCCTTGATGTCCCACAGCGCCATGTCGAGCGCCGAGAGGACATTGTTGTGGATGGTCCCGTTCCGCCAGTAGCTTCGGACATGCGTGTTCTGCCAGTTGTCCTCGATGCGCGCGACATCCTTGCCGATCCAGAACGGCGCGTAGTGTTTCTCGATCGCTGAAACCACGGAGAACGCGTTGTTCACGTTGCTGGCCGACCCCAGTCCGTAGAGTCCGGGCTCGCTGGTCTCGATTTTGACAAAGACCCATTGATAGCGGCCTCCGCCGCTCGTCGGGATGATCCTGACGTTTTTGATGGTCAGCGGCGGAAGGCCGCGCGTGCGGTTCACTTCCTGTGCGGTGGCGGCCAGCGGAGCGGCCAGTGTGGCAAGCAAATCTCGGCGCAGCATACTTGATAGACTAGAGCATTCTGACCTCTCCAGTACATGGCTAGATCGTATTCGTTGACGCCCCGGCCGGTTCCCCGGGTGGAGTCCAAATACCGCCGCATCGCGACAGACATCCCTGCGCCGCAGACGGTCGCTGTGCTTGAGGCGCTTCACAGGTACGAGCCGGTTGCCATGCAGGGGCAGCCGCCGATCCTGTGGGACCACGCGGAGGGATTCCAGGTGTGGGACGGCGCGGGCAACTGCTGGATCGACTGGACCAGCGGTGTCCTGATCACTAACGCCGGACACGGCCGGCAGGAGATCATTGATGCCGTGGTCGCGCAGGCCCAGCACAAGCTGCTCACGAACTACTGTTTCCCGAATCATCCCCGGATGCGGCTGGTCGAGAAGCTCGCCACCATGTTCGGTGAGGAAAACCGGAAGGTGTTTCTGCTGACGACCGGTTCGGAAGCCGTCGAGTGCTCCATCAAGATTTGCCGCACCCACGGAGTAAAGGCCGGTGGGCGCCGCAAGAACGTGGTCGTCTCGTTCGAGAAGTCATTCCACGGGCGGACTCTGGGCTCGCAACAAGCGGGTGGCATCCCCTCGTTGAAGGAATGGATCGTAAACCTTGATCCAGGCTTCGTCCAAGTCCCCTTCCCCGACGGTTTCCGGACGCCGGATACGAGCTTCGATTTCTTCCTGCGAGCGCTCCAGGAGCAGAACGTCCAGCCGGCGGAAGTGTGCGGGGTGATGCTTGAGACCTACCAAGGGGGATCTGGCTCCTTCGCACCGGTCGAATTCATGCGGAATCTGCGGGCCTGGTGCACCGCGCACAGGGCGCTGCTGGTCTGCGACGAAGTCCAGGCGGGATTCGGCCGTACCGGGAAACTCGCCGGATACCAGCATTACGGGATTCTGCCCGACCTGAGCACCTGGGGCAAGGGAATTTCAAGTTCATTGCCGATATCCTGCGTGATCGGCTGGTCGCATCTGATGGACCTGCATCCTCCGGGCAGCATGACCTCCACCCACACCGGGAATCCGGTCTGCTGCGCCGCCGCGCTCGCCAACATCGATTTGATCCTGCGGGAGGATCTGACGGGCAACGCGGCCAGCGTAGGGAACCTGATGCACGGCCGTCTGCGGACAATGAAGCAGCGCCACCCGGAAATTGGGTGCGTGGATGGCAAGGGGCTGGTCGCTGGTGTCGCCTGCATCCGTCCGGGGAGCAAGGAGCCGGACGCCGACTTGGCGTGGGACGTGATTGAAGCGGCAGCCGACCGTGGTGTGCTCATGTTTTCACCAGTAGGATACGGCGGCGGAACGATCAAGATCTGTCCGCCGCTGTGCATTACCGAAGAAGCGATGAACGACAGCCTGGACGTGTTCGAGGATGCGTTCCACGCCGTACTCGCGCGGCGTAGGATGGCGGCGTAGCGATGCCCGCTCCGGTCCGTGCACTGACATTCGATGTGTTCGGAACCGTGGTAGACTGGCGCGGCTCGATCATCAAAGAAGGCGCCGAGTGGACCCGCTCCCACCACATTCAGGCCGACTGGGCAGCGCTCGCCGATGCCTGGCGCGGCGGCTACGGACCCTCAATGGATCTGGTCCGCACTGGAAAGCTTCCCTGGATGAACATTGACCAGCTTCATCGCCGGATCCTGGACGGTCTGCTCGAAAAATTCAAGATATCCGGGCTTTCCGAGACCGACAAGCAGCGGCTGAACAAGGTCTGGCACCGGCTGCATCCATGGCCGGATGCAGTCGCCGGTCTCACGCGGCTCAAGACGAAGCACATCATCGCGACCCTTTCCAATGGAAATGTCGCGCTGCTCACCAACATGGCCAAGTTTGGCGGCCTTCCGTGGGACGTGATCCTCTCGGCCGAGCTGGTCAAGCACTACAAGCCGGATCCGGAAGCCTACCTCGGCGCTTGCCGGCTGCTCGATCTGCCTCCCGCCGAGGTAATGATGGTGGCCGCGCACAAGAACGACCTGCGCGCGGCGGCCCGGGCCGGACTCCAGACTGCGTTTGTCGCGCGGCCCCTCGAGCGGGGCCCGGGCGCGAAAATGGATGTCTCGCCGGAGCCGGAATTCACGCACAATACGCGGTCGTTCGTTGAGCTGGCGGAGAAGCTCGGATGCTGAAACCCGCGGTCACGATGATCGGCGGCGGCATGATCGCCCACGATCAGATATTGCCATCTCTTTATCAATTGCAGAGGATGGACCTGATTGGCCCGGTCACGGTCTGCGCGCGGAGTCCCGAAACCCTGCGGTCGCTCGCCGACAACGCGATGATCCATCAGCGCGCCTTCCCCGGACATTCGTTCACTCCGGCGCTCGATCCCTACGCCGATGTGATCGCCGCCATGCCTCCGCGTCAAATTGTGATCGCCGCAGTGCCGGATCAGATCCATTACGACGTGGTGATGACCGCGCTCCGGCACGATCAGCACGTGATCGCGGTCAAGCCGCTGGTATTGACCATCGCCCATGCGCTGGAGATTGAGCGCTTCGCCAAATCGCGGAATCTGTTCGTCGGCATCGAGTACCACAAGCGGTTCGACGACCGGACGCTGCTGGCGCGCCGCCGGTTCCGGGAGGGAATGTTCGGCGAGTTCAAGCTGGGAACCGCCCGTCTGATGGAGAAGTGGTATTATCGCCGCTCGAATTTCCAGAACTGGTTCACACCCGAGAACTCCGACGCCTTTACCTACATCGGCTGCCACTACGTCGATTTCGTGGCGTTTGTCACTGGGCTCCGTCCCACGGCGGTTTCGGTGTACGGCATCATGGACCGCTTCCCCAACGGCAAGGAAGGCTATCTGTGGACCGACGCCCGCGTGATCTGGAACAACGGCGCGTGTCTGAATGTCCAGAACACGCTCAGCTTCCCCGATGAGGCCCCCGGATCCAACACCCAGGGGATCATGATGTACTTCTCCGACGGAGAGCGGGGAGCCTGGCTCGAACATTCCGACCAGTACCGCGGCATCCGTTATTGCTACACCCGGCGCATGGACTCCGACGGCGGCACCGTATTCCATGAGCCGAGCACTGAGTACTTTCAGTACATCGACACCGGAGTTCCCGGGCTCACCTGCACCGGATACGGATTCCGCAGCATCGACTACCTGATCCGCGCCGCCATCCGGGTTGAATCCGCGCCCGCCATGGACCGGGCCGTGGTCCTGCAAGAGATTGATGACGTGGGAGTACTGGCGACTCCCGCCAACTCGAACTTCAACGAAATGGTGATCGAAGCGGGCCGGCTGTCGATCCAAAATGGCGGGCGACTAGTAGTTATAGAACCCGGATCCCCGCCATCCGTCCGTTTGGATTAAGATAAAGACCATCCCCGCCGAAGAGGGGATTTGGAAATGCCCTCGGCCCGAACGATAGCGGTCTTTGTGTCCGGGGTGATCCTCGTTTCGGCGGCGGCGGGGTGGTGGCGCATGCGCGGCCCGGACCTGAACCGGACGTACAAGATCGGCCATCTGCGCCCGCGCTCTGAACATGCAGCAACCGGGCGGCCGGGCGGGCCGATCGTTGAAATCGCCGCCGAGGCCGCGCGGCGGGCCGGGGTTAAGCTCCACTGGGTGGAGTACTCCGAGAGCCCGGAAACCGCTGTTGCATCGGGAGCGATTGACCTTTGGCCGATGATCAATGACATTCCCGGACGCACCGGGATCTATGTGTCGGAGCCGTACCTGGCATCCACGTATTTCCTGGTCGTGTTGGAAGAAACGCCGCCCCGTGCGCTGCGCGGCTGGGGCGGAGTCGCGGGTACGGCAAATCCGGCGGGTGATACTATCGTCCGCAGCCACCTGCCAGGAGTCAAGATCAGGCGGTATCCAAGGATGCCCGCGCTGATGGGCGCGGTTTGTGCGGGTGAGATTGACGGTGCCGTTGTCGGAAGCAGCATGCAGCAAAGCGCGCCGTTACCACTTGCCGCAGGCTGCCGGGTGCGTCTGGAACCGATCCCGGACGCCCGCCTATTGTCTGGGATCGGGGCGACCGGACACGACCGGGATGCCCAGAAAGTGGCGGACCTGATTCGCCTGGCCATCTCGGACATGATTCGCGACGGAACCTTCATCACCATCAGCTTCCGTTGGCATTCCAACATCTCGCAGGACGCCTTGATGGTTGAGTACGCTCTCAACGCTCAACATTCGGCTGAATGGCGGGGCCGGGCGGTGATCGCGATCTTCACTGTCGCCATGGCACTCGTCTGGATGGCTTGGAGGCTGCGGACCGCCCGGGTCGAAGCGTTGCGCGCCGCGGCGGCCAAAGGCCAATTCCTGGCCAACATGAGCCACGAGATCCGGACTCCCATGAACGGTGTTCTTGGTATGACCGAGCTCGTGCTCGGCACTCCGCTTAAGCCTGTTCAGCGCGAGTACTTGACGTATGTCCACAGTTCAGCCGAGGCACTCCTCCAGATCCTGAACGACATTCTCGACTTTTCGAAGATCGAGGCCGGGAAATTGGAGCTCTCGGAGACGCCGTTAGATCTGCGCCGGTGCGTGCAGGGTATGGTCGACACTCTGGCTTTCGCCGCCCGGCAGAAGGAACTGGAACTGTCGCTCGACATCGATCCCGGGGTCCCGGATCACGTCCTCGGCGACGCGGGCCGCATCCGCCAGGTCCTGTTGAATCTCGCGGGGAATGCCGTGAAGTTCACCGCCTCCGGCTCGGTGCGCGTTTTCGTCACCAACGACGGCGCCGACCTCGGCCGCAACCGGATCCATTTCGTCATCTACGACACGGGAATCGGAGTCGCACCGGAACAGCAAAGCCAGATCTTCCGCCCGTTCGAACAGGCCGACACTTCAGCCACCCGCCGGCATGGAGGAACCGGGTTAGGGCTCTCAATTTCGCTGAACCTGGTTCACATGATGGGAGGCGCCATCTGGGTGGACAGCCCTTGGATCGATCCGGTTACCGGCAAGCCGCGCACCGGCAGTGCGTTCCACTTCACGGTGCTGCTCGCGGCTTGCGAGGGTCCTGTGGCGCCGGCTCCAGCCAAAGCAGCCACCCCACTAGGATCTCTTTCGATCCTGGTGGCGGAGGATAATCCGGTCAGCAGCAAAGTGGTGACAGCGCTCCTCGAAAAAGCGGGACATCAGGTGACCACAGCCATCAATGGAGAAGAGGCGGTGGAGTTGGCGTTGTCCCGGACTTTCGACCTGATCCTGATGGATGTTCACATGCCCGAGCTTGACGGAATCGCCGCAACCCGGAAGATTCGCGCCGCTGGCAAGAACACGCCGGTTGTCGCCCTTACCGCGGCTGCCTTTGACTCTGACCGCGACCGTTGCGTTGAGGCCGGCATGGACAGGTTCCTGGCCAAACCGGTCCGGCGCGAGGAACTCCTCGCCACCATCGCGGACGCGTGCCTAAGCCATCGGATCCCACACCCGCCGCAGGTCCAGAGTGAATCCGGCAACCGGGTCGCCGCCGGTGACTGAGTCCACTGGCTCCAGGATCTGGGGAGCCGTTCCAGGCCGGTATATCTCAACCGCGTGGCGCTCCGGATCAATCAGCCAACCCAGTTGGACACCGTTGCTGAGCCACATCAACATCTTCTCGCGCAGAATGCGCAGACGGTCAGTCGAGGACCGTAGCTCGATCACGAAGTCCGGGCAAATGTGCCAAAAGCGTTCACGGCTCTGGGCGTCAATCTGGCGGATCCTTGCCTTGAGAATCCACGCCGCGTCCGGAGACCGGCGGGAAGAATCAGGCAATACCCAACCGGTGGACGAATCAAACGTTAATCCCCGGTTGTCCCGTTCCGACCAGCCTTCGAGCTGGTAAGCGATCTTGTTGTTTCGAGCCCCGGTCAGCGTGAAAGTCTGAGGCGTTACGATCAGCTCCCCATCCGCCGTGATCTCAAACGACAGGTCGGGATGCTCGTTGCAGAACCTGCCGAACTCGTCGTCGTTCATTGGCCCGATCGTTAACCGAGCGGGCAAGTACGCTTGGTCAATCAGGAACGCCATGCACCCAGTATAGGGCGGGCCGCCACGAAAAAACTCTGTAACAGCAAGGTGAAAATGTCCCCTTTGAGCAAAGTAGAAATGTCCCCTTGACAACCTCCAGGCTGGGAGGGTGAAGGAAGGACAACAA
>VFZX01000029.1 GCA_016871015.1 Acidobacteriota bacterium | reverse complement strand
ACTGGCGGCATGAAGGCCGTGCCGCTTAGCCCGGCCACTCCCTGGCCCGTTCCAGTACTTCCAGAAGCTCGTTTTCCTTGAATTCCACCCCCGTTTCGCGCGACCTTGAGAAGAATGACGGGGGCGATAGCGTTCCGCTTCCTACTCTCGGGCGCCGCGCTGGCAAGCACCGGACTCCTACTGGTGCTGCTCTCCAACCACATCCGGTTTCCGCTGTTTCTGGAAGTGATGGAGGGCACGGTGCTCCAGCACTTTGAGCGTGCGTCGGCTGGCCTGCCGATCTACACCGCTCCGGCGCCCGAGTTCGTCGCTCTCGCCTACAACCCGCTCTACTACTACGTCTCGGTGCCGTTCTCGTGGCTCTTCGGGGTCAACCTGTTCACCCTCCGGCTGGTCGCGGTCCTCGGAATGGCGGGGATCGCCGTGGTCCTCTACCAGGCCCTTCGCGATTCGACCAACAGCCGCCTCTGGGCCTGGACCGGTGCGGGACTGTTCGCCGCCGCCTATCACGCGATGGACGGCTACCTCGATAGTGCCCACGCCGACTCGCTCATGATCGCCGCGGCACTCGCCGGAACCTGGCGCCTGTCGCGAGGCGACCGCCTCCCTGCCCTGGCCCTGCTCGCCGCCGCGTTTTGGATCAAGCAGCACGGGGCGTTGTTCGCCCTCGGCGGGTTCGTATGGGTATTCACGCGCGACGGATGGAGAAAGTCGTTGCCCGGAGCCGCACTGCTCGCCGTGCTCGGGCCGGGGCTGTACCTGTTCGGCGGGCCGTCGCTGTTTGGATCGCACTTCCACTACTTCACCTGGGAAGTCCCCAGCGCGTGGAGCGAGCTCGACGCGGAATCGCTCTCGCGGATCGCACGGCTGGCACTGCGCAGCTACCTGCCACTCGTCGTCGCGGGCGCCTGGGCATTTTGGAAATCCGTACGGACCGCCGGGATCTGGCACGTGCAGATGTTCGCGGCGACTTTGTCCGCGGTGATGGGCGCGCTCGATCCGGGCTCAAGCAACAACGTGTTCGCGGCCTTCGGCGTGTTCCTCATCTACTGGGGAGTCCGCGGATTCGCGGCGGCCGCCACCCGGCCCGGGCAGATCGCCGCCCTGGCCGCATTTTTCGCGCTGGCCTACAACCCGCTCGATTACTGGATCCCGGCCGAGGCAGCCGCGAAACACCGGGAGTTCACCGCCTATGTCCGCGCGCTTCCAGGTCCAGTCTACATTCCCAAGTTTGGCCAGCTTGCGGACACGGACCTGAAGCTCAACCCCGCGGTCCACTGGGTCGCACTCGACGACATGATCCGCGGTCCAGGACGCGACGAGCACAACCACCCCGAGTCGCGGCGCCTTCTCGCCAGCATGATCCAGGTCGAAGGGACCGCCTACCTGATCATGCACAACCCGCTGGAGCCCGATCCGGTGCTCGGCTTCCTGGCCCGCTACTACAGGCTCGCAACGGACCTCGAAGACCGGTTCCGTGCGCTCGGCAATGTCCCGCACCGCTGGGGCGTGGTCTGGCCGCGGTACGTGTACCAGTATCAGCCGCCGTTCAAAACGGCGTTGAGGGATCCCTGACGGTAGCCCTCGAGGTCGAGCGTCACGTAGTGGAACCCGAGCGGTTTGAAGATGGCCGTCAGCCGTCCGGCCATTTCGAGACTGAGTGCCCTCTCCAACTCCTCGCGCGCAATCTCGATCCGGACCAGCTCGCCGTGGAACCGGACACGGAACTGCCGGAACCCGAGATCCTTGAGCGACTCCTCACCGGCCTCGACAGTCTTGATCGTCTTGACTGAGACAGGCGTCCCGTACGGGATGCGTGAGCTGAGACAGGCGGCGGCGGGACGGTCCCAGAACGGCAGTCCGGCGCGGCGGGACAGCTCCCGGATTTCCGCCTTAGCCAGGCCCGCTTCGACAAGCGGCGCCTTCACCTGGTGGATCTTCGCGGCGCGCTGGCCCGGGCGGTAGTCCCCCAGGTCGTCCTGGTTGACTCCGTAGATGATGTGGGCGACGTTGCGCGTGGCAGCCACCTCTTCCAGCCTGACGAAAAGCTCATCCTTGCAGTGGAAGCATCGGTCCTTGTCGTTCTTCACGTAGTCCGGGTTGTCGAACTCGTAGGTCGGGATGAACTCGTGCTGGAAGCCGCAGACCCGGGCGTACTCGGCGGCGTCGCGCTTATGGGACTCCGGAATGGACGGTGAGTCCGCCGTGATCGCGGCAGAGCGTGTGCCGAGCACCTGATGGGCGGCCCAGGCAAGGTAGGCCGAGTCCGTGCCGCCCGAGTAGGCGACCAGCACCTGGCCCAGCTCACGGAGGTTCGCAAACAGCCGCTCCTGTTTGGCCTCAAGCAGTTGCGGGTCCAGCGGCGCCATGGAAGCAGCCAGGTTCACGAGCGCGGCCATAGCTCAAATTATACATCCACGCACCTCACAACGGTTGTTTGACAGCGCGACAACTCCGACAACCTATTTATTTCCATCGATTTCCGGCATGGTGGAATCACGGGGCGACGAAACGCCGCCCCGGCAATCTCAAACCCGAAAGGACTAAACCCATGACCAGAAGATTCTTCCCCCTGTTTGCCGCGGCACTGCTTGCCGCGCCAGCTGCCGCCCAAGTTGCCGACCCGATCATCGGCACCTGGGCGATCACCGTCCTCAACGCCACTGACCCCACGAAGGTGGAATTCCGCGCGATCCATACCTACCACGCCGACGGGACCTTCACCGAGAACTCGACGCTGGCTCCCGCCCACCGGGAGGGTCCGGCGCAGGGAGCATGGCGGCGCGACGGCGACCAGTACCGGCTGACCTTCCAACTGTTCACCTTCGACGAGAAGGGCGAATTCGCGGGCTTCGTCCGGGTCCGGTGCACGATGCGGATCGCCCAGGCGGGACGGCTCGAGGCGAGCACAGTGGTCGACTTCATCGAGCCCAACGGAACCGTCAATCTGGCGATTGGCAACGGTCCGTTCGTTGGACGGAAACTGAGCATCGACCCATCGGGTCCCGCGGCGTTCTGAGGTCAGATCATCTCGCGCAGCAGTTCGGGCCGGGGATAGGGGATCACCACCTTGTTGACCAACATCCCCTTCTGCCCCACCACCTGCGCGCCGGCCTCGACCGACGCCTGAACCGCCGCGACATCCCCGGTGAACGTAGCGAACGCCTTTCCGCCCAGGGCCATCGCCAGCCGGATCTCGATCAGCTCCACGTTGGCTGCTTTGACCGCCGCGTCAGCGCCCTCAATGAGCGCGGCCACGGAGAAGCTCTCGATGATGCCGAGCGCTTCCATCCGTTCGACCTTGCTGTTGCCTGCGATGGCGGGAAACACGCTCTCGTGCAGGTTCGGGATCACAAAGGAGTCGATGACGGAGAAGTTGCCCGCGCTACGTCCGGCGGAGACGCTTGCCTGAACGGCGGCCACGTCGCCACGGATCAGCACCATGTACTTGCCCGAGCAGATGCTGCGTGAGACCACAAGGTCGACATCAGCAGCTTTGAGCATAGCGTCGCAGCACTGGAAGCCGGACGCGATCGACGTCAGCTCAATGAGTCCGATTGAATTCTTGGCCATTTATGCCGTCACCTCAATGCTGTCCGCCGTGACCGCCGATACCGTACCCGCGATGGAGGCGTGAACCGGACAACCCAAATCCGCCTCGGGAAGGTCCGCCACCAGAGCCCCGGCTTTCACGCGTTGTCCCACCTTGACCACCGGCGCCGCGGGCTTGCCTGCGTGCTGCTTCAGCTTCAGCCGGACCTTGGAGGGCTGGTACCGGATCTCTTCGTATGGTGTATCGCGCTCGTACTCGTCCACCTTCAGCCGCCTGCGCAACTGCAACAGCGGGACACGGCGGTATTCCTTCATCGGATGCACCTGGACCGGATGCTGCTGCTGGAACTTGATCCCGGCCTGGCGCAGGTACTTCTTGCCGTCATCGCACGCCTCCTTGGGATAGAGGTCCTCGGGGCAGGCATAGAGCGTGCACAGCCCGCAGGAACAGCACAGGTCCGCCCACTGGTTCCAGTAAGCCTCGCCCGACATCGTGAATCCGAGGCTGCGCATCACCTTATGCGGCTGGACTTCGTAGCCAAGCAGGTACCGCGGGCAGAACTCGGTGCAGTAGCTGCACTGGTCGCACGCCGATTTTCCGATCTGGTTCATCTCCACCTGGGTGCGGACACGCCGGGTGATCAGGTAGTGGTCAGACGGAAGCAGGATCAGCCCGGCGGTGGTCTTGGTGACGACATCGTCCTGGTCCCAGGTGAACGTGCCCATCATGAGTCCGCTGACGAAGATTCCGAATTCGGGCACCGACGCGCCGCCCGCCAGCGCGATCAGCTCGCGGAACGTTACGCCCACGGGCACCCAGAACGACTTCGGTTCACGCACCGCGCCCGCGATCGACACGAACTTGTGGGTCACCGGGCGGCCCGCCAGCGCTTCCGTCACGTTGTACAGCGTCTCGACGTTGTTCACCACGCAGCCTACTGCCAGCGGGATTCCAGCGGCGGGAATCAGCCGCCCGGTGGCCGTGTAGACCAGCTCATACTCGTCGCCCGACGGGTAGAAGTCGCCGAGTTCCACCCAGTCGACGGCAGCGTGGCGGTTGGCGGCCTTCAGTGCATCGATCGATTCCTGGTTCTTGGTCTTGACGCCGAACTTGGTGCGCTGCGCGCCGGTGGCCTGCCGCATCGCCTCGGCACCGTCGAGAATGGGACCCGGAAAGTGCTTCATGATCTCGGCGTCCTTGTGGATGAGCGGCTCGCACTCGGCCCCGTTCACCACCATGAACTCGACCTGCGACCTGGCCTTCACATGAACTGGAAAGCCCGCGCCACCGGCGCCCACAACGCCCGAAGCGCGAAGCTTGTCAGACAGCATAACCCTCTACGGTAGCATCGAGGGTCCGGGTCCGGCTATCGATTGTCCACCGTGATGTTGATGCCGCGGCGGTTGGGGCCGGCGATGAACACCGAGGATCCACGGTCGTCGGTCAATTGGATCCCCAGCACATGGCTGCCGTTGGCGAGGACGCGTGTGTCGAACTCGAGTGCGAATCCGATGTTGGGACAACGGGCCACATCGGGAAGCTGCTCGCATTGTTCCGGCCTTGGCTCACCGTAGGGAACCGCCGCGATCACCTCGCCGTCGACGAACAGGGTCGCGTTGACGATCCGGCCGTCGGGGTCCCACGCATAACCCCAGATCCGCGTGACTCCGGATACACGGTCGCCGTTGGCCGGCGTGACCAGGACGCCCACGGGGAGCTGGTTCCCGCCATTTTCGAGGTTGATGGTCACCGGAGTCTCGGGGAGCAGGGTCATCCGTCCCGTCTGGTCTAACACGCGAATCTGCAACCCGTGTGGACCGTCGGCAAACGGAAGGTTAGCAGAGGCGCTATTCCAGGTGAACGTGAAACCCACGCCGGGACAGTTGACCGGACGCGGATTCAGGCCATCGCAAACGTCCGGCCGCGCCGCACCATAGACCGCGCGGCCCACGGTCAGTCCGTCGACCAGAACATCCACCGCGGTGACGCGCAGCGATCCGGCCGCCGCCCATCCGCGAATCGGAATCGCGCCCCGCAAGGTTTCACCGCCGCCCGGCGTCTCAACCGCTCCGGCAGGCGGGGCAGCCTCGCCCGGCTCCACCGTGAACTCGACCGGCTCAGCCGGGATGTCCGTGAAGCCTCCGCCGAAGTTGGCGACGCGCAGTTGGATCCTGTGAGCGCCCGGACTGAGGCCCAGTGCGTTGACATCCAGATCGAAGGTGAGGTCGTAGCAATTCATGTTTGGCACTCCGGAGCACTGCGGAAGGCGGGGATTGATGGCCAGCGCCGCACCCGCCCGGTAGCCGCCGTCGATCAACACATCCGCACGTCTGATGCCATCGTTGAAGCTCGCCAGCGTCCCCCGTCCGGACAGGATCGACTGAACGGTTTGCCCGGCCGTGGGCTGGGTTAGCTCGCCGGATGGAAGAGATGGGGGGTTCTCTGCCGGAATCATCGCCACCACGGGTGCGTTCTCCAGGTTCACGCGTCCGTAGGTGCCGGGGGCCGTCTGTGTCATCGTCTCGCGGCCACTCGATATCCCGATCATGGGCGCAAGGATGCCGCAGGCGGCGCTCTGGAGTCCCTGGCTCAGACTCGTGTTGCCGGGCCCGTACCTGAACTCAATCGTCCCATTCTCGTTGAGGGTTACGGCAAAATTCACGGGAGTGGGCGGCGCGAGAATCGGGAGCGTTTCACCCACCCATCGAAACGTCACCGACCCCGGTGCCGACGACAGGTAAACGCTCTCGTTGGGCTGCACGGCACCCGCGGTGGTCATGAAGAGCCACAGCGGCGCGATCGCGGTAACCTTCGAGAATTCGATGGGATCCCGGCAGAAACCGGGATTCGCGGTGCCAAACGAAAGGAGGCCGTCGGACCACAGCCGCACCGACCGGTACGTCTGACCGTAGAACGGGAAGTCGAAGGGCAACTCGACCCGGCGGAAGGCGCCCTGACCGGCGCGAAAGTTCAGGTTCACCTCATTGGAGAACGTGAAGGGACGCGGCGGCGATGAAAACGTCGAATAGGTGAGGCTCGTTGGTGCGGTGTGCTCGATGTCCCGGGGGCCAGAGCCGGTATCGGGATCCCGGTAATGGGCGGTGATCGAGTCACCCAGGGACAGGTTCAACACGCCATTCCGCTGCGGCCCGGCGAACGGGCTCGTGGGAAGGCTGCCGATGTAGACAGCTCCGGTGCGGTCGAGGACCAGGGGCTCGAGATCACCGCTCGTGCTGGTGAGGATCACCGAGGTAAACGCTCCTGCCAGGTTGGCGTCATGCAGAATCACGCGGACTGCCTCTCCCTGATAGTAGGAATCTTCGTAGAAGCGGATCGCCGCGGTGCGGGAAGGCGTGTCGAACGACGGCGACACATGCGTCGATGCCGCCGAGAACGACTGAGCCAGCACGCCCAGCCCCCGCTTGGCGAACCCAGCCCAGATCTGCTCCTGCGACTCGCCGCGGAAACCCACCCGGTCGGCGAGCAGGATCGCATCCCGCATGTCGACCATTGAGGGCGCGGGCGGTGACAGCTTCATTCCGTCGATCACCAGCAGGCGCACCCGGCGCCGCCCCTCGCGTTCTCCGAACTGCCGGATCAGGTTGGCGCGAATGTCCCAAAGCGCTTGCACCCAAATCTCACCGTCGGCGTGAACCTGAGGGAACGAGATCACCCGCCCCAAATCAGCGAACGTGAGCGGATTCACGTCCATGCGGGTCGAGACGGGCCGTGTGCGCAACCCGGTCCCAAAGGCGTTGAACAGGTACTCGGCCGCGCCGTAGACCCCGTCTACCGGGGCGCCTTCCGGCGACAGAAACTCGAGCGCGAAGAAGTCGCTCCACGCCTCGCCCATCGAACCGCCCTGGAACGTCGTGTAGTTGCGCCGCACCAGCCGGGCGCTGACGCCGTGCCCGTACTCATGGACAATCACGTCACCGTCATAGGACCCGTCGGTGAACTCGCCCCGGCTCGATCCCAGGTACATGGCGATCATCGACGGGGATCCGTCCTCCGGCCTCCGCCATTGGAAGAACGCGTTGTTCAACTGGGCCGCGATCTGTCCGCCCGATCCGAAATGGGAATAGGCGCGGATCGCATCACCGCCGGAGCCGCCGCGACCGAAATTGTCCTCCTGGAAATTGCCCGCGGCCTCATCGAATCCGGCGGCGTAGAACAGATCGTGGGTGCGGTTCATCCAGTAGAACAGGTTGACCGTGGCCGCATCGCCGAACGTGTACAGGGGCGGCGCACCAGGACCCAGGTCGAGCGGCGGGGTGAACTCGCCGCCCGTGCTGAAGCTCAGCGTTGGAGTTTCGAGAAATATGATGCCCAGCGGATTGAGCCCGGCGATCACGTTGTTCCCCGCGGTCCGGCCGCCCGACACCCAGCCACGTGGCGACGCCGTGGGATCGCCGGTAAAGGACTGCATCGTGCGTGACACGAAAGGCGGCGGGGTATCGAGTACCCGGCCCGGCTGCGGGTTCGGCCGCGGAGTGCCCCGCTCAAACACCAGACCCTGGGGATTCTGGAAGTACGTCATACTCTCCGTGGCCAGGATCCGCTCCGTCTCGTAGTCAACCACGAGATTGCTGCGCGAGATTCCGTCTTCGCCGAGCGTCTCCACCACCCAGGCCGGCCGCAGGAGTCCGTTGACACCGAACCAGACCAGTTCGGGAGCGGGTCCGGCGGGTGCCCAATCCGGCTGCGACACCGCACGTGCCGCCGTACGAGCCGCTGACGCCGCCTTTTGGCTCAGTTGCGGAGGAAGTGCACCGGTGGGCCGCGGGTACAGATTTCCGCCAGCGCTGAGCACCCGGCCGTCGCGGTCGAGATTGACGGTGAAGTCCGCGTTGTAAACCTCGATGCCTTGGAATCGCTGGCGGTACACGAAGTGCGTAACACCGTTGTGCGCCGTCTTGTACTCTTTGGCGACGAAGGTGCCGGCCAAGCCTTCAGGACCCAGGTTCACCGCGGACCTGAGAAAAGTCTCCGCGATGGAGCCTGCCGGGCGCGGGCTCGCCTCCGTCAGCGATCCGTGGGGATTCAGGAAGACTTTGCGGTTTACCTCGTCCGCGAACAGCGGCATGGCGATCAGAATGCTCAAATTGCGAAAAGACATAGGCCTTTGTCTTAGTGATTTCCGTGTAGCAGGTGTTGCATGCTATGATGCAGGTTTTTGCTCATCGGAGGAACTTTCTTGCAGCGAGTTGACCGCTACGCCCCACGGACCGGCTGGGACCGGCAAGTTTTCCGGGTCTCCTTCACCGGCGACTCATTCTTGCCAGACGGCAATTTTCCGTCGCCCGATGTCGGACTCGGCGTGTTCTCGGACGCCCCGTTTGTCGAACTTCGCGGCTTTCCCGAGCATACCCCGGAGGTGACGCCCGCACAACTGGGCGCGGACCAGGGCGTGATCGTGCGCGGATCGAAGATCACCCGCGCGACGCTCGCCCAGGCTGAACACCTGCTCGCTGTGGTCCGGTTCGGCGTCGGCTACGACAATGTCGATGTCCCGGCCTGCACCGGTGCCGGCGTCGTCGCCGCCATCACACCCGGCGCGGTGGACCGTTGCGTGTCGGAAGCAACTCTGTGCTGGATGCTCGCCCTGTCGCACAACCTGATGGGCAAGGACCGGTTGGTCCGTGAGGCACGCTGGGGCGATCCGCTGCGGTTCCAAGGATGCGAGATCGGCGGACGCACGCTCGGCATTATCGGACTCGGCCGCATCGGAAGAGCGCTCGCGCAGTTGTGCGAAGGGCTTGGGATGAATCCGCCGATCGGCTTCGATCCCTTCGTGACCGATGGCGGTCCCGTGCGCATGGTGGGGCTTGACGAGTTGATGTCGTCGGCGGACTTCGTGAGCATCCACTGCCCGTTGACGCCCCAGACCAGCAACCTGATCGGCGCGCGCGAACTCGCGCTGATGAAGCCGGACGCCTACCTGATCAACGTCGCGCGCGGCGGAATCGTCGACGAGGAGGCGTTGTATCAAGCGCTGAAGCACCGCCGGATCGCGGGCGCTGGAATCGACTGCTTCATTGGCGAGCCGCTGACTGCCCCGCCCCGGTTCGCCGAGCTCGACAACGTGATTCTGGCGCCCCACGGAATCGCCATTACGCGCGAACACGGCCAGCGGCTGGGAACGATGTCCTGCCAGGCGATGCTCGACCTCGCGCGCGGGAAGCGGCCGGTGGGAGTGCTGAATCCCGAGGTGTTTGACCGCGCGGACTTCCAGGCCAAGTGGGCCCGCCTGATCCAGGATCTAAAATAGGAAGTAGTGCGAACGCCGCTTCTGCCAGCCGGGATGGCTGCGATTTTTGACATGGACGGAGTGATCATTCACTCGACACCGCTGCACAACCAGTCGTGGGAGGCCTATTTGGCCCGGCACGGAATGGACCCCTCGCTCGTCCAGGAACGGATGCACGGGCTCCGCAACGACGACATCGTCCGCGATTTCTTCGGCGCGGATTTGAGCGAGGATGCGGTGCATGCCCACGGAGCGGCCAAGGAACGTCTGTACCGGGAGATGATGGCCCCGGTGCTGGAGCAGCACCTGGTGCCAGGCGTCCGCAGGATCCTTTCCGAGTTCGGCGGGATCCCGATGGCCGTGGCCTCGAACGCCGAGACTCCGAATATCGACCTGGTGCTCGATGGCGCCCATTTGCGCGGCCATTTCCATGAAGTGATCGACGGGCACTTTGTCGAGCGTCCCAAGCCCTACCCGGACATCTACCTGAAGGCCGCCGAGTTGTTGGGTGTTGACCCGCGCAACTGCATCGTGTTTGAAGATTCCCTTGCCGGCGTTGAGGCCGCGCGTGCCGCGGGCACCCGGGTGGTTGGCCTGAGCACCACGCTGACTGGACTTCCCGCCGTCGGCCTGGAGATCCCCGATTTCAACGATGAGGCCCTGCCGCAGTGGCTCCGCGGCCAGAGGGCGGTGTAGGAGATGCTGCGTTTTGAAACCGCCGGGGAGTCGCACGGAGAGTGCCTGGTTGCGACGCTCACCGGAATGCCCGCCGGGATCCCGGTGACGCCAGAGGCAATCAACCACCAGCTCTGGCGCCGCCAGCAGGGATTCGGGCGCGGGGGACGGATGAAGATCGAGACGGACACGGTGCGGATTGTCTCCGGCGTCCGGCATTCGCAAACCATCGGTTCGCCGGTGGCAATGATCATCGAGAACCGGGACTGGAAGAACTGGACCGAAACGCTCCCGGTTGAGGACTACGAGGGCAGCGCGGAAAAACGGAAGCCGGTGAACCGGCCGCGGCCCGGACATGCCGATCTCGCCGGAGCCATCAAGTACAACTTCCCCGAAGCGCGCTATGTGCTCGAACGCGCAAGCGCCCGCGAGACCACCGCACGGGTCGCGGTTGGAGCGCTTGCCCGGCAGTTGCTCGCGCAATTCGGAATCGAGGTGCTGAGCCACGTGATCCAGTGCGGATCCGCGCGGTTGGAGCGCCAGGCGAGCTGGGACGAGATCGTCGAGCTGAGCCGCAGGCAGGAAGTCCTTCTGGGGTGCGTGGATCCGGAGGCCGAACAGCGCATGAAAGCGGTTGTCGACCAGGCCTACAAGACCGGCGACACGGTAGGCGGAGTGTTCGAAGTGGTTGCGCACGGGCTGCCGGTGGGGCTGGGATCGCACACCACGTGGGACTCGCGCCTGGACGGCCGGCTGGCGCAGGCGATCGTCTCAATGCAGGCGGTCAAGGGCGTCGAGATCGGGTTCGCCTCGGAGGGGTCGGCCAACTTCGGATCGAAAGTGCAGGACACAATCCACTACGACAAGCAACAACGCCACTTCACGCGCGGCGCCAACCGTGCGGGGGGCCTGGAGGGCGGCATGACCAACGGCCAGGATCTGCTGGTTCGAGGTATGCTGAAACCGATCTCCACGTTGCGGCGCCCGCTCGAGTCCGTGGACCTCACCACCCGCGAATCGGCGCTTGCAGCTTACGAGCGCTCGGATGTGTGCGTGCTGCCCGCGGCGGGCGTGATCGGCGAGGCGATGGTGGCGATCGTGCTGGCCCAGGCGTTCCTCGAAAAGTTCGGCGGCGATTCGCTCGTCGAGACGCGCCGGAACTTCGAGGGATACCAGGAGCAAGTGAGGAACTACTGATGATCTACAAAATCGTCAAGTACGGCGACCCGATCCTTGAAAAGCTCTGCGAACCGGTGACGCAGTTCGATACGCCAGACCTCAAGCAGCTCGTGACCGATATGTTCGAGACGATGTACGCGCACAAGGGCGTAGGACTGGCAGCGCCACAGGTAGGTCTCCCGATGCGCCTCACTGTGATCGACTGCTCGGCGGGCGAGGATGAGACCCAGCGTGTCGTCCTGATCAATCCCGAAATCACCGCGCTCGAAGGATCGCAGATCGGAGAAGAGGGCTGCTTGTCGATCCCCGGGTTCCGCGAGAACGTCAAGCGCGCAGCCAAGGCGACCGTCCAGGCGCACGACGTTGCAGGCGCGGCGTTCGAGCTGACCGGCGAGGAACTGCTGGCGCGTGCGATCCAACATGAAACCGATCACCTGAACGGTATCCTGTTTCTCACCCACCTGAGCCTGCTCAAGCGCGACATCATCCGCCGCAAGATCCGCAAGCTGGTCAAAGCCGGCGAGTGGAGCTGAAGTGCGGCTCGCTTTCCTGGGCACGCCCGAGTTTGCGGTGCCGCCGCTTCAGAAGCTGGTTGAGGCAGGGCACTGCGTGGAAGCCGTGCTCACCCAACCGGACCGTCCCAAGGGCCGGGGCCAGGAACTCGCACCACCGCCGGTGAAAGAGTGCGCGATCCGGCTCGGACTCCCGGTCCACCAGCCCGAGCGGATCCGCCGCCCCGAAGCGCAAGACCTGCTCCGCGCGATGAGCCTCGACGTAATGGTGGTGGTGGGCTACGGCCAGATCATCCCGCAATCCGTGATTGACATGGTTCCGCACGGGATCATCAATGTCCACGGTTCGCTCTTGCCCGCCTACCGGGGAGCAGCGCCGGTCCAGTGGGCGGTGGCGAACGGGGAGAAGCGCACCGGCGTCACCACGATGCGGATCGACGCCGGACTCGACACGGGTGGCATGCTTTTGAAGTGGGACACGGAGATCGGCGCGGAGGAAACCGCGGTGGAACTCGGCCGCCGCCTGTCCGTGGCCGGGGCGGATCTGCTGATCGAGACGCTCGAAGGGATCGAATCCGGCGTCATCCAACCGGTCCCGCAGGATCCCGCGGCCGCCACCTACGCGCCAATCCTCAAGAAGGAGGATGCCTCCATCGACTGGAACTGGCCCGCGGCGAAAATTCACGCCCGGCAGCGCGGATTCCAGCCCTGGCCCGGTGCGGCGACCACGTTCCGCGGCCAGACGCTCCAGATCCACCGCTGCCGTGTGAAATCCAGCCACACTTTGGCGCTTCCGGGCACGCTGATCACTGAAAAGAAACGCCTGCTGGTGGCCGCTGGCGGGGGCTCCATGCTGGAGATCGAGGAACTCCAGTTGCAGGGGAGGAAAAGAGTTTACCCGGAGGCCTTCCTAAACGGCCACCGGCTGTTAGAAAATGAACGATTGGGAGAAAATCGTTGAGTTTGCCCCTGGGCTACAAGTATGCCGCCACCTACGCGGGAATCCGGAAGGCGGCCAAGGACGACCTCGCCCTGATCGTGTCGGAAACAGCCTGCTCGGCGGCGGGAGTGTTTACGACCAACCGCGTGCAGGCGGCTCCGGTATTGCTTTGCCGCTCTCATTTAAAGGCCACCCGCGGAAAGGCATCCGCGCTCCTGATCAACGCCGGAAACGCCAACTGCGCCACGCGGACAGGAATGAAGGTCGCCCAGGCGACCAGCCGCGCTGTGGCCCGATTGTTGAGAATTCCAGTTCATCAAGTTCTTCCATCCTCCACCGGAGTCATCGGCGTCGAGCTCAACCCGGATCTGGTCACCAACGCCCTGCCACGACTGGTGGAAGGCTTGTCGCCGGACCGCTTCCCGGATGTCGCCAATGCCATCATGACCACGGATCTCGTGCCGAAGGTCTCCCACGCGGACGTGCAACTCGACGGCGGGACCGTTCGCATCTCTGGCACGACGAAGGGATCGGGAATGATCCATCCGGGGATGGCGACCACGCTCGGCTACATCATGACCGACGCGGCGGTCTCTGCCCCCACCTGCAGGCGGCTGCTCGCCACCGCCAACGAGGCGAGCTACAGCCGGATCACCGTGGATGGCGACATGTCGACCAACGACACGCTGATCCTGTTGGCCAACGGGGCTTCCGGCGTCCGCCTCACCGGAGCCGACTACGATCTGTTCTCCGAGGCGCTTACCAAGCTGGCGCAGGACCTCGCCGTCCAGATCGCGCGGGACGGAGAAGGCGCGTCAAAGCTGATCACGATCCACGTGTGGGGCGCGGCCACCCAGGAGGATGCCGTGCGGATCGGCCGGGCGATCGGCAACTCGCCGCTGGTCAAGACCGCGATCGCCGGGTCGGACGCCAATTGGGGCCGGATCATCTGCGCCGCGGGGTACAGCGGCGCAAGCTTCGATCCGTCAAAAGTCGACATCGCGCTGCAAGGCACCCAGGTCTGCCGTGGAGGACTCGCCGCGCGCTTCGACGAGGCCGACCTCCAGAAACGCCTGGACTCCAAGGACTGCACCATCGACTTCCGGATCCGCGGCAAAGGCGCCGCATCCGCGCGCTTTTGGGCTTGCGACTTCACAGAGGGATATATCCGCATCAATGGAAGCTACAGGACCTGAATCATCCAGCCGGCTTCAAGCGGAGATCCGGCAGACCCGGCCGTTCTCCTCGCCGGCTCAGGAAGCGTTGCTGGGCCTGATGCGCACCAACGACGAAGTCCGCCGCAGGATCAACCTTGTGGTCGAGCCCCGCGACCTGTCCATCCAGCAGTACAACGTGCTCCGCATCCTCCGCGGCGCTGGCGGTCCCGGACTGGCCACACTCGACGTCGCCGGCAGGATGATCGAGCGGACGCCAGGGATTACACGGCTGATGGACAAGCTCGAGGCCAAAGCGCTGGTCGAACGCAAGCGCGGCCCGGCCGACCGCCGCCAGGTGATGTGCTTCATCACTCAGGCCGGTCTGGATCTCCTCGCCTCGCTCGATGAGCCGATGTCCCAGAGCGTCCACGACAGCATGGCGGGACTCACTGAACTGGAGCTGCGCGAACTGATTGGGCTGCTTGACAAGCTCCGTACGCCGGTTTCACCAACCGAGCTGTAGCACGAAGCGGAACGTCCGGCCATCGTTCAACGTGTTCGTGATGAATCCGAAGTTGAACGTGGCGAGATCCGCGCCCGGCTCTGCAAACTGGGGCGTGTTGAGCAGATTCACCGATTCGGCGCGCAGGGTGAGACGGCGGTCGCGGGCGAGGGTGAAGGTCCGGGCGAGCGACGCATTGACGTTGTAGATCCCGCCCTTGCGGAACGTGTTGCGTCCGAGATTGCCGCCGAATTCGTCGTTCGGCGCCGGATAGGCGAACGCGGACCTGGGCAGCAGGAGCGCCGACACATCGGGATGTCCCACGGTGCGCCCCCACACTGTAGGATCGATCAGGTTCGGGCGGTCGCCGCCGTTGCCGTCGACGTTGCCGAATCCCGGTCCGTCGGCACCGGTCTGCACCGTGAACGGCGTGCCGGACTTGAGCAGTACGACCGAGGAGAGCGCGAATCCCTTCCACGTGTAGGCCGGCCGCACCAGGAACGCGTGCGGTTGATCGAAATTGCTCAGCGCTTTCATGTCGGCGTGCTGGTTGTACTCCGATTGCCCGCGGGACAGGCGTGAGTCAGCTTCATAGGCCGTGTTGGTGTACGCGCTGCCAAGATCCAGCGACTTGCTGAACCAGTACGAGGCATCGACTGAAAGCCCGCGCCAGCGTGGAACCACGAGCGTCGCGCGGGCGGCATCGAAGTATCCCCGTGAGCCGTTCAGCACCCACCGGATCTCGGCGTAGCGCGGATCCGGCCGGCGCAGGTTGATGGTCGCGGTGGTGGTGGGCAGACCGGCGGCGGCGTGCGCGCGGTTCAGGTACCACATGAGCAGCAGCTTATGCTGCCGGCTTCCCACGTATCCAAGCTGGACCCGCCAGGCCGAGCTCGTCCGAGGCTCCCACGAGGCGTTGTACTGGTGCGCGTAGGGCGTCCGCAGGTTCGGGTCGAGCGCGTAGATGTTTCCGCGTGCATCGGGGACGCTGGTGAGGGGATTGATGAGGCTCGGCGCGGTAACCACCACCTTCACACTTCCCGGCGGCGAGAACCGGACCTGGGAAAACGTCACCGGAAAGATCTCGCCGTAGTGCAGTCCGTATGCTGCACGGAATCCGCGCCAGGCTACGCCAAACTGCGGCGCGAAGTTGTTCCAGTCGCCGCGGTAGGCGACCGGATTCCTCCCGTTCACCTCACCCGGACGCGTGATGGGCTGCCACCGGAGCGCGTAGCTCAACTGCAGCCGCGGCCGGACTCTCCAGGTGTCCCCCGCGTAGTAGTGCAGGTCGAAGTTGCGGAATCCGCGGTGGACGTCACCGATCGAGACGATGTGCTGGGTGGGCGCGCCGAGACGCAGGTTCGAGATCGCATCGCGGCCGAAATCGTTGTTGAAGGAGAAAAACCCGCGGTGCGTGTCGGTCTCGATTCCGTTGAACTGCCGGCGCGTGATCTGGAATCCGGCGGTGATGGAATGCCCGCCCGCGGTATGGCGCAGGGTGGCGCCGGAGCGGAACAGGTTCTGCGCGCGGTTGATCGGAATCGAGCCGAGCGGACCGAGCGTGGTCAGGCCCGAGGTCGACACCATCGGTCCGGCGGAGTTAGGCTCGGGCTGGAGCACCGATCCAGTCCGGTCAAAGCCCAGCGACAGCTCCAGGATGGTCGACGCCGCCCAGGTCCGGTTCCAGGTGAGGCGGGCGCGGTGTGACCGGGTCGCGGTGTCCGGATTCTGCCCCGCCACAAGCTGGAACGCATCGACGAACTGCGAAGTGAACTGATACTGCGAGATCACCTTGTCCCGCGCCGAAGCCGTGAACTCGACTCGAGCCCCGCCGTTTGAGTTGTCGATCACCTGCGGGGCGTTGGTGTTGAGCGCGCGATCGTTGATGTCGGTGCGGTTGGGCAGCTCCCGCGGATACAGCCCCAGCCAGCGCGACACCAGCGAGCGCACCGCCGGATCGGTGGCGAGCGTGGTCCGCTCGTCCGGCCCTGGGACCAGCACGTTGCCGTTCACGTTGCCGCGCAACTTCTGCTGGCTGCCATCGATCTGGACGAACCACCTGGGCCTGAGCGCGGATCCGAGCGTGAATCCGTAGTCGTGCTCGCGCGCGGGCTGCACGGCTCCCACCTGGAAGAACGAACGCGCGCTGAAGATGCTGTTCAAGTGTCCGTAGTAGAACGACCCGTGCGTGGCGTCGCGCCGCGCGGCAGGCACATGCAAAATGGCTGAGGGCGGATTTCCATATTCGGCGCCGAAGTAGTTCCGTTCCGGCCGGAACTCGGGGTGGATCGTGGCCGTGACGCCCAGCCGGACGTTCAACTCCTTGAGCGCGTTGTTGTCGACGAGATTGAACTGGACGTTCTCGTTGCGGCGGCTCTCGCCTGCCGCGGTGTCGGTCTTGCCGAGCAGGTTCAATTCGACGCGCCGGCTGGAATCGGCCTGCGCCGGAGGCTCCTCTTTCGCGGCTGAAACCGGAGGCAACTGGAACAGCAGCAGCGCGAGCGGAAGGCTAGAAACCACTGGGCCGGATCCAGAAGCTCTCCCGCCATTCCCCGCCCGGCGGCACCGATTGCAGCGGGAACTTGCCCTCGTGCGCCAGGTTGAACACGTTGGTCACGCCCGTCATCGGCTCAAAGCAAATGAATCCGCGTCCAGGGGGCGCGTAGACCACCGCCACGGGATAGTTCGGGCCGTAGATTACTTCGAGCTTTTGCCTCCGGCCCTGCACGGAGAACACAGCGCGGCCATCGGATCCGCGAACCAGCCCGGTGAACACGTCGTCAAGCTGTGATCCCTTCAACGCGTGCGGATCGGAAAACGGCACCGGCTTGGTCTCGCCCGTGGGTGTGAGCTGAGGATTCAGAACCACATGGTCGCGCGCCGCAAGCCGGACCTTCCAGTCATCACGGGGCGAGTCAGTCAATTGGAAGTAGGGATGATAACCGAGTGACACCGGCATCGGCTGGGAGGAATGGTTTCGTAGCACGGTCTCGACTTCGAGCACACCGTCCTTCAGCCGGTGGTTCATGATGATCGTGTGCGCGAAGGGGAACTGCGCCATCCACTCCGGGTGCTTCCAGAACTCGATCTTGGCGGTAGCGGTTGCGCCCTCGCTGGTGGCGCGCACCTCGCCCAGCTCCCACGCGTCGGTGAACATCAGCAGTCCGTGGATCGGATACTGGCTCCCGTCCTTGCGCACGTTGCCCAGCGCTGAGTTCAGGCGGTGCTGCTTGCCGTTGGCCCAATAGGACTCGCCAGCGATGCGGTTTGCCCACGGCCAGAGCAGCGGATTGCCATCGAGCGCGGGCCGTCCGGAAGTTGAGTCCGGGGAGGTCCACATGACCTCCTCGCCACGCACCGTCATCGACCGCGCATTGTTTCCCCGCGCGGGATGGATGGCCACGTGAGTGCCGGTGGCCTGGTCGGTGAGGTGGATGACGGGCGTGCCGCCGTCGCTCAGGACGGCAGTCCGGTAGTTGGCTGCTTCGGTGATGGACACAATGAGGAAAAGGAGTGCGGACCGCACCCCGTTATTCTATCGCGCCCCGGCGCCGATCCCGCCCTTGAGGTCGCGCATCACGCTCAGCATGCCCGGCACCAGCGTGATCACAAACAGCGCCGGCAGGATGAAAAGCACGATCGGGAAGAGCATCTTGATGCCCGCCTTGCTGATCGCGGCTTCGGCGCGCAGCCTCCGGCGGGTCCGCAGATTCTCAGCATAGACTTTCAGCGCCTGCGACAGGCTGGTGCCGAACTTCTCGCTCTGGACGATCATCGCCGACAGCGACTTGACGTCCTCAATACCTGTGCGCCGCACCAGTTGGTTGAAAGCCTTCGACCGCTCCTGTCCGGCCTTCACCTGCATGACCACGGTGTAGAACTCGCCTGAGAGTTCCGGATAGATGTGCTGCATCTCCTCGCTGACGCGCAACAGCGCCTGATCCAGTGCCAGACCTGTTCCGAGCACGATGCCCAGCATGTCGACGGTGTCCGGCAGCGCTTCCTGCAACCGTTCCTTATACCGCTTCACCATCCGGTAAAGCACCTGCTTCGGCAGCAGCCATCCAAGTATGAAGGCCGCGGCCATGCCGCCGAGCATATTCGAGAACGCATTGTCCCGTTGAAAGTAGAGCATCAGCAGCATCAGACTGACAAAGAACAGCGCATGGAAGACGCTGTACAGCGCCGACGTCTCGGGTCTGCGCACGCCTGCCGCCCGCAGCTCACGCTCGTTGTCGCGCAGCCACTCCTCGCCGCCTGGCACGACGCTGATCAGGTAGACGATGCTGTTCAGCAGTCCGCCGCCGGCCCGCCTCCGCCCCGACCGGCGCTCACCCGAAGCCGCCGACGTACCTGCCGACTGCAATTCGAGCAGCCGGTCGCCGAGCGGATCCTCCTGCTCGGCCAGCAAGTGGTAGCCGGACCACAGGATCGCGACGATGGTCCCGAACGCGAAGATGAAGAACACCAGGGGGAGAATCGCCATCTTCTAGAACCTCGGATTGGCCAGCTTGCGGATCACCAGGATCCCGACGATCTCCGACACGATCGCATAGGTCAGGAACTTGCTGCCGGTCTCGTCGGAATAGAGCAGTTGGATGTACTCAGGCTTGACGATCCAAAAGCCGATTCCCACGACGATCGGCAGCGAGCAGAGCAGGCCGGCCGACATCCTCTGCTGGGCGGTGTGCGCGCGCATCTTGGCGGTCATATTGAGGCGCTCGCGGACCAGGTCCGACAAGTTGCTCAGCACCTCCACCATGTTGGCGCCGGTCTGCCGCTGCAGGATCAGTCCGGTGATGAAGAACCGCACGTCGATCAGCGGCACGCGCTTACCCAGGTTCAGCAGCGCCTGGTCGATCTGGGACCCGAGCCCAAGCTCCTCGGTCACCTTTTTGAACTCCATCTTCACAGGTTCGATCGACTCGGTGGCGATGGTGTCGAGTCCGCTGTGGATCGTGTGGCCGGCCTTCATCGACCGGTTGAACAGGTCGATCGCATCCGGGAACAGCTCCTCGAACTTCGCCAGCCGCTTCTTGCGCGCCCGCTCGATCAGCATGATCGGAATCGCGCCCGCCAGAACGGAGAACACAACCCGCAGCACGAACATCGACATGCCCAACACGCCCAGCATCAGGAACACGCCCACGCCGATCAGCACGGCGACCACCAGCACGTCCACCGCCTTGTACTTCAGGTTCGCCTGATCGATGTGTTCCTGCAGGCGGCGGGTTACGCCTACCCATTCAAAAAACTCGCCGACAGCGGCGAACGTGCCCTTCTGCTCACGGCGCAGAAGATCGGTACGGCCGGAGTTGCGGACGCCCGACCGGGCCCGTAGCTCTCGCATCCGGCTCGTGACCAGGTCCGAGGCATGCTGCTCGGGCACGCTGAAGGCGTAGTGAGCCGCGATCCAAAGGGCGATGGTGAAGATGACGGCGGCGACAATGACGAACGACATAAGCTAGCTCTTCAGGACCTGCTGCTCCTGGAAAATCGAGTTCGAAAGGTGGATGCCCCACGCCTTGAGCCGGTGCAGCACGTGCGGCACAACGCCCGTGGCGCGGAACTTCCCCAATACTTTACCGCTTTGGCTGACGCCTTCGCGGTCGAGCCGGAAGATCTCGTGGATGTCGGTGGTGGTGCCGTCGGTCTCACGCACCTCGCAGATGCTGGTGATCTTGCGCGTCCCATCCGAAAGCCGGTGCATGTGCACGACCACCTGGACGGCGGCGGCGAGCATCTGCCGGATCACGTAGTCCGGCACGTGCTGGCTCGCCATCATGACCATTGTCTCCAGGCGCGAGAAGGCTTCGAATGCGGAATTGGCGTGGACCGTGGTCATCGATCCGTCGTGGCCCGTGTTCATCGCCTGCATCATGTCGAACGCTTCGGCGCCGCGGCACTCGCCGATGATGATGCGGTCGGGACGCATACGCAACGCGTTGATCACGAGATCGCGCTGGCTGATGGCGCCCGCGCCTTCGATATTGGGCGGGCGCGTCTCCAGGCGGACCACGTGGGACTGTTGCAATTGGAGCTCGGCGGTGTCCTCGATCGTGACCACACGCTGCTCCTCCGGGATAAAGCGCGACAGCGTGTTCAACATCGTCGACTTGCCGGATCCCGATCCCCCGGAGATGACGATGTTCAGCCGCGCCTCGACGCAGCCGCTCAAGAAATCGAGCATGCCGGAGGTGAGCGTCTCGTTGCGCAGCAGGTCGTCGGTGGTGAGCAGCTTCCTCCCGAACCGCCGGATCGACATCACCGGACCGATCAGGCTGAGCGGTGGGATCACCGCGCACACCCGCGATCCGTCGGTGAGGCGCGCGTCGACAATCGGCGACGAGTCGTCAATCCGGCGTCCGATGTTCGACACGATGCGGTCGATGATCAGCCGGACATGCGCGGCGTCCTTGAATCGGATGTTGGTTTCCACCAGTTGCCCGCCGCGCTCGACGTACACATTCTCGAAGCCGTTCACCATGATGTCGCTGATCGTGTGATCCTTCATCAGCGGCTCAAGCGGGCCAAGTCCGAATACCTCGTCGAGGATCTCCTCCACCAGCCGCTCGCGCTCGTTCACCGTCATCGGGATATGCTCGTCGCGGACCAGCTTTTCAACGCTTGAGCCGACCTGCTCGCGCATCCCGTCCTTGTTGATCCCCTTGAGCTGCTCCGGCGTCAGCGAGTTCAGCAGCCGGGTATGGATCTGCGTCTTGATCGCGAACCAGCGGTCGGCGCCCGATCCCGGACGAGTGTAGCTGCGAGGCGTGGTGGACATGTGATCGCCCGGTTACGCCGATTCCGCGAGCTGTTTCTTGACGCCGCCCGCCTTGTCGACAAAGGCGCGGAAAGCCTTGTCGAGGTCGGGCGCGGCTTCGCGGTTCACCACGAACGGACGCGCGCGGTTAATCGCCCGCAGGACTTCAGGCGACCGCGGAATCCCGTAGAAGACTTTTTGGTTGAGCGTCTGCTGGATCTGGTCCAAGCTTGCCAGGTCCGAGCCCGCATTCTTGTCATAGCGGTTTAGCACCAGCTTTACCTGGTCCTGGTTGAAGCCCATCCGCATGAGGTAGGCGAGGTAGCGTTGTGCGTTGCGCACCGCGCCGAACTCCTGGGTCAGGACCAGGAAAACCGTGGTCGACACCTGCATCGCGCCCATCACCAGCTCGTCGCTCACGCGGCGGCCGGCGTCGATCACGACCGAGTCATACTTTTCCACCAGGAAGTTGCCGAAATCCCGGAACATCGGCTCGGTGAAGTATCCGTGGTTCTCGAGCGAATCCGGCGGGCCCACGACGAAGAACCCCAGCGGATCACGCGTCACAAAGCCCTCGAATAGTTGCTGGTCGAGCCGCCCCAGGTTCTCGCCGACCTCAAGCAGGGTGTACTGCGGCTGCGCGCCGATCTGCATGCACACGTCATTGGCCACCCAGTCGAGATCGAGCATCACGGCGTTGTGCTTGCGCTGCGCGAGCACGGAGGCGAAGTTCACCGCCAGGGTCGTTGTTCCCACACCGCCCTTGGTCCCGATGAACGTGTAGACCTTGCCGAGCCGGCTCTGCATCGCGGTGGTGTGCTTGGGCGCCCTTTCAAACCGCGCCATCGCATCCCGGAAATCGAGGCGCCGGACCGGCTGCGTGATGAAATCGTTCGCTCCCGCGCGCAGGGAATCGATTACCAGTTCGCCTTCAGCCGAGTAGTTCGAAGCAATGATGTAGAGGTGCGGAGCGGCCTGCTTGACCTTCTCCATGATCCGCAGGTTCTCCGTTGGATCGCTCGCCAGGTCGAGGATCAGCCCGCAGTCGGGATTTCGCTCAATGTCCTGCAGGACGCGGATGTAGAGATTCGATGCCACCTCCGGATACTCGGCCACCAGCCGCGAGTTGGGAACGTTCAGCAGGTTCTCGCGAACGCTCTCCCGGAAGTGTTCGTCGCTTGAGGCGACCAGAATCGATATGGCCATTCAGTTCTCCCGCCTAGGGCGTGCAGTCCTCCGAGTCGGGACCACAGCCGGCGCTTTCGATGGGAATCGTGGTTGAGAAGTTGGGGATCGAGACGGGCGGCAAGCCGAAGTAGCTCTGGATTCCCAGGAACTCGTAGTTGGCGACACCCACCCGCACCGCGTCCGGCACGCACTCCCGGCTGCACGCCGCGCCGTCGCAGGCGAACTCCTCGAGCGTGCCCGTCTCGGCGTTGCGCTGGAAATAGGTGATCTCGATGTCGACGCCGCCGTCCTGGAACCGTCCCCGGTCCGGCATCAGCGGCAGGTTCTGCCGCAGATAGGACACGACGTTTTCGCCGCCCGCCTGGTAGCAATGGGTGGCCGCGTAACGGGCAGCATCGCGCGTGAGCTCGACCACCGAGTGCCAGGTCCACAGAAGCTGCGCGGTGAAGATGATCATCATGGTCAACGGAAAAAATACCGCCGACCAGACCAGCGCGTACTCAACCAGTGCTTGTCCCTTGCGCCTCTTCATCTCATCCGCCTCCCGCCGGAACCCGGACCTGCGGACGCAGCGGAATCGGGTCCAGGCTCAACCCTGGAAACGTCAACTGCACCGGATAACCGTCGGACAGCGAGATCACGATGTACTCAGGCTGGAGCCCGCCCTGCGAGATGTCGCAACCGGTGCTTGAGCAATCGCATTCGACGATCTCTCCCGTGTCAGCCAGGCTGCGCTCGAGCCGCACCTGGATCTGGTCCGCCTCAAGGTTGGGCAGAATCCGCGTACCAGTTTCCAGACTCCCCGACAACGCAAACTCCTTGATCGCCGTGATCGACTCCTCGTCGACGCAAAAGTTCAGCGGCGTCTTCCCCAGTGTCTTGCCAACGTTGTAGAGGATTTTGTGAAGCGTGTAGTACGTGTAGGACACCCGCGCCAACTCCACCATTCCGAACAGCAGCGACACCAGGATCGGGATCCACATCGCCGACTCGATCAGCGACGTCCCGTTTCTCGCCCGCCGGTTGCGTCTCATTGGTGCAGCACCACTTTCCCCGGACCCGCGGTCATCGCCGATCCGCAACCCGAAGTCCGGCCCTGCTTCAGCGGCATCGGACTCCCGATATAGGTGGCCAGGAAACGTCCGCTCGCATCCAGCGCATTGACGTTGGTCGTGTTCGCGGCCGGATTCAGGAGGAACTGCCGGAACCCGACCAGCGTGATCGCGAGCGGATCCGCCAACGACTCGGCAATCGCGATGGTGATGATGCGCCGCCCGTTGCCCGCGTAGGTCGACTGAAAATCGTCGGTATCCTGCAGGTCGGTATCGGGCGCCACGGCCTGTGAGAAGCTGTCGATGTCCTGGATTGTCTCGCAGCCCGAGTACACGCCTGCTTCAAACCGGTTCGCCAATCCGCACATGAACGCGCGGATCACAGGCGCCACCGTGTTCTGATTGCACGGGATCGCCGCGGCTGACTCCCAGAACGTCTCCGTGGTGGCCGTGTTGACGCACGATTTTGCTTCCACCACGTTGGGCGGCAATCCCGCGGCGCCGATCCGGTAGCCCTGGATCTGTTCCGTGGTCTCGACGTCCTGATCGTAGCGGTTCAACATCAGATACGGAATCCGCTGCACCGATCCCGGCAGCGCCTGCGGCTGCGGCTGCCCGTTGCAGGAATAACCCAGCGTGTACCGCGTCCCGGCCGTGAATCCGAAGTCTGTAGTCTCGGCCGCATCGGGCGCGGCGATCACAATGGGCTCAATCCCGCACGCCGTGCACAGGGGCGCGCCGACTCCGGCGGCCGCATTCACGCGGATGTTCACGAGTCCTTCCTGCGCCAGCGGCAGAAACCGGAAAAACACGGTCGGCGCCTGCGCGCTCAGCGTCACCCGGACATGCCTGAACACGCCAGTCCCGGCCGCCGTGCTTTCACCCGTGCCGGTCGCGCCCGCGACATCCTCGAAGTACTCCGGCTCCTCAATGGTCGACGTCAGCGCGCCTTCCGACTCGCCCACGATCCTTCCCCCGAAGTCGATCTTGTTGGCGAAGCCGTCGATCTCGGCCAGCGAATCGCGCGCCGCTTGTCCCGCCGAATCGATCGCGGCGTCAAATCCGGCAAGCCTGGCCGCACCCGCGAGCGCGGCACTATTGGCCGCCGACTTCAACTCCGCCCGGATCATGTAGAGCCGGCCCAGGTCCACCGCGAAGCCCATGAACGCAAACAGCACGGGCACCAGGATCACCATCAATTGGAAGGTGGTCGCGCCCCGCCGGTTATTTCTTTGGCTCTTGGTGTCCACGAGGTCCTGAGAACTTCGGTTTCTTTTCTTCCTTCTTGCCCTTGGATTGCCGGGCCTTGTCCTCTGCAACCGCCGGCAGCCATGTCTCCACGGTGTCGGGCAGCTTGATCGACTCCCCAGCCGGGACCGGCTTGACGAACCTTGGCGTCACCACCACCAGCAGTTCGTCGGTCGACTTCCGGTTGCTGCGGCTGCGGAACAGATTTCCCACGATCGGCACGTCGCCGAGCCACGGGATCTTGCTCATCGTCTGGATCACGCGGTTGTCGATCAGCCCGGCGATCGCAAAGCTCTCCCCGTCCTTGAGGATCACTTCGGTCGCAGCCGTGCGCGTCGAAATCGCGGGGATCAGGAATCCCTGAAGCTGAACGGCGTTCGAGAAATCAAGCGCGCTGACCTCGGGCTTCACTTTCAGGTGGATCGATCCCGTGTGCGAGATCGTGGGCGTAAACGTCAGCTCGATGCCAAACCGGCGGAACCGCACCGTGATGACCGGCGAAATCGCGCCGCCCGTCGTGGTCGACTGAATGGTCGGGAACGGAAACTCGCCACCGGCCAGGAAATTCGCTTCCTTGCCCTCCACCACGATCAGGTTCGGCTCGGCAAGGATCTGCAGCAGGTTGCGGCTCTGCAGCGCGCGGATCGTCGCACCGATGTTCAAATCCGGCCGGAAGGCGAACAGGTTCAACAAGTCGGCGAAGTTGACGGTGGTGTTCTGGAACTGCTGGTCCTGGAACTGAAGCTGGCTGAAGCGCGGGAATTGGAACTGCTGCGTCGTGAGGGACCCGAGCGTCTTGTCATTGCGGCTGAAATAGTTGAATCCCAGGTCGGTGAGGCGCACCCGGTCGACACTGGCGAACTTCACTTGCAGCAGCACCTGGCGGGGCTCGGCGGGGAGCGGAGTCTGCAGCAGGTTGATCACCTTGCGCGAATGCGTCGCAGCCAGCGCCTCGGCTTGCTTGAACTGGGCCGCATCCTTCACCGACCCGGTGAGCACCAGAGTCTCCTCGTTGCCGGTCACGCTGATCGCGGCGTCGGGGAGGCTCGACGAAATCCTGGTCTTGATGTTCTCAAACGGCGCCGCGTCGGCGGTCACGTTCACGTTGTAGCGCGCCGGAATCGAACCGGACTCCCATACGATCACCGTCGCCTTGCCCACACCCTTGGCGTTGATCATCACCTCGCGCGGACTCACCACCACCACGTCCGCCACTTTCGGCTCGGAAGCCGCCGCCCGGCTGATGTCGCTGCCAAACTGGATGAGCTCGCCCCGCCCGACCGTCATATTCAGCTCCCGCGTCGGAGCGGTTTGCCCCAGCAGGAACACGCAGGGCAGCAGGATGGACGCAGACGCCCTGAGGCGGACGGTTCTCATTGAAACATTTCCTGGGTGTGCTTTTCACCGCGAAACACGTCGACCACGACGCGCGGCTTGGGCGGCTCCTTCTTCTCCTCTTTGGGCTTGGGGGGAGGCTTGGGGCCATCCTCGCCGATCAAGGCGTTCCACTCGGCGTTGCTCATGCCCGTCCGCGCGCCCCGCTTGGTCCCACGCTTGCCCATGACGGCGAGCAGCATCGGATCAATGGAGTCCATGGTCGCGGGCGAGGGCCGCTCGCCACCCGGAACCGCGGTGGTCGCCTGAGTGGTTTGCGTGCTCGAATCCAGGGGATTGCGCAGGATCAGGCTGATCTTGCCTTGGTTGCGGGCAAGTTCGAGCTTGCGCGACTGATCCGGCGATACCAGCAGAGTGGCGGTCTGATTGGTCGGCCGCGGCGCGGCCTTGGTGCCGGGCGCCTGCGCGGGGGGAACCTCGACCGTGCGTCCGATCGACAATACTTCCACGTCCTCTAGAACAGTGACGGTCATTGCTTCGGCGGCGTTACCCGTGCGCGTATAGAGAACGTCCACCCGCGACTTCGGACCCACCAGGCCGCTTGCGCCCGTGGCGTCGGTAAACGGAACCGACACCGCGCGCAAACCCCGCGGTATCGTTGCCGCGATTCCTTCCGGGCTGGTCTGCGAAGTCAGCCGGATGCTGGTGAGCGGCTCACTGGCCGTAATCGGGTAGACCAGCGTCCGTCCGATTGCATCTTCCAGCTTGAGCAGCGCGCCCTTCGGCGTATCGGTTGCCCGCACCGGCACCAGCTTCACGTCGGCCTTGGCGACGCGCGTGCCAATTGACATGTCGCGCGCGGCGGCCACGACATTGGTCATCTTGTCCTGTTTGGGGGCCTTGGTCGCCGTGTACAGGACCCAGGTGAGAACCATCGCCGACAACCAGGCGGCGCCGAAGATGGTGAGGATCTTTTTGCGGTCCATGAATCACTTCCTGAGGTGGACAGACTTCGCCCGTTGGGTGTTAAACCCTAGTCTGGAGGGAAAATTTTTCCGAATCAACGCGCTGGAGCCTCCAGCAGAACGGCTACAGGACCGGTATGAAGGATCTTCCATCCGGACTTTTCGAGGGCGGCGCGCAGGGAGTAGTTGAGCGGGAGCAAAGCGTGCGTCGGATTCCATCTGGCCAGCAGCGTTTCCCAGCCTGGCCGGACTTGAACGAGATCAATATATTGTTTCATAAAATCGATCCCGTAAAAGTCGCTCCTTCCATCAAAGAAGATTTTTCGTGTGCCGGCGAACCGGTAGATCAGGTAGCCGCCAAACTTGTCGGGCGCGAACAACCGCGTTTGCGGAGGCAACGCCTCAACCGCGGCGTCCGCATGAATGGGAAACTCGGAACCCGGAAATCCGGCGCGCTGGGGCGAGGCCGCCACCAGCGCGAGCAGCAGCGGAACCAGCGCCAGCCCCCCAAGGCGGCTGTCGAGCTTGCGCAGGTTTCCGGAATACCGGAGCGCGTCCGAAACCTGGCCGAGATGCGGGATCACCCCCCGGATCGCCGCGTTCGCCGCGGGCAACATGAGCGCAAGCATCGGGAGCGCCCGCGCTGACCGCAGCGCCAGCACCGAGAATCCCACCAGCAGCAGCGCGCGCGGGACGTTGTGCTGAACCAGCGCAAACGCGGCTCCCATCAGGCTGATCACCACCGTCGCCAGGATCTGCGCCGAGCCTTCAGAGTGGAAGTTGAACGTTTGGAACTCGCCCACACGCTGGAGCAGTTCACGATTGGTCACGTAGTGGAAGACGTGAACGTGCAGCCCCGTGCCGTACGGATTGAGCAGGCTCCCAACCGCGGCCGCCAGACCTGCAAGAACAAACCCACCCGGAGGCGGCGCACCCGTCTCTGGCCACAGGATCCGCTGCAGCCAGTATCCCCCAGCGTAGAGGAACGCGATCGCCGGGCCGAAGAAAAAGCTCGCGTGGACATTGGCCCATACCGCGCCGAATCCGGCGGCCGCGGCCAGATGGTACCACCGCCAGGCGAGCGGCTCCCGGCGCTCCATCACGATCAGCCAGATCAGCACCAGGCACCAACTGAAAATGTGCGGCCGGGCCAGCCAATGCATATTGGTGGTCGAAAGCATCGGGGACGCAAGAGCGCAGGCCAGCAGAAAATCTCCCCCCATGGCCCACGTCAGCCGGAACCAAAGCCACGTAGCCACTCCGATCAGGGCTACGAACAGCGCGGTGACCCCCTCCAGGCCACGCCAGCGGTGCGCCGCTCCCATCGCCACATCAGCGCCCCACTCCCAGGCATACCAAGCGTTCCCGGGCCTGGTCCAGGAATACGGATCCGTCCGTGGAAGCACACCCTCCACCAGGATCCGCTCACCGTTGCGAACGTGCCAGCCAGTGTCGGAGTCGCGGAACAGCTTGGTGCTTCCGCCGAACAGAAACAGACAGAAAAACGCGGTGACCGCGGCGGCGCTCAGCGCCAGATCCGGAACTAGCCAGGACCTCAGCCGCCCGGCGCGCCTACTGTCCGGAAGCTCCAATGCTGGTCAGGCCTTCCGTGATGCTCGAATAAAGGCTGACCACAGCCTGGGACAACTGGTTGACGGTCGTGATCAGCGCCAGTCCGACAGCGGCGACGATCAAGGCGTACTCGACCAGGTCCTGGCCCTGCTCATCCTGCCAAAGCCGAACGAAGATGTTTTTTACCATATGCTCTCCTAATCTTGGCGCGAGGCCAGCAGAGGACTCGCCACCGGGTTGGAATTCCTGCGTCCACCGAAAATCATACCGAATTTCTTCCAGCGGGACACGGAACGGTTCAAGGGAAGGACGGCGGGCAGGCCGTCCAGTTGCGAAACCAGCGCCAAATTATGAAGTGCCGCGTCGTTGCCCGGATCGTAACCCAGGGACAAATTCAGTTCCCGGCGAGCCTCCGGATACCGGCCCTGCTCGATGTGGACGGCGGCCATGTTGTTGTGCGCCGCCGCTGGTCCGCTGACAGATTGCCAATGCTGCACGGCTTCGTCTGAGGATCCGAGTGCCAGACCCAGGTTGTTGCGGCTGATCTCGGACCGCGGCGACAACTCCAATGCTCTCCGGAACTCGGCTTCCGCCTCATTCGACCGGCCCTGCAACAGCAGGTTATAGCCCAGATTGTTGTACAGGTAATCGCGTGGAGCGGTGGAATCGGCGATCGCGCGCCGGTGTTCGGACTCACCGACGGCAAGCTCTCCCACCTCATCATGGAGGATGCCAGACCAGGCACGCGCCGCAGGCGGCGAATCCGGGGTGCCGGCGAGAAACTTGTCCAGGAGCCGTACCGCCTCAGTTGCCATGCCGGCCGCGCGAAGCCCCCGCGCAACGGTCACGTAGACCTCCGGATCCTCCGCATAGCCGGCGGCAAGCCTGTAATGCTCGGCGGCCAGCTCAGGGAATCCCATCTTGAGATACCGGCTGGCCAGATCCGTCCGGGCCTTGACATCCTTGGGGTGCTCGAGCACGGCGCGGCGCAGCGCCTGGACTTCGAGGTCGCCGTCCCCGGCGTCCACCGCGTTGGCCACGTGTCTCTCCATCGCCTGCCGGACCGGATGCGGCGGAACCTTGGGCATGTGCGCGGACGGAACCTGCCTTGCGCACGACAGCGACAACAGCAGCGACAACAGCAGGAAACAGATTCTCATGATTCGAACGCCAGTTCGTCTCCCCGCTCGGTGCGCGAGCTCGCAATCACCCCCACCGGCAGTTCCACCACCGAGTGTGCAGAAAGGCAGAGGGAAATCCGGCTCCGCACCATGTTCGGGCGCGTCTTGACCACGCGCTTCTTCCTGTTCACGTACACGACGTCGATGGGGAACTGCATGCCGAAGGTATGAACCGCCTCGCAGGGAACGATCAGCAGGCCCTCACCCTCCCCAAGTCCTGTGTGGCGGAGCAGTCCGGTGCGCCGCTTTTGGCTTGTGTCTGCCACGTCAATCTTGTCGCCCAGTAGTGTTCCACGCGTGACATTCCGGATTCTCAACGGCTCAATCCTTCAACACTGTACGGGCGTGGAGAGTTGCGTCAAGGGCGAAAATCATACGAAACTTGAGAGGGGTCGAAGGGTTTAGAGTAACGTATCGAGAGATGGCTTTGCAATCGCTGACGGGAATCATCAGAGGCGCGGGGGTATTTTGTCTGGCCGGCAGCCTCCTGGCGCAGTTCAACACGCCGCCCGGAGCCCAGTTCGGCAAGAGCGTTCCGCTCGCCGGCCAGCCGAGCGACATCGTGCTCGACGAGGCGCGCAACATGCTCTATGTCGTCAACTCCGGAGCCAACCGCGTCTTTTTGTACAACTACGCCACCGGCCAGGAGGTGGGCTTCATCGAGGTCGGCCAGTTCCCCTCTTCCGCCGCCATGTCGATGGATGGCAACACGCTGTTTGTCACCAATGTTCAGAGTGCGTCGCTCACGGTGATCGATCTCCAGGGTCCCCGGGTGGTCCAGAACGTCAGCCTCCCGGCGCGTCCCGAAGGTGTCGAGGTGGGCTTTGACGGCCGCGCCCTCGTCACGACGCAGGGCACTGGACAAAACAACTCGCTCAACACGCTGCTGATCTACGATCCCAACCAGGAAGTCGGCCTGCAACTCATTCCCGTCTCATCGCCTCCACCGATCTCCACTCCAAACCCGCTGCCGGCTGTTTTTCTTGGCCGCCCGCAGACCGCATTCCCCGGGCGTCTGATCCGCACTCCGGACGGCCAGTTCATCATTGGAATGGTGGCCATCAACCAGACGGCCAACAACGCCCAGACCACGCTGTTCGTCTACGAGGTCGCTTCGGGCACGGTTCTGCGCAACCGCACGGTGACCGGACAGTCCACTGTACTTTCGATGTCACCGGATGGCTCCCGTGTCATGGCCGGATCAACGCTCTATGACGTGACCACGCTGAACGTGATCGCGCAGATGAACACCGCCAACTACCCGTTCATCCTGACGCAGCAGGGCTTCAATCCCGTCATCAACCTCCCCAACAACTTCGGAGGCACAGCCTTTTCACCCGACGGCCAGACCGTCTACGGCGCGTTCAACATCGCACAAGGAGCGCCGAACGCCCGGCCGCTTTCAGACGTCATGCTGCTCGCCAACTCGCGCAATCTGGGCGTGCGGCTCGGGATCCGGCTGCCGGAGAGCATTCTGGGAAAGATCGTGACCGCTCAGGACGGCACACGCGCCTTTGCGACGTCGGAGTCGGGCATTGTCGACCTCCCGCTGGGACAACTGTTCGAGCATCCGATCATCATGCCGGACTCAACACAGGTGTTCCTGGCGAACGACCTGTGCAACCGCGGCATTGCGCGCGCTACGGTGCGGGTCAACAATCTCGGCAGCGGACGGCTGACCTTCGCCGTGCCAGTCTTGACCACCGCTCTGGTTGCGCAAGCAAAGAGCGGCCTTGCGCCTTCCCAGATCGATTTCGTGATGGAGCCGGGCCGGACCGGAGTCCAGCGCCAGCCGGGGACCAACGTGTTCACCGGCGCGGGACTGGGCGGCGGCGCCCCCATCAACGTCACGCTGACCTCCCGCGAGGCGATCAACCTTCCGAACACGATCCGCGTGTACATGAATTTCCGCCAGAGCGATCAGCGCGGCGTCATTCACCCCGTGCCCGTGTCGCTCGCCAATGGCGAGGGGCTGTGGGAGCTGGTATTAGATGAGCCGCGGGGACGCGTTTACATCGCCAACTCCGGATACAACCGGATCGAGGTGTTCGATACACGCCGGCAGCGTTTCATCGAGCCCATCGAGGTTGGACAGCTCCCCCACTCGATGGCCATTTCGCTCGACCGCAACACGCTGTACGTCGGCAACGCGGGGGGTGAGTCGATCAGCATCGTCGACCTCGACGCGCGGCGCGTCGTGGGACAAGCTGAATTCCCTCCGATCCCGCGCGCCGGCGCCCAGGGCGCCATTACACCGCGCGCCATCGGTGTGAGCGTGTCCGGTGTCCAGTTCGTGATGTCGAACGGCGGACTGTGGAGGCTGCTCGGCAACCAGGCGCTTCCGCGCCCCGCCAGCCCGATCATCTCACCGAACAACACAACGACGACCATCGTGGCCGGCGCACCGAATATCTTCTTCGCGGCCACGGCCGGAGGAGACAGGCTCGCGCTGCTCGGCGGTGACGGCAACGCCTACCTGTACGACGGTCTTGCCGATCAATACACCGTCCGCCGGACCGTCAACCAGGCGCCGATTCAAAGCTACTTCGGGCCGTCCGCGGCAGGTCCCGGAGCTTCCTACTTCCTGCTCAACGGCCTGATCCTGAGCCCGTCGCTCGCGGTGATTGGCGGTGCCGAGCGTCCCGGCGTGGTCCAGTTCGGACCTCCTGCCGCTCCCGGCCAGCCTCCGACCCAGACCGTGGTCAGCTCCGGGCAGCGGCACGTGGCTTCGTCCTGGGCCCTTGACGAGAACCAGTTTGTGCGGCTCACGGTTCCGGTCCGGGCAAATATTCTGGCCGCCACGCGCGACGACGCCCGGCCCACGATCGAGCTCGTAAACATCCGGACGGGCGCCGAATCAGTGGTCGCCATCGCACCCGACAATCCGGCATTCCTCGTCTTCGGCGCCCAGCGCGCCAATGTCCCCGCGCGCCACATGGTGGTTGACTCGCAAGGCACGGCATACGTAATCACGCTCTCCGGTCTCGCCGTGATCCCGCTCCAGCGTTCCGGCGCGCCGGTCCGTCCGCTTGTGTCGGCGGGCAGCCGTGGAATCCTCAACGCGAACAACGGGACCACGGCGTTCGGCCCTGGCGCCTTCATCACCATCACCGGCACCAATCTCGCTACGCCGGCGACGGCGGACACGGCGCCGCTCCCCTATGTCCTGGGGGGATCCTGCGTGACTCTTTCCGATCTCCAGATCCCGCTGCTGCAATCCGCACCGGGCCAGATTACCGCCCAGATCCCGGACGACCTTCGTCCCGGTGTCTATGTCGCTCAGGTGCGGAGCCTGGCGACTGCCACACAGAGCGACGCGATCCAAATCACTGTCCAGCGCCCTCAGTGATGGAGTAGACTGGCATCATGCGCTGCCTGCCGGTATTCCTGTTCGCGGCCATCCTGGCCGCTGCCGATCCCGACATCAACGGGACCTGGAAACTCGACAGGGCGCGCAGCGAGTTCGGCGCGATCCCGCCACCGGATTCTCTGGTGACCAAGGTCGAGCAGAAAGGCACCAGCCTCCTCGTAGCCACGGAACAGAAGGGTGGAATGGCGCCGGGCCGTGCGGAGTACAAGTACGCCACCGACGGGTCGGAATCCGTGAATCCGGTCAAGAGCAGTGAGCTGCGGAGCCGGGTCCGGTGGGAGGGATCGACACTCAGGTTCTCCCATAGGCTGAACTTTCAAGGCAAAGAGACGATTGCCATGGAAGACGAGTGGACCTTGTCGGGCGACGGCTCGACGCTCACGCAGGTCCGCCGGATCAAGGTCCAGAACAACACTGCCGAGACGCGGGCCGTCCTGACACGGCAGTAGAAGTGGCCGTCGACCGGCTGGATTGGATCTGCATCGCGCTCTACGCGGTAGTTCTGCTTGGAATCGCCGCCTGGCACGCGGGCAAGATGAAGCATCAGGACGACGTGCTGCTCGCAGGCCGGTCGATGGCAAGCTGGCCAATCGCGATCAGCATGTACATGGCGTTGTTCAGCACGAATACTTTCCTTGGCTACACGGGCTGGCTGAACCGCCCCGACGGGACCATCTGGGTGGGACTCCAGACGGTCGGGATCCTGCTTGCCGTTCCAGTGGTGGTCTGGCTCTACCCCGCCCTGTTCTTCCGCCTGCGGATCACCTCGGCCTACGAGTATTTGTCGCTGCGATTCAGCGATCCGGTACGCCGGTGCGCCACGCTATTCTTCCTCTGCTCGCGGCTGCTGTGGATGGCCACGATGCTCTACTCGGCATCGCTCGTGATCTCACGCATGCTCGGCTGGACCACAACGCCGTCCATCTTGCTGATCGGCGGACTGGGCATCGCGTGCGCGCTGCTCGGCGGCATGCACGCCGTCATCTGGACCGATGTCGTCCAGTTCTTCCTCCTGCTGGCCGGGCTCGCCACTATGATCGTGCTGGGAATCCAATACTCGGGCGGACTCGGTGAGGTGATCCGCATCTCGGCGGACAGTGGCCGGTTCAATGCGCCTCCCCTGTTCAGCCTCTACACCGAGATCAGCGTCGTCAGCGGACTCGCGCTCGGGCTGGTCGGCATGTTGTCGGCCTCCGGCGCCGACCAGGTGGTCCTGCAGCAATACCTCACGGCGCGCTCCGAAGCAGTGGCCCGGCAATCCCTGTGGCGCAACGGGCTGTTCCTGAAACCGGTGTCGCTCATCTATCCGTTCCTCGGGATCATCATTTTCGCCTACTTCCACCTGCACCCGGAGATCGGGGCCAAGATGCGCGTACCGGATGACGCGCTGCCCGTATTCGTCATGAGCGTGCTTCCCTCGGGCGCGCGCGGACTCATGATTGTCGCCATGATGGCCGCCGTGATCACGAGCATTGAGTCCGGCATGGCCGCGGCCGCGGGGGCTCTCCTCGCAGGCCGCAAGAAGAGCGTCCGGAGCGCCCGGCTGCTCCTGCTCGGCCTCGGCGTGCTGGTGGTAGCCTCAGCGCTCGGCATTCAATATCTGGGCACGCGCCACAGTGTGTTTCAGATTCTGAACATCGTGATGTACCCGTTCGCCGGGGTCCTGCTTGGAATCTTCCTCCTGGGAATGCTCTCTCACCGGGCCAATGCCTCAGGCGTGCTTGCCGGTGCGCTGCTCGGATTCGCGGCCACGATCGCAGTGCCGGTGTCGAAGCTCGTCGCAGGATCGAGCGCCCCGCCCTGGATCGAGGCACTGGGCAGGATCTCGACGTTCTATTACGGATTCCTGGGGACTGCCATCACCGTTGCCACCGGACTCGCCGCCAGCTTCCTCGGCCCGCCGCCCGGCCCGGAGAAAATCACCGGACTCACGCGGCGGAGTCTGCCGCCCGCGCGATAATCAAATCCATGCTCCCGCTCGTGCTCGCTTTCCAGGTAGCGTTCTCCGGCGCACCGTGGCCGCGCCATACGATCGACAACACCTCACGCGGCGCGGACGGCGTCAAGCTCATGGACGTCGATACCGACGGACGCCACGACGTGGTTACGGGCTGGGAGCAGGGTGGCGTCGTCCGGGTCTACTTGTTCCCTTCCCGCGTCGACTCGCGCCGCCAATGGAGGCAAGTCACAGTGGGCGCGGTTCCATCGGCCGAGGACGCGCAGTTCGTGGACGTCGACGGCGACGGCTGGATCGACGTGGTGTCGGCCTGCGAGGGCAAGACCCGCTCGCTGTTCGTCCACTGGGCGCCCAACGATCCGGACCGCTACTGGGACAGCGCGGCCTGGAAAACGGAGCCCATTCCCGCCGCCAAAGACCTCATGCAGTGGATGTTCGCCGTGCCCCTTCAAGTCGACTCGCGCCACGGCACGGATCTGGTCGCCGGCGCCAAGGGTCCGGATGCCGCGATCGGCTGGCTCCGTGCCCCCGCCAAGCCCCGTGACCTCGCGGCTTGGACCTGGCATCCGCTCCGGCCCGCCGGCTGGATTATGTCCATCATCACCGCCGACATGGACGGCGACCGCGACCAGGACATCCTGTTCTCGGACCGCCGCGGTGCGCGCTCGGGCGTGTATTGGCTCGAGAATCCCGGATCAGCCGCCGACCAGACCAAGCCCTGGACCGAGCACCCGGTCGGCTCACAGGACCGCGAAGTGATGTTCATCGACTATACTGACTTCGACGGTGACGGACTGCGCGACGTGCTCGCCGCCGTGCGTCCCAACGAGATCCACTTCCACAAGCGCGGCTCTGCTGACGGACAGCGCTGGTCGCCCACGGTGATCCCCATCCACGCCAACGCCGGAATCGCCAAGGCGGTCCGGGCAGTGGACCTGAACCTTGACACCAAGCTCGACCTGTTGGTGTCGAATGAAGGGGCCAAGGGTGACAAGCGTGGTGTCTACTATCTGACCCAGGACGAGTCAGGCGCCTGGCGTCCCGTCGACATCTCGGGTCCCGAGGGTGTCAAGTTCGACCTCGTCGAGCTGGCCGACTTCGACGGCGACGGCGACCCGGATGTGGTCACGACTGAAGAGGTGGACCAGTTGGGTGTGATCTGGTACGAGAATCCGGGGCGCTACTAGACGGATCGTTTTTCCGCGAGGGCGGCGGAGGTGGGGGCGGTGCGGTCTCGCATCACTGAGGCATATCGCGAAGTCAACAGCGCAGCGGAGTGGTCGAGGCAGCGAATCAGGCGCTTCTCAATGCGTGGGAACTTCGTACCGGATTTGGAAAGCGTTCCGGCTCCATCATTCAGCCGGTGGTACATGGCTTCCGCGTCAGGCGCCTCCAAATTGTTCCATAGCGCCTCCATATCCCGTGCAATCGCGCCCCAGCCGGCGCTGAGGTCGCTGGCATGTTTCGAGAGGCTCGCATAGTGGCTCAGGAGCAGCCAGAAACTTCCGCCTGTGGCCAGAACAGGCGCGATCAATTTTGTCATCGGATCCACCGACGACATCGCCGAGAATACAGATCCGGAACTGAGAACGAGCACGACGAGTCGAAACCACTTGTCGCGTTCCTGATACATGTGAACGAGCTCGCCGAAGTACTCGGATCGCATCCTCGCATACACCATTTCCTCCCAAACGATCTTGCGAAGCACTACCTGGTCTGGTCCATCGAGCCTCCTGTCTCTTAATCAGTAGGTTGAAGACTCGATTCGCGCCGCGCTCACTACTCAGATAAAGGACTTATATAATCAGTCCTTCTCTTGTGCGAACCGGAGACATCCTTGACAAGTGTGCCGGTGGGCGGTTGACACAAACGAAGGGTAACCGGGGGACAGCGGTTAAGCTGGGGGATGCCCT
>VFZX01000028.1 GCA_016871015.1 Acidobacteriota bacterium | reverse complement strand
CTCGCTGCCCGTCGCCAAGTAGTGCCGGTAGACCTTCGACACCCACGATATGCTCACACTGAACCGCTCGGCTGTCTCCTCAACCGTGTCCCCTTCTTGACGCGCCGCAATCACCCGCCTACGCAGGTCAATTCCTAGGGCCCTAGCCATTCTCAGTTGGCGGATTCGCGTGGAGCTTTTTTATTATACGTGAAAATGCTCTAACTCCTGCCCTCATACTGGTTCCGGCCCGCCACCAGCGCCCGCATCTTTCCATCCGCCACGCTCCGCTGCAACATCCAGAATCCGCAGTCCGGATGGACAAACGGGATCCGTCCGGGACCCAGAATCCCGGCCGCATGCTCGATCCGCCGCGCAATCAAATCAGCGGATTCGATGGCGTTGTCTTTGATGTCGACCACGCTCAATCCCAGCCCGATCCGCGGGTCCAGATCACGGAACACCTCCAACTCGTCATAACCCCGCCGGGCGAACTCAAGGACCAGGTGATCGCACTTAAGTCCGTTTAGAAACCCGAGCAGATCCCGCCAGAATCCTTTCTGGATACTCTGGCCGCCGTAGTTACCAAAACAGATATGGACTCCGCGGCGTCCGGAGACTCCTTCGAGTACATGATTGATGGCTTCAAGCGCCCACTGCCGGTCCTCGGGATGGCCGCTAATGTTGGCCTCGTCGATCTGGACCACGTCCGCATGGATCACCTCGAGTTGCCGCCGCAGGACTCCCGCTACCTCCATCGCGAGCTTTTCGCGGCTGCCATAGTGCCGGTCCGTCAACACCTTGGTCAACATGTGCGGACCCGTGCATGTGAACTTGATCGGCGCCTTCGTCAACGGCCGGGTGAACTCATAGTCGCGCAGCAAATTCAGCGTGCCGTCGCCGACCTCGCCGGTGACGATTCCCGCCGGATCCGTGCGGTAGGTGAGTCCGGCATCCTCGCGGAACTTGCGGATGTCGGTGATCGAATAGCGCGTGCGGATGCCGTCCATCTTCGAGACGAAGTAGTCGATCATCCCGTTGGTTTCCGGATGGCTTGGGTCGAAGCGGTTCAGCTCGCCGTCGGCGACAACATCGATTCCCGCGAGTTCCTGCGTCTTGAGGACAACCATGATCGCGTCGCGCAACGTCACGCGGCTGGTGTCGCCGGTCAGCCAGGCTGGAACCGGATAGCTGCCAACGACAGTGGTCTGTATGGGCATAACCCTCAATGGTACAACCGCTATGCCATCATAGAGATTGATCCGCCTCTCGCAGGTCTCAAAGTGCTTTGACGGGAAGCGCACCGTGACCGCGCTTCATCCCACGGACCTCCACATCGACAAGGGCGAAATGGTCGCCATCATCGGCCCTTCGGGCTCTGGCAAGTCCACCCTGCTGAACCTGATTGGCGGGCTGGACCGTCCGACTTCGGGCGAGATCGAGCTTGATGGTGAGCGCCTGGGCGGGTTGTCCGGCGACGGTGTCACACGCGTCCGCCGCGACAAGATCGGTTTCATTTTCCAATTCTTCAATCTGCTGCCGAGCTTGAGCTGCTTCGACAATGTCGCGCTGCCGCTTCATCTGCGCGGATGGCCGCGCGCGAAAATCCAGCAGCGGTCGCAGGAGCTGCTCGAACTGGTGGGGCTCGGCGCGCGGATGGAGCATCTCCCGGACGAGATGTCGGGCGGTGAGCGCCAACGGACCGCGATCGCCCGCGCGCTGTCAGTCTATCCGCCGGTTCTGCTCGCCGACGAGCCCACTGGGAACCTCGACTCCGCCACCGGCGCCGACATCCTGCGGTTGATCTCCGATTTGCACCAGCGGCTGAACACAACCGTCCTGATCGTCACGCACGACATGCAGGTGGCGCATGCCGCGCAACGGATCCTGACGCTGCGCGACGGCCGGATCGCCGATGACCGGAGATTGTAGGCGATGACGCTGTTGCGCCTGCTCACCTGGCCGTACGTGCGCAAACACCGGCTCCGGAGCGTCCTCACGCTGGCTGGAATCATGCTGGGTGTCGCCGTGTTCGTGGGCATGCATGGCGCGAACCAGACCGTAGCCCAGGCTTTTGCGGCAACGGTGAACCGGATCGCGGGCAAAGCGCAGTTGCAGGTGTCGGCCGGAGAGACCGGAGTCCCGGAGGAAGTGCTCGAGGCGGTGCAGTCGGTGCGGGAGGTGGGAGCCGCAGCGCCGGTCATTGAAGCGGTGCTGAACACGAATCTCAAGGGCCAGGGCAACCTGCTGGTGCTGGGCGTCGACATGACGGGCGACCGGTCCCTGCGCGACTACGATATCGAGGGCGGCGAAGAGGATGTGGTGGAGGATCCGCTGGTCTTCCTCGCGCAGCCGGACTCGCTTATCCTGTCCCGGAAATTCGCCGAAGCCAACGGCATTCAGCGCGGATCGCGCATCACGCTCGACACCATGCAGGGTCCGCGGCAGTTCACCGTGCGGGGACTGATGAAGTCCGATGGACTTGCGGGCGCGTTCGGCGGCAATGTCGCAGTGATGGACATCTACGCCGCGCAGTTCATCTTTGGACGCGGGCGGCGGTTCGACCGCATTGACATCGGCGCCGCGGAAGGCGTGGATCTCGAAACGTCCCAGAACAAGGTCCGCGCGGTGGTGGGCGAAGGCTACGACGTGCTGCCCCCGGCATCGCGCACTCAGCAGTTTGACGCCATCTCGCGGTCGTTGTCGATCACGATCAATCTCACCAGCGTGTTCGCACTGATGATCGGCGTGTTCATTATCTATAACTCGTTCTCGATTGCGATCACGCAGCGGCGGAACGAGATCGGAATCCTGCGCGCGCTGGGCGCTTCGGAGCGAGACGTACTGCGGATGTTTCTCGCCGAGAGCGCCGCCGCCGGGCTGGCGGGATCCATCCTTGGCCTCGGGCTCGGACTGCTGATGGCGCGCTCGCTTTCGCCGTTCATGAGCAACATGGTGCGCGAACTGTACGGCACGCATCAGATGCCGGACGGAGTCAGCATGAGTCCGTGGACCATGGCGGCGGCGGTGGCATTGGGGACCGCGGTCAGCCTGGTGGGCGGATGGCTCCCGGCGCGGAGCGCGGCCCGCGTGGATCCCGTAAAGGCGCTGCAGAAGGGCCGCTATCAGGTGCTGAGCGAGGGCGAGAACCGGATCCGGCGGATCGCCGCGCTCGTGCTCGCGGCGGTCTCCATCGCCATTGTGGTCACGCGACCGACGCTCACGATCTTCTATTTCGGATACGGGCTGATGGTGCTCGCGCTCGTGCTGCTGTCGCCGTCGCTGTCCCACTGGATCGCGCTGAGCCTGCGTCCGCTGCTCCGCCTGATCCGCCCGGTGGAAGGCACGCTCGCCGCCGACAGCCTGATCCAGGCGCCGCGCCGGACTTCCGCCACGGTCGCCGCGGTGATGCTGTCGCTGGCGCTCGCGGTGGGCTTCGCCGGGGTGTCGCGCGCGATCTACACCCAGTTGCTCGACTGGGTGGACGACACGCTGAATCCGGACCTGTTCGTGGCGCCGACCGAGAGTGTCACCCAGCGCAGCTACCGGTTTCCGTTGTCCATGACCAGCGAGATCGCGCAGGTTCCGGGGGTCGAGGAAGTGCAGGCGGTGCGGACCGTGCGGGTCCAGTTGAAGGGCGTGCCGGCGATGGCGGTGGTGGTCGATGTCCGGCAGGTAGCGGGCAGGGTGAAATACAAGCCGGTGGATGCGGACCCGGTGGAGATGGTCCAGCTTGCGAGCGAGGGGAAGGGGGCCATTCTATCGACCACGCTGGCGGTAATCCGTGGGATCAAGAAGGGCGATGTCCTGGAGCTCGCCTCGCCCGAAGGGATTCTGAAAGTGCCGGTCCTGGGCACGCGCGTGGACTTCTCCGATCAGCAGGGCGCCTTCATCATCGACCGGTCGCTCTACTCCCGCGTCTGGAAGGACGAGACGGCGAATGCGTTCCGCGTCTATCTGCGCAAGGGCGAGGATCCGGAAGCGGTGCGCCGCCGCATCATTGAGCGCTTCAGCTCCAATCGCAAGCTGTTCGTGTTCACCAATGCGTCGATCCGGGAGTTGATCATGCGGAACACTGAACAGTGGTTCGGCATGACCTACATCCAGTTGCTGGTGGCGCTGATCGTGGCAGTGATGGGGATCGTCAACACGATGACGGTGTCGATCGCCGACCGCCGGCGCGAGCTGGGCGTCCTGCAGGCCGTGGGCGGGCTCCGGAACCAGATCCGCAACACGGTGTGGCTCGAGGCGGTGGCGATCGGGACCGTCGGACTGGTGCTCGGATGGCTGATGGGCGCGGTGACGCTCTATTACAACATCGAAATGATCGGAGGCGATATGGCTGGACTCGACCTCGACTACGTGTATCCGTTCCGATTCGCGCTGGCGCTGTTTCCGGTGATCGTGGGCGCCGCGTTTCTAGCGGCCCTGTGGCCCGCGGAAGCGGCATTGCGCGCATCCTTGGTGGAGTCCCTCGAATATGAATAGATGGATCATTCCCGCCCTCGCCGCCATTGCCGCAACCGCTCAGGATGCGCGGCAAATCGTGGACGAGGCACAGAAGCGCGCACGGTCAAACTCGCAGCACTACGAAGGCACATTGCAGGTGCTCGACGGCAAGAATCGCATGGCGGAGAAACGCTGGCAGTATGACCGGATCGGCGCATTCGGCGACAGCAAGGCGGTGCTGCGGTTCACTGCTCCGGCTGAGGTGAAGGGAGTCGCGCTGCTGATCCACAATCATAAGGACCGCGCATCGGACCAGTGGATGTGGACGCCGGCCATCCAGCGTGACCGGAGGATCGCGCTGCAGGACCGGTCGACACGCTTCTTTGGCACCGACTTCAGCTTTGAGGATCTGGAGGAGCGCGACTCCGCCCATCACGACTACAAGCTGCTCGGGGAGGAGACTGTGGAGGGCGCGGTGTGTTGGAAGCTCGAATCGCAACCGCGTCCGGGCCGTTCGTCGCAGTACACGCGGTCACTGGTGTGGATCCGCAAGGATCTCTACGCGTTCGTGCGCGTGGAGGCGTTCAGGAAGGACGCGCTGGTGCGGAGGATCCGGTATGGCGATTTCGAAAACGTCAAGGGAATCTGGACCGCACGCACGCTCGAAGTGGAAGATGTCACGCGCAAGAGCAAGACTGTAATGAAGCTCGACAAGCTCGACTACAACGTGCCGTTGAGCGAGAGCGGGTTCACGCTGCAGGCTCTGCGCCGGGGATCATGAGGCTCGCGCTGGCGCTTGCGGCCGCTGTTCTGCTGGAGGCGCAGACATTCACGCAGCGGGGATTCATCGACACGCGGGCTACGTTGTATCCGCAAGCCGCGCCTGGAGACAGTGGCCATGCCGTGGGCGAAGCGCTGATCCGCTGGGAGCCGTCGCTGCGGGTTCAGCGGGACCTCGCGGTCTACGGGTCGGTGGACGCACGGGTGGATACGCACAGGATGGTAGAGCGCAAACTCCGGTTCGATTGGCAGGACCGGCGGATCCAGCGTCCGGCACTGTCGCTGCGGCGGCTGAGCGCGCAGTGGCATCGCGGCGGAGTGACGGTGGAAGCCGGCAAGCAGTTCATCCGGTGGGGCAAGGCGGACATTCTGAATCCGCTGGACCGGTTCGCGCCCCGCGACTACCTGAGCGTGGTGGACAACGATTTTCTCGGTGTCACCGCGGGCCGCGTCACGGTGGAGCGCGGGAGCGAGACGCTTGACCTGGTGGTATCGCCGCGGTTCACGCCCGCACGGACTCCGCTTCTGAACCAGCGCTGGGTGGTGGTCCCGCCAGAGCTGTCGCAGTTCCGGTTCACCGATCTGGGTCCGCGCATTCCCGGGCGGACCCAGTTCGGAGCGCGGTGGAACCACAATGGGCGGGGCTATGAATTCTCAGCGGTATTCTATGACGGATTTCACTACCTGCCTCTGCTCGATCCCCGGCTGAACCTGCTGCGGGGTGCGATCGAGTTTGAGCGCTTTCATCCGTCGCTGCGGCTGTACGGGGCCGATGCCGCCGTGCCGCTACCATGGTTCACGGTGAAGGCTGAGACGGCGTGGTTCCGCAGCCGGACCACGGTGGCCGACGAATACGTGCTCTATGTCGTGCAGATCGAGCGGACCTGGGGTGAGTGGGTAGTGGTGGGCGGCTACGGCGGTGAGGCGGTGACGGCGCGGCGCAACCCGTTCTCATTCGCGCCGGACCGGGGCCTCGCCCGGTCGTTCCTCGGCAGGGCGCAGTACACGATTGATTCACGCAGGACGCTGGCGTTCGAGACCGCGGTACGGCAGAACGGCGATGGTGTCTGGTGGAAGAGCGAGTACTCCCAGCAGTTTGGAGCGCATTGGCGCGGGACGGCGGGGTTCACGCTGATCCGGGGAAAGGCGGGCGATTTCCTCGGCCAGTTCCGGCTCAATTCCCACGGCGTCATGGGGATCCGGTATAGCTTCTGAGTTTGAACAGAAGAGTTCAGGGCCCACATCGGCGGAGGGTTGCGGATACGAAGGACATCGTAGTAAAGCGCTAAGGAGTGCTGCTGTTCCTTGGCTGTCTGCTCTCAATCCACGCACTCCCGCGGAGATCGCGGGTTCACGTCCGCGCAAAGAGACCCCCAATCGGTAGTTCGATTCAGCGACGTCCACGGACGAGGCGCGGGGCGCTGTTGGTCTCGGCGGATCGTCGAAAGGCGCTACCCGGGCACAGGAGCGGGAGTAGCCCTGAGGGGCGAGTTCCGAAACGGATCCACTTGCCAGGCAGTTGAGCGGGCGTGGAAGGCGGGCATCGCCGGGTTGTGGCAGCGGGCAACCTCGGACGCCATGCGGCGACTCAGGGATACGCAACGATCGCGGTGCCCGGCAACGATCCGTTCGTCATCACCGTGAAGCCGGACCAGCCTCTACCAAAGCAGCCGCAAGCCCAGCCGGTCCCGCAGCCGGCCAGCGAAGATCATCTCGACGCCGGGTCCGCGATGTCCGGGAAGAACCGGACCGTGGCTCTGACCAGCGTCATCACGCTTCGGGGCAGGATAGCCCGGGCTGCGGACCGGTCAGCACGACAACCTGTCGGGATCCACCGGACAAGATGTCGTCCTGGCGGCGGGCGCAAACCCGTAGGTCATTGAATGCACGGAAGTTCGCATTTGGCAGGCTACCTGCAACGTCAACGGCATGAAGCGAATCACACTGACCATTACTCTGGCAGCGGCCATTGCGTCGGCGAATTCACGCACTGCTCACGTTGACCCGGAGCTCTTGAGCGGACAAGGGGAGTCCAACGTCATCGTTGTTTACCAGGACGATGACGACGACACGTCCCGCCGCAAGCGCGAGGAGGCCATCACTTCGGGCGGCGGTAGGAACCACAAGTCCCACCGGCAACTGAGAATGGGTTCCCTGCGGACGAACCGCAGTCTCATTGAGACGCTCAGAAAGGATCCCAAGATCCGGTCCATCTCAGTGGACCGGACGGTGTCCGCGGCAGCTTCGAAGCATTTTGATCCGGACGAGGCGCGGGAAGCTGCTGGTCTCAGCGGATCGTCGAAGGGCGCCTACCCTGGCACAGGAATCGGAGTAGCGGTCATCGACAGCGGGGTATCACCGCTCGATGCCCTGAGAGGAGGGAGTTCTTGCTCCTCTTCGCGCATCGTCTATAGCGAGAACTTCGCCAGCGATTCCGGCGTCGCCGACCTGTTCGGCCATGGCACCCATGTCGCCTCGATTCTGGGCGCGGATTCAAAATGTGACAAGACAGACTACATGGGAGTGGCGTCGGCGGTCAATATTATCAACCTGCGTGTGCTCAACGGACAGGGCGTGAGCACTGACAGCAGAGTGATCGCGGCCATCGATCGGGCGATTCAGCTCAAATCGACGCACAACATCCGCGTGATGAACCTGTCCCTCGGGCGGCCAGTGACGCAAAGCTTTCAAACGGATCCACTTTGCCAGGCGGTTGAGCGGGCGTGGAAGGCGGGCATCGTCGTGGTTGTGGCAGCGGGCAACCTCGGACGATACGCCACGACTCAGGGATACGCAACGATCGCGGCCCCCGGCAACGATCCGTTCGTGATCACCGTTGGCGCAGCGCGGAATCCAGAGGATGGAAGCGACAGTCAGAGCGATGATACTGTCTCCAGCTTCAGCTCCAAAGGGCCCACCGCGATCGACCACGTGGTGAAGCCGGACCTGGTGGCGCCCGGGAATCTAATGGTTGCGCGCACCGTGTTTCCCAGCACGCTCACCTCGCTGTTGCCGGGCAATGCGATGGTGATGGATTCCAAGCAGTACCTCAAGCTCAGCGGCACGAGCATGGCGGCGCCGGTCGTTGCGGGTGTCGCGGCCATGATCATCCACAAAGACAGCACGATGACCCCGGACCAGGTGAAGGCGCGGTTGATGAAGACCGCATGGAAAGGGTTCGTCCCCACGGCATCGATCATTGACTCGGCCACCAATACCCGTTATTCGGTTCAGCACGACGTGTTCACCGCGGGAGCCGGGTACGTTGCCGCGGACGAAGCACTGAGATCAACAGAGAAGATCGGATCGACCAAGTCCGCGATCTCGCCCCTCGCTCAAGTCGTCAACGGGAAGGTCGTCTTGAGCACGGCGTACCCGGGACTCGGGACGCTGAACATTATCTGGGGCGAGAGCTCGGCGTGGGCCACCAACCTGGTATGGGGACAAAATGTGATCCTGCCGAACAATATCATCTGGGGATCGAACATTATCTGGGGCACCAACGTCGCGGGGGGATACAACATCATCTGGGGAGAGTCGTCCGTCACCGGAAGCTCGAACCCCTTCCCGTTGGCGCTGACGGCAGCGGGCGATAAATAACCTCTACCAAAGCAGCCGCAAGCCCAGCACTGCCCTCTTCGGAGTGTTCGTCTGGCTGAGATTCAGGCTTCCGAAATTCGCCGCCGTCACGCTGGTGGTATCCAAACGCGGGAACCAGGGCGTGTTGGTGATGTTGTACCACTCGGCGCGGAAGTTGAGCCGGATCTTCTCGGTGATTGAGAAGTCCTTGAACAGGGACAGGTCGAGGTTGTTCAACATCGGCAGCCGGACATCGCCGAACCGGGTGGGGAAGTTCCGCAGCGTGAACGGAGCCTGGACCGGCACGGGACGCCCGGCGGAATCGCGCCACAGGTTCACGTCGAACCAGCGCTCGCGGGTGCGGGCGTCCGGACCGAGCTTCGCGCTCGTGGCGCTGTTGGGCGCGGCGTTCGGGAACGGCGCCGGGAATCCGCTTTGGCGGGTCCAATTGCCGTTCAACTGCCAGCCGCCAGCCAGGGCGTTCGCGAGTCCACCCATCGACTTGCCCCAGCGCTTGCCCCGTCCTACCGGAAGCTCGTAGGTAGCCAGCACCGCGAGCTTCTCCGGCGCATCCCATTCGAGCAGCCGGCGCTCCAGCCCGGACTTCAACGGATTCGCGCCGTTGTAGTCCTGTGCGTTGAGCGGCGACACCGCTTCGATCGTCTTCGACACGGTGTAGGCGAGTTGGAACGTGTAGCCTTGCGAAAAGCGCTTCTTCACGCTGTTTTGCCAGCCGTGGTAGCTCTGGGTTCCGATCGGGATGCCCGACAGTCCGATACCGGCAAAATGCGGATAGGGCAGGAGCAGTTCCTGGCGCGGAATCGTGGCGCCGTTCTTTCCTGAGTTGTTCGGGATGAGTCCGGCCATCGGATTCGCAATACGGTCGGTGTAGTAGGCGTTGGGACGTCCCAGCTCCTCGACAGGAAGGTTATTAATCGCCATGCCCACGGGCAGGCGGCGCGTGATGTTCCCCTGGTACGCCGATTCGAGCACCCATCCGCTCCACTGGGTTTGGAATCCGAAGGAGAACTGGTGCGAATAGGGATGCCGGCGGTTCAGGAACTGGGCGGAGATGCCGAGGCCCAAATCAGTGGCAAGTCCCAGGGTCGATCCCACAGGCTGGAGCAGCGGCTCAGGGAACGGATTCGACAACGTGACGCGGGGGGTGAGTCCGCCATCGGTCGAGGCGATCAGCGGAGTCGACCGGCTGAATCCGGTTCCCGGACCCTCCTCGTACTGGCCGAGGAAGAACAGGCCGTATCCACCCCGCAGCACGAGGTTGTTCGTCACGCGGTAGGCCACGCCAATGCGCGGCTGCGGACGCTTGTAGTCGCGATTGAAGGCCTGCCGCGAAGCGCCGGAGTTGCCGGCATAGAGCAGTCCGCCACGCAGCGTGAGTCCGCGGACCTGGCTTGCGATTGACGCAGGCTGGTCAAACGCGAATCCGCGCACCTGGCGGTTGTACCGCTCCGACAGCGGGGCCTCGTAGTCGTAACGGAAACCGAGGTTCAGTGTGAGCCGTTGGCTCAGCTTCCAGTCATCCTGCAAGAACCCTGAGTAGTAGTAGTTCTTGTAGGCCGGATGCATGTTGTTGTCGACGCGTCCGCCATTGGGGAGTCCGAGCAGGAAAGAGGCGAACTCATTGCCGGACAGCGCGTCGGCGCGAAGCGGGTTGGCCTGCGTGAAATCGCGTCCAAAAGAGTACTGGCCGCTGATGACGCCCAAGCCGATGCGGTTCTTCTCGAACCGCCGGAACTCCGCACCCACCTTGATGACGTGGCTGCCACGGACCAGGTTCAGATTCGGCTGCAGGCTATAGGCGTAGTCGGTTTCGAGGTTCCCAGGGCGGTTGGCGCCGATGGGCGCGTATCCACCGGCGATGTCGAACCGGGGGAACTGCAGGATCAGGAATTGCGACACCAGGCTGGACGGGAATCCGAGCTCGCGCGGATCGTAGCCGCGTCCGATCAGGTTGCCCGCGAAGTCTTCCCAGCGGGTGAGTCCGAAGCGGACGTTGAGCATCGTGCGCGGGCGCAGCGTGGAAGTCCAGTCGAAGCTCCAGTTGACGCCGTTGCGCGTGAGCGGCGCGTTACCACTGGGTTCCGCGACGTTCTCACCGGCCCAGCCAAGAGCGCGGATCTCCTCGAACGGCGTGTTCGAATACCGGAAGTAGACCCGGTTGTTGGCGCCCAGGTTGTAGTCGATCCGGGACGCCTGCTGGTTGATGCCGAAGCGGTTCATCGTGGGCCGGACGTAGTTGTTCACTTGTCCCGGACCTTGTCCCGCGAACGTCGGCCGCGGCAGGAAGCTTGCCGCCTTCACCGCGATCGGAGACATGCGCGCCGCAGGCAGTTGATTGCCTGCGAACGGATCGCGCCGGAACCCGCCCGCGCCATCCGGGCGGGTCGTCAGCGGATCGTACAGAAGCACAGGCTGCCCGTTGGCTGCCAGCAGTTGCGAGAAGTTGCCCGCGCGTTGCGCGTCGAGCGGAATCGTGAACTGCTGGATATCGACCCCACGGAAGCGCCAGCCTTCGTGCGAAAACATGAAGAACAGCTTGTTGCGGCCGTCGATGAGCTTCGGAAGGTAGACCGGGCCGTCGACCTCGAATCCGAAGATGTTGGAATTGCTCTGCGGCCGTCGTGTGCCGGTCCGGTTGAGCTGCCAGGCGTTGGCGTTCAGTTTGTTGTTACCGAGGAACTCCCAGACCACACCGTGCAACTGGTTGGTGCCGGCCTTGGTGGTGAAGCTGATGGCTCCGCCGCCGGTCCGGCCGAAGGTCGAATCGTACGGGTTGGCGATGACTTTGAACTCCTCGACCGTTTCAAGCGAGGGGATGTTCTTCACCTGGCGTCCGCCGTGAACGTCGCTCACGCCGTCGAGCAGGACCTCATTTTCTCCAGGCCGCCCGCCGTTCAGTGAGAATCCGGTCGCGTTTGCAACACCCTGCGGGCTCATGGATCCCCAGCCGGTGCCGGTCCGGGTAACGCCGGCCACCGCCCACACCATTTGGAAAACGCTTCGTCCCTGGTTGGGCAGCTCGTGCAACTCTTTCGAGGTGATTACCTGGCCGCGCTGCGAGGACTCCGTTTCCAACAGCCCTGCCTTCTCCGACACGGTGACGCTCTCTGTCGCGATGCCTACCTCCAGGCGGATGTCGAGGCCCAGCCGCTCGGCGGTGGCCAACTCGATCGACGGATTGACGTAGCGCTTGAATCCGGGCGACTCCACAGTGACGGAGTACTTACCCGGCAACAGGAAGGCGACCTGGTACCGTCCTGAGTCGCTCGACGATGCGGTGGACTGCGTGCTGCGGTCCAGGCTCTGAACGGTGACAGTGGCGCCGGGCACGGCCGCTCCGCTGGGATCGAGGACGAGGCCGGCGATCGAGGCACGGCCCTCTTGCGCGAAAACTGGAGAAGCGGCTGCGAACAGGCAGAATATGATTCGGTGAGGTCGCATATCCATCGAGGGTGTCGCGCTTGAGCACCGGTGTCAAGGGGGGTGGACGCGCGGCTTAACGAATCTTTACGTCTCTTAACTGACCGGGCTGCAACCAAATCGTCATAATTACGTTCATACGTTTGATGGCGGAAAACGGTCTCAGTGTCGCGCGCTACGAGTTCAAGTACCTGATCCGTCCGTCCCAGGTGGAAACGATCCATGAGTACCTTGCTCCGTATTGCACGCTCGATGAGCACTCTACAGGAGGCGCCTGGTACCCGATCCGCAGTCTGTACCTGGACAACGACCGCATGAGTTGCTACTGGGACACGGAGGACAGCGCGCCGCAGCGGTTCAAACTGCGCATTCGCGGCTACGGCGACTGTGCGGGACTCGCCAAGCTCGAAGTCAAGCGCAGATCCATGGACCTGATCCAAAAGACCTCGGCGCCGGCCGACCCGCGGGAACTGCGGCATTGCCGGCATTCCGGCGTTTCCTCCGGACACAACGAGTTCGTCCGTCTCATGGAGACGCTGCGCGCGACCCCGAAAATGCTGGTCGAGTACGAGCGGCTTGCCTTCACCAGCACCGTTGACGACTACGTCCGGGTGACGTTTGACCGGCGGGTCCGGTGCCAACCCGTGCGTGACTGGCAGTTGGCGGGCGATCCACGCGCGTGGCGCCTGGTAGACGACGCGGTCTCGATGGGCGGAACGCCGTCGAGCTACATCATGGAGATGAAGTTCTCGGTCCGCGCGCCAGCATGGCTGCAGGACCTGACGCGGCGGTTCGGCTTGATCCGGCGGGGATTCTCCAAGTACGGACGCTCAGTACGGCGCTGGACCCGGGAGGGCGAGCAGGCATGGGATCTGCGGCCCAACGCGTTCGTCGGGGGATGGGCAGGCCGATGATCCCGGTAAGCGCCGCGACAGTGGCGGATCTACGCACGGCTGCCGCATCTTTGCTCGCGGCATTCGCGATGTCGCACTTGATCGCGATCGTGTACGTATGGTCGCACCGGGGACTGTCGTACTCGCAGACGTTCGTTCAGACGCTGGTGATGAGCGGCGTCGTGACCGCAATGATGATGCTTGCCATCGGCAACAACATCGTCTGGGGGATCGGCGTGGTGGGTGCGCTGGCGCTGGTCCGGTTCCGGACGAATCTGCGGGATCCGCGCGACATGGTGTTCGTGTTCGCGTCCCTGGTAGGCGGGATCGCGGCAGGGACCCGTGCCTACGCGCTGGGAGCGCTCGGGACGCTGATGTTCTGCGCAATCGCGCTGTACCTGGCCCATGTCCCGTTCGGCGCACAAAAGAGCTTCGACGGACTGTTGCGCTTCACTGCCCCATGGGACGGACCAGCATCGCATGCCGCCGCCGAGAGCATGCGCCGCCACTGCCGGCTGTTCGTGCTGGCCACCGTGCGGGAGGCCGGGCAGGGCGAGGTGAGCGAGCACGTCTATCATGTCCGGTTCCGGAACGATGACTCGCGGCAGGCGCTGGTCCAGGAGCTGGCCCGGGTCCAGGGCCTGACCGGAATCGCGCTGATGCTCGAGGACACGAGGCTGGAGGCATGATGTGAGCTGGCGGACCGTGGTGACGTTCACTGTCTGGGTGCTCGCGGCCGGCGGCGCCTACTGGATCATCCGTGAGGAATCCGGCGTGGCCGACGCGCCGGCCCAGGTCATCGCGCCGGAGCACCGGATCGCGTCGCCCGAGACAGCGAAGCTGGCCGAGGTCGCCGTGGTCCCGGGACAGCCGGTGAAGGCCGGGCAGTTGCTCGCGCGCCTGGATACGTCGGTGATCGAGCGCGAGATCGCAGTGGTCGAGGCGCGGCGGCGCCAGGCTGGCAGCGAAGAGAGGGCATCGCTCGTGGAGATCGATAACAGTGGCTACGAGACGGAACGTGCGTTTCAGTCGGACTTGGCCGACGCGGCATCGCGCCTCGACACGGCCCGCGCCGGGCAGCAAAGACAGTCCGCGGAGATCGCGCCGTTGCGCGACGAGATCGCGCGGCAAAAGCGGTTCGTCCAGGAGGGCTTGGCCAAACGCGACCGTCTGGACGAGTTGGAGCTGCGGCTCCGCACCGCCGACGAGACCCTACGGCAGGCACCCGCCAGGATCGAGCCGCTGGAGCGCCGTGTCCGGGAGGCAGAAGAGCGCCTCCGCGCCTGGCGCACCCGGTCGTCAGGGAATGCTCCACGGGTCCAACCGATGCGGGACCAGGCGGCGCAGCAGGACGAGGCGATCCGGGTGTTGCGCGCACGCATTGCAGCCGCCAGTCTGCTCGCACCCGCCGACGGCCTGGTGGTGTCGCTGCTCGCGCGGACCGGTGATGTCGCGGCCGCTGGTGTACCTTTCCTGATCCTGCAAGGCTCGGGACCGCGGCAGGTGGTGGCCTACGTCAACGAACGGGACGGGGCCCGGATCAGCGCGGGCGCGCCGGCGTTGCTGAGGCGCCGGAGCCTGGACCGCGAAGAATTCCGGACCAAGATCGCGCGCATACCGGAGACTGTGACCCAGCTTCCGACCCGGTTTTGGGTCCTCCCCTCAATGCCAGAATGGGGACGCGAGGTGATCCTGGAGATCCCCGCGGGCGCCCGGCTCGACAACGGTGAGGCGCTGGACGTACGGTTCCTGGCTGGGGGGTCGCGATGAAGCTCCGGATCTGGATCCTGTTGGCGGTGGCCTCGCTTGCCCCGGCCATCACGATTGAGCAGGCCGTCAAAGAGGCGCTGCGCAGCGATCCGGATCTCGTGGCGGCGCGGGCGTCGCTGACGGTGGCGGACGCGCGGGTCCGGCTGGCAGGGTCGCTGTCTACGCCCGAGATCCGGCTGGGTGCGAACAGTCTGGCGTTTGATCCGGACTTGTTTGGGATCCGGACTAGCGCGGGAGTTCGCTGGTCGCCTCCGCGGCCTGGCGAGCTTCGCTGGAAGCGCGAGATCGCGCAGTCGCGGCAGCAGGCGGCAGGCGCGGACATCCGTGATGCGGAAGCCAAGACCGCCGCGGAAGTGAGGCTCGTCTTCCGGAGAGTTGTGCTGGACGAGCATCGAACCGGACAGGCAGAGCAGATTCTGGAGGTCCGGCGCCAGTTGCTCGATGTGGTCCGGAAGCAGGTGGAGGCGGGGCTCAAGGACGCCGGGGACCTCGATCTCGCCGAGCTGGACGTGGCCGACGCGGAGAACGATCTGCGGCGCGCCCGGAACGCGTCCGGGGCCGCGCGGCGTGTGTTGGGGCGCTGGCTGGACGGGGAAGGGTCCGCCCGGCTGGAGGCGGAGCCTGAGCTGCTGGCCAATCCAGCGGCGGGGATGGATTCGGCGGAACTCGCGGCGCGTGCATTGCGCAACCGGGGCTCGTTGCTGAAGGTCTCCGCGGAATGCCGTGAACTGGCGGCTGCGGAAGGATTGAGCCGCAACCAGCGGTATCCGTGGTTCTCTTTCGCGCAGATCTCGCGCCGGTCGGGCTACGGCTCAGACAGGGGGGCGTGGGGATTCCAGGTCGGACTCGATCTTCCGTTCCTCCGCTCGTCGCAGGCACGGGGCGAGTGGCTGGTGGCCTTCGCCCAACGGAGCCAGTGCCGGCTGGAAGACGAGGCACTGAAGCGCCGGATCCGCCGTGAGGTGGAAGATGCCGCGGCGGCATTGGAGGCATCGGCGGGGGAATTGGCGGCAATGGCGCGCCAGCATGAGGAACTGGCGACGCGCGCCATCGACCGTGTTCAGACTCTCCTCGCCAGTGGAAGGACCGACCGCGTGGCGGTACTGGCGGCGCAGGTGAGGCGCATCCGGCTGAAAGACCGGTGGCTCGAAAAGAAGGTTGAATACGTACGGCAGCTTGCTCAACTCGAGCTGGCGGTGGGAGATTCCATATGATCAAGCAGACCCTTGTGTTTCTTGGGGTGGCGGCTCTGTCCGCTCAAACCCTGCCCGACACGCACCCGCTGTTCGAGCGGGACGAAGTTCACGAGATGTTCCTGACCTTCGAGCAGCCGGACTGGTACCAGCAATTGCTCGCCAACTTCAACAGCGTCACCGAGGATGTGCCGTATATCCAGGCGAGCTTTGCCTGGCGCGATGTCAGGTTCGAGAAGGTCGGCGTGCGCATCAAGGGGAACTCGACGGCGCGCGTGAACAGCGTCAAGAAGCCGTTCCGCATCAAGTTCAACGAGTACACGAAGGGACAGAAGATCAAGGGCATCGGTTCCATCAACCTGAACAACTTCAACCTCGATCCCACGATGGCCCGTGAGGCGCCCTACTATGAGCTGGCCCGCGCGGCCGGGCTGAAGGGAGCGCGGATGAACTACGCGGCGCTGTACATCAACAACCAGTTCCATGGCATCTACTTCCTGGGAGAAGTGATCAACGACGACTACATCGATCAGCACTTCCCAAAGGCCGAGCGGGACGGTTGGTTGTACAAGGGAGACATCGGGAGCACGTTCGAGGACCGGGGCGACGAGAAAGCCCCCTATGCGCGCACCTTCGAGAAGAAAACCCACGAGGATGAAGACGACTGGTCCGATCTCATCCGATTGATCGCCGTGCTCAACCGCACGCCGCAGGAAGATCTCCAGGCGAAGATCTCCGAGATCCTGGATCTCGACAGCTTCCTCACAGCGATGGCGCTCGACAACCTGACGCTGAATCTCGACAGCTACGTCGCGATGTCGCAGAACTTCTACATCTACCGCCGGCCGACGGACAACAAGTTCGAGTGGCTGGTGTGGGATCCGAGCCTGGCGTTTGGCGCGTTCACCGGCGGCAATTCCGCCGAGCAGATGCGGACGCTTCCGCTCGAGTGGACCGGAACGGGATTCGGCGGCGGTGGTGGTGGCGGCATGCCTCCGGGACCAGGACCGGGCGGTCCGCCTCCAGGCCCGGGCGGTCCGGGTGGTCCGGGTGGACCTGGAGGCGCCAGCGCCGCACGGCCGTTAGCCACCAAGCTGTGGGCGATTCCGGAAGTCAAAGCCCGCTATCGCGAGATCTACAAACGGCTCTATGACCAGGTGCTCGATGTCGACAAACTGGTGATGCGCATGAACGAGCTGCGGACCCTGATCCGGCCCTGGGTGGAACGGGATCCGAACAAGCTCCACACGCTGCAGCAGTTCGACGCGGCGATGACGCAGGCCGCGGGTGTCCCGGGAGTGCCGGGCGGACCTGGTGGTCCGGGAGGTGGTGGACCGGGCGGGGCCGCCATCGGAGTGGAACCGCTCATGCGCGGGCGCGTGGCCGCGGTCAAGGAACTGCTCCAACAGCAGTAGCCGTTATGACAGGTCGAGTCCGGCCAGCGGCCCCGTGCTGCTCGAGAAGGACTCCGTCTCGATTCCCATCCGCTGCATCATGCTGACGAACAGATTGCACAGCGGAGCGTTGTTGTCGCGCTTGAAGGCGATGTGCTGGCCGTGCCGGAATCCACCGCCGGCAAGCAGGATCGGCAGGTTCGTGTTGTCGTGGATGTTGGCGTCGCCCATGTTGCTTCCGTAGAACACCATGGTGCGGTCGAGCAGCCGCTCCCCGTTTTCCTTCTTCGACGCCAGTCCGGCGAGTGTCCTCGCGATCAGCCGCATTTGCTGCCGGTCCACCTCTTCAAGCTGCCGGACCTTGCCTTCCGCCTGCCCATGGTGCGTGAGTCCATGGTAGGAATCGGTGGACGTCTGCCCGTCATTCAACTTGAACACCGGCGTGAAGAAGGCGTCGGCCATCAGCGTCACGATGCGCGTCGAATCGGACTCGAACGCCAACTGCGCCATTGACATCATCAAGCCGAGCTTCTCGAAGAACAGCTTTTTGTCCTGGAGATCCGGTGGAGGGGGCTGCGACGCCGCGGGTTTGGGCTTCAGCTCCCAAGCACGCGCCGTTTGCAGCCGGACCTCGACCTCGCGCACCGACGTCACATATTGATCCAACCGCGCGCGGTCGCCCGCGCCCAACTCCTGGCTGAACCGCCGCGTCTCGCCGAGCAGTGTGTCGAGGATGCTGCCGCGGCTCTCCAGCCGGTGGACTTGCCGCGCGACCTCTTCCTGGCTGCCCTGCACGAACATCCGTTCGTACAGCTTGGGGGCGCTGTCCTCGGCGGGCAGCAGAACTCCGTCGCGGGTCCAGGCGAGGCTGCGGTTGCCCTTGTCGATGTTGACGCCCAGGTTCAGGCTGGGGAATCGTGTCACCTGCCCGAGCTTCTCGGCGGCGAACTGATCGAGCGAGATCGAATTGCGGAATCCGCTCTTGAACGCCCCGCGCGCAGCGGTGAGCAGGCAGTTGTCCGCGCTGTGCCCACCGGAGACTCCGGGATGCGACAGTCCACTGAACACGGTGAAGTCGTCGCGGAATCCGGCGAGCTCGGCCAGGTAAGGCGACAGTTCGTATCCGCGCCCCGCCGCCTGCGGGAAGAAGTGCTTCGGAAGTACGCCGAGGTTGTTGGCGAAGATCAGCATCCGCCGGGGCGGCGCGGGAGCCTGCGCGAACACCGGCGTCATGCAGTCGAGCAGCGGAAGTGCCAGCGCTACACCGGAGCTTCGCAGAAACGACCGGCGTGGCATCGGACGGGTGGCAATGTGAGGCGCCTTCATCGATTGGATTCTCCCAAAAAGATCCGGCTCTGAACAAGGGCATGGATCAGGTCGCGGGTGCGGTACCCGCCCGGTGCGCAGGTATCGAGCAGCTTCTCGATCTCAGCCCGGTCGGAAAACCGCGCTGGAGTTCCGGTGGCGTACACCGTGAATTGATGCAGCAGATTCCGCGCCAGTTGGCGGGGATTGGATGCCAGGACCGCCTTCAGACCGCGGATATCGCGGAAGGTGCGTCCGTCGAGCAGGGCTCCGCTGGAATCCACCGCGCCAGCGACCGTGTAGGCGAAATCGTGTCCGGTATGATCGATTCCCGTAACACGCTCGCCTTCCGAAGTGCCGCGGTAGTGGGTCCGCCAGCGGCCCATCACGTCGAAGTTCTCCAGTGCGAGTCCGTACGGATCAAACTTGGCGTGGCACGACGCGCAGGTGCTTGATTTGGTGTGCATCGCCAGCAGATCGCGAATCGACTTGGCCCCGCGGATGTCGGGCTCAACCGCCGGCACGCCGGGCGGAGGCGGCGGGGGAGGCTCGCCCAGGATGCGGTCCACGATCCAGGCGCCGCGGAGCACCGGCGATGTCCCGGCGCCGTTGGCGGTGACCTTCAGGATCGCGCCCTGTGTGAGCAGTCCGCCGCGCGGGCTTCCGGCGGGCAGAGCCACGCGGCGGATGGCCGATCCGGTGACGGGGTCGAGATCGTAGTGCCGGGCCAGCCGGTCATTCACGTACACGAAGTCCGCGTCGACAAGATTGCGGACCGGAAGATTGCCGCGCACCATGGCGGTGATGAACTCGCGCGTCTCGCGCTCGAGCGAATCGGCCAGGTACTCGTCGAGCTGGTATTCGGGGAACAGGCGCTTGTCAGGATCATCGCGGCGAAGATGGCGCAGGTTGAGCCAGTAGGCGGTGAAGCTGTTCACGAACCGGTCAAGGCTGGGAGAATCGATCAAGCGGTCCGTCTCGCGGCGCAGCACAGCCGGATCCCGCAGGTTGGCGGCGAGCAGTTGGGGATCGGGCCGTGTGTTGGCGAGGAAGTGCGAAAGCCGGTTGGCGGCGTCGGCGCTCGATCCTGGCTCGCGGAGGTAGAGGAACAGATCCGAGCAGAGGAACGCCTGGTAGCCGGCGATCATCGCCTCGGCGAACGGCTCATTGCGGTCGAGCCGGGCGTGGATCAGCCGCTCGAACTGGCGCACCGCGTCTTCCGGCGCTGGACCGCGTGAGGCGAGGTGTACGAACCTCCGCAGCAGCCGGCTGGCTTCCTGCTTCGGATTGGCAGGCGCGGGATTCACACCCAGCCCGTCGAACAGGATCCGGTGGCTGGAGGGCGGCCACGAAGGCGGCGGCAGCGGTCCCTCGATCTCGATCCAGTTGAACGCCACGCCGGGCTGGCCTTCGGGCGGAAATGGCGGAAAGCGGTACCATCCTGTGCGGCCTTCGGCGTCAACTTGCGGAACCGGCAGTCCGAGCAGTCCGTACTCGACGGTCTGGCCGGCCACCAGCGGCACGACGGTCTCGTAGACTTTCCCGCCCGGCTCGATCTCGAGGATCCCGCCGACCGACTTCACATCCTCGGCGATGTCGTGATTCGTCGGACGCCGCGAGCGGAACGTCATGGGCACGGCCTGCTTAGCGTCGCTCAACTTGAATCCGGGATGCTGCAGCACGGCGCGGGCGGCGATGCGCACCCGGTACTCGCCAGGGTGCTTGGCGGCGAATCCCCGGGGAAACGCGCCGTAGGGCCAGCCTGGCGAACGGAACAGGCCCATCTCGAGCGCCGGATCCTCTTCAAGCTCCTTCGGCATCGACACCGTCCGCTCGGATTCGATGTTCACTCCGTGGTTGTCCTTGATGAAGAACATCGAGTGGCGCGTGCCCGTGCTGCGAAGGCCTGGGAACAGGTTGCGCCCGAAGGTCCGGAATTTCGTGACCGGCGGAGGCGCGTCCGCGGTGGCCATCGCCTGGCGCAGAGCCGCCTCCGAAGCATCCAGATACGCCGTGAGCTGGACCCGCGACATGTCGAGTGTTTCCGAGACTTTGTTGAAGTGGTGCGCCTCGCGATCTTCAGGCAGCATGTCGCGGATGTCGAGATACGGAAGCTCCAGGATGTCGCGAAGGTTCTGCTCGTACTCGTCGCGGTTCAGCCGGCGCATGGGTCCACGGCCGTTCCGGGCGGCGTCGGCGAGGTCGGCAGCGTGAAGACGGGGGGCGAGGGCCCGGATCAGGGCGGTGCGACTGGCGGGTGGCAGCGTGACGCCCGGCGGCGGCATCTCGCGCCGCTCAATCCGGTCGTGGATCCGGATCCAGCGCTCACGCGTTGCGCGATTGGCCAGGTCAAACGGCAGGGGATCGAGATCGAGTCCCGCTTTGGCCGCGGCTCCGGAATGGCAGGAGCGGCAATTCCTGCCGAGAAGCGCCTGCAAGTCCGGGGGCATCGCGGCGGGAGCCAATCCCGCCAGAACCGATGCCAACAGCAGCGTCTTCATATCTCGTATCTTATACTGGATCTCTTCCATGACTCGCCGTGCTCTGTTGTCCTCGCTTGCCATCCCCGCCCTCGCCCAGCGGAGGAAATTGCCGAACATCGTCCTCATCAACGCGGACGACCTGGGATCGGGCGATCTCTCCTGCTACGGCCACCCCACCATCCGGACTCCCAACCTCGACCGATTGGCATCCGATGGCGTCCGCTTCACGCAGTTCTACTCCGCCGCCCCGCTCTGCTCCCCTAGCCGCGCGGCCCTGCTCACCGGCCGTTATCAGGTCCGCAGCGGTGTCAATTTTGTGCTGTTCCCCGATTCCACCGGCGGACTGCCGGACTCCGAGCTCACCATCGCGGCTTTGCTGAAGCAGCGCGGCTACGCGACCCATGTCACTGGCAAGTGGCATCTCGGACACCTGCCTCAGTACCTGCCCGCCAAACGCGGATTCGATGGTTACTTCGGAATCCCGTTCTCGAACGACATGAGCCTCAAGACCAACGTGGTCTACGACGAGATCAACAAGAAGAAAGGCTTGACGCGTCCGCCCTCGGCGCTGGACCGCTACCGCACCCTGCCCGGAGTCCCGCTCATGCGGAACGAAGAAGTGCTGGAGCGCGATCCTGATCAAACCCAGTTGACCGCCCGCTACACCGAAGACGCGATCGCCTTCATCAAGGGTGCCGCGAGCCGTGGAGCTCCGTTCTTCCTGTATCTCGCCCATACGATGCCACACGTGCCGCTGTTTGCCAGCGCGCGGTTCCGTGGCAAGAGCCGCGGCGGGCTGTTCGGCGATGTGGTGGAAGAGCTGGACTGGTCCGTTGGCGAGATCCGTAAGACACTCGCCGCGTTGAAGCTCGACGAGAACACCCTGATTCTGTTCACTTCCGACAACGGCGCGCCGGTCCAGTTGGCCGACCACGGCGGGTCGAACGGTCCGCTGAGAGAAGGGAAGGCGACGACCTGGGACGGCGGCTACCGCGCGCCATTCATCGCTTGCTGGAAGGGGCGCATCCAGCCCGGCCGCGTGATTCCGGATGTTGCTTCGGCGCTCGACGTGTTTCCGACAATCGCACGGATGACAGGAGGCCTGCCGCCAGCCAGCCTGGTCCTCGACGGTGCTGATCTCGCGCCGGTGCTTTGGGAAGGCTCCAGCCGAACGCAGCGCGACTTCTTCTATTACCACGCCGGGATGCTGCACGGGATGCGGCGCGGACCCTGGAAGCTCCGCAGGCACAGCGCGAAGGAGCCGGACGCGTTGGAGCTGTACCACCTTGAGTCCGACTACGGCGAGCGGGTGAACGTCGCCGCGCAGAATCCTGAGATCGTCGCGCAAATGAAGGATGCGATGGCGAGCCACCAGGCGAGTTTTCAGCCTGCGGTAACGCAACGATGAGCACGGCCACGGTAGTGATATCCTACGGCTGGAGTACGCCGTGGGCGCGGCCGCAGTTGCTTGACCTTTCCGTCATCTCGAGATTGGAGGAAGTGCAGTGAATCGCGTTTTGAACCTGGCGGGGCTCTGGTCGCTCGCTTTGATCACTTTCGCTCAGGGCCGAGGCTGGCCCAGCGGGGTAACAGCCGTCGCCAGCAAAAGCAACGAAACCGTCGCCGTGGCGGGAGACCTTGCGTCCGGCAAAATCATTGAGGATCTCTCGTGGGCGGCCAACAGCTCGAACGCCTGCTTTCCCGCGACCCAAAACCTGAAGTTTCGCGGACCTCACGTTTTCTACGCCACCACGATTGCGCCGCGTTCCGTGATGAAAGTAAGCGTCAAACCCGAGGATGGAAAAGCCAACCTGAGCTTGTACGGCTACATGAACGGCAGTCAGGATTTCAGCCTTGTGCCGGACTTGCCGCGTTGCATCACCTGCGAGGCAGACCACAAATGGGACCGCCCCTGGAAAGGCAAGGCGCAAACCGCGGAGCGTACGATCGAGTTCCGGAACCCAACGGCAAACACCTACAATATCCTGATCGGCGTCACGGCTCCCAAAGACGTCACTTCCGGCAAATTCAAGGTCGAGATCAGGACCGAATCCTGAGCTTCGCGCGTGGCTGCGGAGGATCGCAGCGTCGAACACCGGCATGAAAATTACCTCCGTCCGAACCGTGGTTGTGAACGCCGAAATGCGCAACTGGGTGTTCGTCAAGGTAGTCACCGACCAGGACGGACTCTGGGGTTGGGGTGAGGCCTCGCTTGAATGGAAAACCCGGGCCGTGGCAGGTGCGGTGGCCGATCTCGAACCGATGCTGGTGGGCGAGGATCCGGCGCGCATCGAGCATCTCTATCAAAAGATGTACCGGCAGTCCTTCTGGCGCGGCGGCGTGATCGGCATGAGCGCCATTTCCGGGATCGAGCAGGCGCTGTGGGACATCCGCGGGAAGGTGCTGGGCCAGCCGGTGTACCAGTTGCTCGGTGGACTTGTGCGGGACCGGGTCCGCATGTACACCCACCTCGGAGGCGGCGACATGCGAGCGGTGTATGAGACGCATCATGCGCCGGATCCCGGCCCGATGGTCGAGCTGGCGCAGCAGGTGACGGCGCGTGGGTACACAGCGGTGAAGGTGCTGCTCACTCCGCCCACCGAGTGCCTGGCGCGCGGCATCGAGCTGCGGTCTGCCGAGCGCTTCATGCGTGCGCTGCGTGAGGGACTGGGCGATTCCATCGACATCATGGTGGACTGCCACGGACGCCATTTTCCGGGCAATGCGGTCGAGTTCTGTAAAGTGCTCGCGCCCTACCGGCCGTACTTCGTGGAAGAGCCGGTACCGCCGGAGAACGTGGACGCCATGGCTGAGGTCCGCCGCGCAAGTCCGGTTCCGATCGCAACGGGTGAGCGGCTGGTGACGCGGTTCGAGTTCCGTCCGCTGCTCGAGAAGCAGGCATGCCACGTGATCCAACCGGACCTGTGCCACTGCGGCGGACTGTGGGAGGCGAAGAAGATCGCGGCGATGGCCGAGTCCTACTACGTCGGTGTCGCGCCGCACAATCCGCTGGGTCCGGTGGCCAATGCCGCGGCACTGCACTTCGCGCTGAGCACTCCGAATTTCCTGATCCAGGAAGACATGCTGGCTGACGTCCCGTGGCGATGGGAAGTGGTGCGCCATCAACTGGAGACCAAGGATGGGTACTGGCTTCCGTGCGACGCGCCAGGACTGGGTATCGAAGTGGATGAGGAGGCCGCGCGCCGTCATCCGTTCCAGCAGGAGGTTTTGCATCCCACCACGATCCGCGCGCACGACAACGCGGTGCTGGACTGGTAGCAGAATGGCCACCAAGCGGTCCTCCACCGATCCGATCGAAGCCGCGATCCTTAGGAACTTTCGTTCCCGCAGCTTCGGCTGGGAACGAGGCTCCGACGCGTTGTGGGTGGCTGAGGAGATTGCGCGCGGCATTCAGGCCCTGATCGAACGGGATCCGGCCCGCGCGGCGCGGCTTTACGGAGTTTTGATCGGCGAGTGTATGGAACTCATCGAAGATCTCGACGAGGACGGCGAATTCACCGCGTTCATTGAGAGCCTGTATCCCTCCTGGATCCGGGCCCGGCGGCTTGCGAGTCGGCCCGCGGCGGAGACGGCGGCTCAGTTCTTCAAGCTGCGCAGCGTCTTCTTCTTCGATATCGCGGAGGTGGATGCCGCCGCGGTCGCCGCCGCGTGCGACGAGGAGCATTTGGAGGCTTTGGCCAAAGCGGGAGCGGAATTGCTGCCGGGATCCGCCGGTCTCATACGCGCCGTGCTGCGGGCACTCAATGCGCCCGCGCGTTACATTGCGTTTGTCCGGTCCACCGGGTTGAAAGACTCGGACTACGGCGTGATCGCGGAACTCCTCGAAGCGGCGGGTGAACCAGCGGAAGCCCTGAAGTGGACCACCGAGGGCATGGACTCGGAAGGCATGGATTTCTCACCGGCAGGCCTCGATGCGATCCACCGGCGGCTGCTGAAAACACTCGGACGGGGTGAGGAGGCGCTCGCTTCGGCTTGGGTTCGGTTCAGGAGCTGCATGACCGTCGACGGCTGGCGGGAGTTGATGGACTACGCTCCGGCGGAGGATCGCGCGGACTGGCACGAGCGGGCCATGGATGCCGCCGGGATGGCCGATCTTGATGAGGCACTCGAGATCTGGATGGCCGGCGGTGAGCAGAGCCGCATTATCGGCCGGATCGCGGAGTCGAGTGACGGTGATCTTGAAGCGCAGAGCCACTATGTCACCGAGCCTGTCGCGAAGGCGCTGGAGGAGGACCATCCGGCGCTCGCGGCACGTGTGTACCGGGCGCTCGGTGTGAGGATCCTGAAGTCCGGGAAGAGCCAATACTATCGCGAAGCTCTCCACCACCTGGACTCCTGCCGGACCTGCTATCTCCGTGCGGCAATGGCCCGTGAATGGGAAGCGCTGGCGCGGGAGATCCAGCGCGCGCATTCGAGGAAACACTCCTTCATGCCAGCATTTGAGACCGTCGTCAAAGGCAGATGGATCCGCATTTGACGCGCTTCCTCGGCGTCGACCTGGGCTGGCACGGCAAACCCACTGGACTCGCATCACTCAAGCGATCCGGTGCGGCGTTGATCCTGCGCGGCGTGCAGCGCGTGGAACCGGTGAGCGAGATCCTCGCCTGGATTGAATCGGAGACCGCGGACGGGACCGCGGTTGTTGGCGTCGACGCTCCGCTGGTCATTCCCAACGCCACCGGGACGCGGCTCGCCGAACGCGAGTTGAACCGCGACTTCCGCCGGTTCCACGCGGGGTGCCATCCTGCGAACCTTGGCCGTCCGTTCGCCGCGCACGTGACCGGATTCAGCCGCGCCCTTGAGACGCTCGGCTTCGCTCACGGAGCGGCGATGAGCAGGCAGCAGCCTGGCCGCTTCCAGATCGAGGTCCATCCGCATGCGAGCAGCGTCGTCCTGTTCGGGCTCGGCCGGATCGTCAAGTACAAGCGCGGACTCCGCGCCACGCGTGCCGGCGAGTTGACCCGTCTTCGCCGGCTCCTGCTGGAACGTCTGCCGGATCTCGATCCACCGCTCACACCCAAGCTCCCACCCGTGCCGCGGCGGGGTCCGCTCAAACCGGCCGAGGACCAGATCGACGCGGTGCTGTGCGCCTACACCGCAGCCTACTGGTGGTGGTGGGGAACCAGCCGGAACCGGGTGTACGGGAGCGGGGCCGAGGGCTACATCGTGGTCCCTCAGGCTTTGAGCGACTGAAGATAAGGAACGCTGTCGCGCATCAGATTCAGGTCCATTTCGACGTAGTAATTCTTCACTCCGCCTTTGCGTGCGGCAGCGAAAAACCGTTTCCAGTCGATCGACCCCTTCCCGATCGCCGCCATCCCCTTCGACCCAGGCACGTAGTCCTGCAGGTGCAGCGATGAGATGCGGCTGGCATGCTTCTCGACCATCGCCACCGGATCCACGCCCATGCTCACCACCCAGGTTTGGAACTGCAGCTTCACAAGCTTCGGATCCATCTCGCTAAGCAGCCGGTCGTAGATCACCACTCCTTCGAGAGTTTCGAACTCGACATTGTGATTGTGGAAGGCGGCCTGGAGCCCGGCTTTGTGGACCTGTTCAGCGGCGCGATTGAAGTCGCGCGCCGCCTGGGTCCATTGGGCGAGCGTCGCGTTGCGCAGTGAGAACGAAGCCAGCACGAGTTGCTTGAGTCCGAGCTGCTTGGCGTAGGCGATCGTCTCCCCAACATTGTCCTTGAACTCGCGGAGCTGGTAATGGCAGCTCTCGCACACCAGTCCCGCCTCGCCGATCTGACGCCGGATCTCACCAGGCTTCATCTCGAGCAGTGCCCCGTATCCGGACTTCGCATAGCCATGCGGAGAACACAGCTCGATGCTCTTGTATCCGATTCCGGCGAGCTGCCGCAGTGTACCAGCAAAGTCCTTGCCGATCGCCTCGCGCACCGGATAGGTCTGGCAGCCGAGTGGCAAGCCCAACGGCGCACCGGCCAGTGACGCCGCGCCGAGCGAGGCGAGAAAGGTTCTACGATCGATTTGGTTGTGCATTGGCGCTCCCTGGAACCACGCGGGTGAGATCCTGGCCCATGATCGACGGGCACCACATGGTCTCAATGTGTTCCACCACCAGCTCGGTCCCGCGCGTATGGCTGACGAACGGACGCGTGCGCGGATCATACATCGCGTCAGTGAGATCGCGCGCGAGCACCACGTCGAATCCGAGCCGCGTCATCTGGCGCGTGCCGAATCCGCGGTTGAGGATGCAGATGTTGGTGTGGACCCCCATCAGCACGATCTTGTCGATCCCTTCCTGCTTGCAGAAGTTGTAGGTCTCCTGGCCGCTCTCGGTCACGCCGTCGAAACCGACGATCTCGATGGCCGGATGCTGGCGGTGCCACGGGTACGGCGGACCGGTGTACTTGCTCAGCACCGGGTCGTCGCATCCACCCGCGGAGTCGTCGATCGGGAAGCTGCGCTCCTCTTCCGGCACTCGTGGACACCGGTTGATGATCGGAAAAGGCGACTCTACCGTGGGCGCACTCTTCATCCGGTCGCGCCACACGGTCCCTTCGTAAAACTGCATCGTGTCGCTCGGCGCGTGGATCACCATCACGCCGTGGCTACGTGCCGCGCTCACGATCTGGTTCATGCGCGGCGCCATCAGCGCGACGCGATGGGCCGACATCGAGCAGGTGTGGGAGTCCCACATGTCGCAGATGATGATGGCGGTCCGCGCCACGGGCCAGTGCAGCGTTTGTTCGGATGGGGCGCCGTTCTTGGCCCGCCTTCGGGCGCGAAGAGTCAGGGTGCCGGGAACCTTGGGACGGTTGGGGATCGGCGCGGCGGGGGCGGATGCCGCGAGGAGCCCGGGAAGGGTGGCAAGAAAACTCCGGCGGTTCGGGAGGTTCATAGCTCCTCATTGTACTCATGGCGGAGGTCCGTGCCCGGCGGAGATCCGGTGTTGTTATCTTGGTCCTGTGCCTTTCCGGCCCCTCGCGATCTTTCTAGCCACTCTGCCCGCTCTCGCCCAAACCCAGCGCCCCACCACCGGACCTCCTGAGTACGAAGCCCTCCAAGCCCACTTCGAGCGCGCCGTCACTTCGCGCCATGACCGCCTGTTCGCCGGCATCACGACCACCGCGCAGTGGGAAGCGCACAAGCCCGCCGCGCGCGCCGGGCTTCTCAAGATGTTGTGGCATGACCGCAAGCTGCCATCCACCCCGCCACCGGCCAGGATCACTCACCGGTCCGAACATCGCGGCTACCGGATCGAAAACATCGTGATTGAGTCCGCACCCGGACTCTACTCCACCGGCAACCTATACCTCCCGCGCACCGGCAGTCCGCCCTTCCCGGTAATCCTTTATCAATGCGGACACGCCAACAAGAACTACTACAAGCGCCACGGAGTCTGGTTCGCGCAGAACGGAATCGCCTCCTTTGTCCTCGACAACATCGAAATGGGCGAGGCCGAGTTCACCCACCACGGCGTCTACTCGAACGCCTGGTTCCACTGGTACAGCCGTGGATTCTCGCCGCTCGCCGCCGAACTCCTCAATGCCCGGCGCGCGGTCGACTACCTGGCTTCGCGCAAGGATCTCGATCCCGGACGCATCGGCGCCACCGGGCGCTCCGGCGGCGGCATGACCACCTTCTTTCTCGCCGCCATCGACGAACGGATTCGCGCCTCGGCCCCAGTGTCCGGCACGTTGTCCACGCACCAATGGGTCAAGAAGCGCCTCACCTTCGCCCACTGTGACTGCCAGTATCCGGTGAACACCTACGGGATGCTCTACTCCGAGGCCGGAGCCCTCATCGCGCCGCGCGCGCACCTGCAAGCCAACGCCGATGCCGATCCCGGATTTCCGATGGAAGCGTTCGACGACCTGATCGCGAAGATGCGCGGCATCTACAGCCTCTACGGCGCTGCTGGCTCGCTGCTCACCGCGATCACACCGGGCGGACACTCGGACACAGAGGCCATCCGCGTCCCCGTTTACTCGTTCTTCCTCAAGGAATTCCTCGGACGCGGGCCGGTAACCACCGAGGGCCCGGTCGACCTGCCGGAGAACGAAGAGCTCATCTGCTACAGCGACGGGATCCCGGTCGATGAACGGCTATCGCGAATCGATGAGGAACTGGTCCCCGTACGAGCTTCGGTCCCGCCCACCGCGGCCCAACGGGATCAACGGCGGAAAGAACTGATCACGACGCTGCGGTCAGAAGTCTTCCGCTACTTCCCCGCGCAGCCCGCGCCGCTCGATCCCGCCTGGGAAGCTCTGCCCGATTCCATGGGACGCTCGGCCCGCCGCGCCACGTTCACTTCTCTCGACGGACTCCGGGTAAAGGCGCTCTACTCGCTTCCGGCCAACACGGATCCGTCCGCGAAACTGCCGGTCCTCGTTGTCGCCGACCATCGCCGCGGGATTCCCGTCTGGGGCAACGAACAGCCGCTCGAGCGCAACGCCTGGGGCAACCGCGCGGTCTTGATCGTCGAGACCGTCGACCAGGGAAGCCGCGCCCTGGAGCGCAACCTGCGCAGCTACGCGGACAACGATCCGGTGCATCATATGAGACGCCAGGCGATGGTGATGGGCACCACCCTTGAGTCCATCCAGGTCTACGAGCTCATGCGGGCGGTGGAGCTTGTCCGCACACTTCCCAACGCCGACGCGGCGCGGGTCACCATCACCGGCAAAGGCGAGATGGCAGTAAACGCGCTCTACGCCGCGCTGCTCGATGGCCGGGTCCAGCGGGTGATCCTGCAGTCACCGACCGCGTCCCATCGGGTTGGCCCACACTACCTCGCGGTGCTGCGCTATACCGACATTCCTGAAGTGGCCGCGCTGTTCCGGGGCGCGATCAGCTCCGTCGGCGAGACTCCCCGCGGATTCCCCGCCATGCGCGGATGCGAGACCCTCGCCGTGTGCCTTCAATAACGGAATATGATGAAAGGGAATGTCCTCCGTCATCAGGCAGAGATTCCGCCTCTCCCGCCGCACGCTGCTCAAAGGACTCACGCTGTCAAAGTCAGCCGTCGCCATCGGGCTTCCGCCGCTGGTCTCGATGTTCAACTCGCACGGCACCGCCTACGCCGCGGGCTCGCCCGTCGACAGCCGCTTCGTGTTCTGGTACAACGGCAACGGAATCCCGGAGCGCTATTGGATTCCCAGTGAAACCGGACCGGACTTCAACCTCACTCCGTGTCTGAATCCGCTCGCCCGCCTGCGCAACGACATCCACGTCATCACCGGACTCGACAACGCCGCGGGCCGCGGAGGCACGCATCCGGATTCGACCAGCGGCATCCTCACTTGCATGCCGTTCACCGGACGCGGAGCGGGCGGATCCTCGCTCGACTACATCGTCGCGGGCAAGATCGGAAACGATTCGCGCTTCCGCTCGCTGCAGATCGGCGTGACGCAGGAATCCTTCGGATCCTCGATGCAGCGCAACATGACCTGGGCCACGGCCGACCGTCCGCTGCCCTGCGAAGAGATCCCGCACAAGCTCTTCGACCGCCTGTTCGGCGTGCACGATGACGGCTGGGTGCGCCGCAAGCGCAGCATCCTCGATACCGTGCGCGAGGATGCGGCCACGTTGCGGAAGAAGCTCCCCAAGGATGACGCGTTGCGCGTCGACGAGCATCTCACCGGCGTGCGCGATCTCGAACGGGCGATCTCCGATCTTCCCGAAAGCTACCAGCAGCGGATGTCGCCGCCCGATTTCGAGGGCGACATGCGCGACTGGCCCCGCGTCGCCAAGGTCCAAAGCGACCTGCTGGCCTACGCGTTCGTCACGCGCCAGACCCGCGTCGCGTCCTACATGCTGACCAAGTGCCAGGGCATCGCGCGCTTCCCCTGGCTCGGATACACCGCCGCCCGCCACCACGACTACACGCATCGCGACGGACTCGCGCCCGGCGCCGATGGCGCTTCCGGACAGCGGATCCTGCGCGATATCTGCCGCTGGCACGTCGAGGAGTTCGCCTATCTGGTCGCGAAGCTCAAGGCGACCCCGGAAGGCGCGGGTAACGTGCTCGACAACACACTGCTGCTGTTCGTGCACGAGCACGCCGAAGCCAATCCGCACAAGAACACGAACTGCCCGATTATCCTGGCCGGACACGCGGGACGACTCAAGACCGGCCTCCACAGCCGGCTGAATGGCACGGTAGCCGAGCTTTACCTCGCGTTGACCAACGACGTGCTCGGGCTGAATCTCGAATCGATTGGCACGAGCGGGTCACGCAGGCTGAGCGGGATTACGGCGTAGCGGGAGGCTGCCAGAGCACCTGGCAGTCCGGCCGCGCGGCACGCAGCTTTTCGACGCCCGCCGCGGTCACGCTGCTTCCCGTCAGGTCCACACGGCGCAGACTCTTCCACCCTTCCAGCACCTTCAACGCTTCGTCGTTGACTTCGGGACAATACTCCAGGCCAAGTTCCTCGAGGTTCACCATCCCGGCAAACTGCGCGAAGCTCCTGGCCGGAAATTTCAGGTGGCCCAACTTGAGGACGCGCAACTGGCGTAAGGACGCGACCGCCTGCACGGACCGCTCACTCAACGTGTTGTTGCCGCGATGGCGTCCACCGCCCAGATCGAGCACCGCCAGGCGTGTGAGCTGGCGCAACGACTGATAGCCGACATCGGACATCCGCACGTTGCCGAGCGAGAGTTGCTTCAGCTTTGGCGCCGCCGCGAGAGCCTCGACACCCACGTCCCCCACGATCGAATCTCCCAGGTCGAGCGTTTCAAGCAACGGAAGTGACGCCGCGGCCGCCGCCGTCTCATCCGCCACCACCGTCCCTCGCAGGCTCAGCTTTTCAAGCTTCTTCCACTCTTTGACCACCGCGTGCGCCGGATCCCCGATCCGCTCGGCATACGCGAGATTCACGTCGCGCAGCGACGGAGCGGTTCGCAGGTACGCCAGCCCCTTGTCGGAAATCCGGGTGCGCGACAGGTCCAGCCGCGCGAGCTTGGGCAATCGCGCCAGCTCGAGCAGTTCGCCATCAGACACCCACGACGCCCGCAAGTGGACCGCGATCACGTTGCCCGCGGCGTCCCGTTCCATTCGTCCGCCCAGCGGCTCAATCCAGGAAACGTCAGCCACCGTGGCGAACAGCGCGTACAACAGCGGCGCTTTCATATGCCCCGGCGGCCCGCCGAACCGGACTCCCAGGCAATCCGGCACTGGGGCAGCGCCGACTTGAGCTTCTCCAACGATTCACTGGAAACCTGAGTGTGATATAGGTCAAGCAGCTTAAGCCCCGTCATCGCGCGCAGCATTTCCAGGCTCTTGTCGGTCACCTCCGTGTGATCCAGACTCAGCTCGGTGAGCTTGGGCAACTGCCGTAGGATCTCAACCGTCTTGTCGGTGGCCTTGGTGTAGTCGAGCTTCACCGCCGCCAGGTTGCGCAAGCTGGACAGGACTTCGAGTCCCGCACCTGTGGCACGCGTGTTCATGAGCTCCAGCCGCTCGAGCGAGTGAAGAGCGCCCAGGTGTGCCAGCGCCTTGTCGCTGAACCGTCCGAAGTTCAGCCGCAAGTCCGTGAGCCACGGCATGGCGGCCAGGTGCTTGAGCCCTTCGTCTCCGGTATCGCAGCCTTTGAGATCGAGCAAACGGAGATTCTTCAGCGCCGCCAGGTGCGACAGCCCTTCGTCGGCCAGTTCCGTGTCGGCGAGGATCAGCCGCTCAAGACTCCCGAGCTTCGCCAGGACCGGACCGGCCTGGTTGCCGGTCGAAGTGCCTCGCAGGTCGAGCTCGGTCAACGCGGTCAATCTTTCCAGATGCTTCAGTCCCTCGCCCTCGACACGCGTGTGGCTCAGCCGCAGGACCCGCAGCTTTGACATCCCCGCGAGATGCGCCAGTCCACGGTCGGACACGAGCGTGGACCGCAAGTTCAGCTCTTCGATTTGCGTGAGCCTGGCCAAAGCCGCCAGCCCGGCGTCGCTGACCTCGGTCGCGTCCAGTGTCAGTGATTTGATCCCCGGCATTCCGGCCAGGTACTGGAGCTGCTCGTCCGTCACCGCTGCCGCCGCAAGCGACACGCTGTTCGACGTCGCGCGTCCCCCGAGCCGCTCGACCCACGCGGCGACGGCGGCTGGCGTGCTGCCCGTGGGTCTCGCGGCGGCCTTGGAAACCACGGGCGGTGGCGCCGGATCCGAAAAGTGCACCCGGCAGCCGGGCAGCGCCGCCTGGAATGCCTGGACTCCCGATCGCGTCACGCCGCTGTAGCGCAGATCCGCGGCCCGCAAGTGCGGCAGATTGCGAAGCTCGGCGAGTCCCGCATTGCCGACGCGCGTGCGGTAGAGGTTCAGTTCCCGCAGGTCGCGGAATCCCACCAGAACGGACACGCCCGCGTCGGTGACCTCCGCGCCCTGCAGGCTCAGCTTGCGGAGCCGCGTCATCCCTTTGATGTAGCCCAGCCCGCGGTCGGTCATCCGGACTCCCGTCAGGTCGAGATCCTCGATCCCGGTCAAATTCTGAATATGCTCCAGCGCGGCCTCGGTGAGCACGGTTCCGGCCAGGTTGAGACGGCGCAGTTTCGTCATTCCCGCCAGCCCCTTGATGGCCGCGTCCGTGACCCAGGCCTGGGACAGGTCGAGCGACCGGAGATTGGTGAAAGGTGCGAGCTGCTCCGGCTTGGTGATCCGTGCCAGCGCCAGCCGCAGATCCTGGAGCTGCGTGTGTCCGGCCATCCGCGCCCAGCCGGCATCGGAAATGTCGATGTGCGGCAGGAAATGAAGACTCACGTGGAACACTTCGAGCTTGGGCAGCTTGGACAGGTACTCAAAAGATTCGTCCGCGTACTCGCCCTTGGTGTCGCTCGACGGACTGTAGGTCTTCGAGCTCACGTACAGCTCGCGCAACTCCGTCAGGCCGCTCAACCGCTTCATGTCGCGCGGGACGGTGGGTGTCCCATACAGGTCCACTCCGGTGATCCGGAATTCGCCCTTCGGCAGTCCCAGCACGTCCGATACCGGATCGCCGCCACCGACCATCACAATCCCGCCCTGCCGGATGACCCACTCCGCGATCTCACGGTCGCTGGCGCACACCGGCACGGCGGCCAGACAAGCGATCGCGAGACTACGGACGGCGCTCACCGAACTCCCTCGTCTCCATCAATGCCACGACCATCTCCTTGAACTGGAATCCCGACACTCGGAACCGCTCGAACACGGACCGGATCATCGCCCGGTCACCGGCTCCTTCAACCCGTCCGCTGGTGTACCGGAAATACTGCTTCACCACACACTCCTGGCACTGCGAAGAACGCGCAAGCACGGCGCCCAGCTCCCGCGGCGAACTGAAGTTCGAGTCCGGGATCCCAGCGACGTGGCCCGACGTGTCGAGGTCGAGCTCGATCGTACGGGGCGGCTCCTTACTCTTGCGGTCCAGCGGATAGAACACAAGTTTCGCCTTCTCGCGCCGGGCCCCGATGGCATCGAACTTCTCGAGTCCGAATCCGATCGGGTCGAGCAGGATGTGGCAGCTCGCGCAACTTCCACTGGCGTGCATCGCCAGGCGCTCGCGGTTGGTCAAGGGCTTCGATTCGTTGATGGGCTCCAGGTTCGCGCTGACTCCAGGTGGCGGATTGGCGATCTTCTGGCACAGGAACTGCTCGCGGACAAAGAGTCCACGCGAGGTCGGCGAGGTATCGGACGGTTTTGAGGTCAGGGTAAGGAACAGTGCCTGTCCCAGCAGACCCGCCCGCTCAGACTCGCGGGGGAAAGGTACTCGCTCGAACTCGCCAGCGGGCGCCTTCAATCCGTACAGGGCCGCCAGGTCCGCGTTCACCCATCCATACTCGGACGTGAACAGCTCCATGAAGTCGCGGCCGTTCCACACCAGGTCGGCGATAAACCTCCGCGCCTCTTCGGTCATCGCCGACGCGGTCTCCCGGTTGAACTTGGTGAACAGGCGGCGGTCGCGCCCAGTGGCCAATACACGGTCGAACCGCAGCCACTGTGATGTGAAATCGTCGAGCCCTTCGCGCGACTTCGGATCGTCAAGCATCCGCCGGACCACGCGCTCGAATCCCTCGCGGCTGCTCAACTCGCCATTCGCGGCGCTTGCCAGCAGCGCTTCGTCGGGCATCGTGTTCCACAGCGAGTAGGAGAGGCGGCTGGCCGCGGCATACGGTTTCAGCGCCGGGCCGCCCGCCTCTTCCAGCCGGAACAGGAAGTGCGGCGACTGCAGCATCGCCTCAATGACCGCCTGTGCACCACGCGCGAAATCGGCGTGTCCGTTGAACAGCGCCTCGTAGCGCTTCTGCTCGCCCGGGTCGAGCGGCCGGCGGAACGCCTTTAGCCCAAACGACCGCACGAACCGCCCCCGGCACTCAACCGACGGCTTGCACCCGATGAACTCAGCGGATCCTTCGCGGCGGAACACGTTCCGGGACAGCTTCTCCGCCGCCGCGCTGTACGCCTCAAACAACATCGGCGACAGGCTCTGCGCCTGGTATTGGTTCTTGAATCCGTGGACGAAATCCTCCGGCGGGAACTGGCTTCCCGGCTGGCTCAACTCACCGAGAAGGTCGCGCACGGTGTTGCTGTACTGGAGATTCGTGAGCCTCCGCAGGGCCGGAGCCGGTGTCCGCGCGGCATGCTTTTCGCGGTAGGACTGCGCACGGGCAAGCTCCTGAGGTGACAACCGGGCCAGCCGCTCCACCCAGCCCCGCAACGCTGTCTCGTCCGGACTGTCGCGCTTGATTCGCTCGCCGCCGGTATGTGCGGTGCGATTCGACGGCTTCAGCAACAGAGGTGAGGCGGCGGGGTTCGCCCGGTCCACGAGAGCCACAAGCGAGCGTCCAAACTCCTCGATCTGCTCCGGGCTTCCTCCGGATTCCGGGAACCGGAGCCGGGTGCCTCCGGCCACTCCGTCCGGGCTATGGCACGAGCGGCATTCCGCCTTCTCAAGGACGGGATAAAGCGATGACGAGAAAGGCCCTGCGGCACCGGCGGCAGCAAGAGCACTGAAGAGAAGGAGCCATCCACCCACGGAGCCATCATACCGCCTAACTTGACACCGGGTCCGGGTTCGCAGTAGTGTGGCGCACAGAAGGGGGTTTCATGAAGCTCACCACTTCGAAGGTCTTGCTTGCCTGCCTTTCCCTGGGAGCATTCTCAGGGATATCGCTCGCGCAGACGACCTTTGCCACGATTACCGGTACTGTCATCGACCCAACGGGTGCTGCTGTGCCGAACGTGACGGTAACGGCGACCCATAACGCCACCAACACGGCAACAACCACGCAGTCCAACGATGCGGGCGTCTACACTCTGGCGCAGCTCAAGGAAGGCGAGTACACCGTCCGCGCGCGCACCACGGGATTCAAGGAATTCGTGGTGCAGAACTTCGTTCTCGTCGCCCGCGACTACCGCCGTCTGGATCCGCGGCTCGAAGTCGGCACGGTCGAAACCGCCATTGAAGTCTCCGGCGGCGCAACGCTGATCGAGACCGAATCAGCCAGGATTTCCGACACCAAGGGCGCCGAGCTGCTGAAGTCGATCCCGCTCAACACCCGCGGTATCTGGGCGTTTCTGGCCCTGTCGCCCGGAGTGCTTCAGGCGGGCAGCGGATCCTCGACGATCCGCTTCTCGGGCAGCCGCGGCAACCAGTCCCACTGGTCGATTGACGGCACGACGATGAGCGATGGCGTCGAAGAGACCCAGATCGGTCCGCTCGGGAACTACATCGAATCGTTCCAGGAGATCAAGCTCGACATCGCCAACAACACCGCCGAGTTCGGCACCATCGGACAGGTGACGATGATCTCGAAGTCGGGCACCAACCGGCTCACCGGGAATGTCTTCAGCTACTACAGCACGCCCTGGTTCCGCGCACGGAATCCGTTCGCGCTGGCCAGAGGTACCGGCGTGAGCTTCGTGCCGGGCGGCAGCGTCGGCGGCCCGGTTTACATCCCGAAGGTTTACAACGGCAAAGACAAGTCATTCTTCTTCTACTCGTTCGAAACCGGCCGTGGGAGCCCACCCACCACGGTCCTCAATCCCACCGTGCCGCTGCCCGCCTGGCGCCAGGGCGACTTCCTGGGCGCGCGGGTGACGGATCCGTTCGCGAACGCCGCTCCGTTTCCCAACAACCGGATTCCCGCCTCGCGCCTGAACGCCACGGCTCTGAAGATCCAGGAGCGCTATTTCCCGCTGCCGAATTTCGGAGCCACCGACGTGCTGACCCCGCAGAACTACCGCCAGAACCTCACCTCGCCGTTCGCGCCCTCCAACTACTGGACCACGCGCGGGCTCTGGTGCAAATTCCGAGTCGAGCCAAATTCGGTAACGGCCGACGTCTCGATCGAACCCGACTCCGATCACGCAGCCAACGCGGCTCGCCAGATCTCCGGCA
>VFZX01000027.1 GCA_016871015.1 Acidobacteriota bacterium | reverse complement strand
GTTAAGTGAACAGTATTGGGGCTAGGCTCGCGAGCGGCCCGATTCGCACGCCGGAGCTCCGCGCCTTTTGCACCGGACTCCGGCAAGGCTCCAGGGTCGAGGACGGGATCCTCGCCTGTCTGGTCTACGAGAAGTTCACCCGGCAATGCGGGCAGCCGAGTTCCGGATGTGCCGAAGACTGGCTCGAACAGCACGCCAACCACTGGGGACACTGCGACGCGATCAGCACGATTCCGCTCGCGGCATGTATCGCCAACCAGCCTGAACTGGCCGACGGGCTCATCTCCTGGACGCAGTCATCCAACGCCTGGAAGCGCAGTGGTCCGCAAGGGCGTCAAGTGGCTTGACCGAGAGATGAATAAGTTCCGTAACGCCGCACGACCTCGAGGCCGTCCGGCGTGAACAGCTCGCGCTGGGACCGCTCGCCGATCTCCTCAATCGTCATCGCTTCGACCCACTGAATCTCTTCGCGCTGGAGTCTCACGATCCCATGGAACGTGCACCGGTACACTCCACACCATACACGGCCTTCTTCGAAGTAGAACTTGCCAAGCGATTCCAGCACCACCCCGCGGATTCCCAGTTCCTCTTCGAGTTCGCGCAACGCGCACTGCTCGTAGGATTCATTCGCCATGACGACACCGCCCGCGCACGCATCCCAATAGCCTGGGTAGATGTCCTTGGTGCTGGTCCGCTTCTGGACGAGCAGACGTCCCAGCACGTCGTACACCATGATGTAGGTGGCGCGGTGCGGGATATTGTTCCCGCGGATCAGGGACCTGGGCGCCAGCCCGACGACACGGTCCTGGGCGTCCACCATCGGGACCAGCTCTTCGACCGGTTTTTGGCTCTTCTTGGGCTTCAGGCGAACACCTCCCGGATGGGCTCGCCACGGTCGGTGATGGGAACCGGCCGGTCACCCGCGAACAGATTCTTGTGCGGATCGATGCCCAGCGCGCAATGAATCGTCGCGTGGAAATCAGGCAGGGAAATCTTCCGCTCCACAACCTCCTTGCCGATCTCGCCGGTGCGCCCGATGACCTGGCCCGTCTTGAGTCCACCGCCCGCAAGGACCATGCTGTAGGCAAGCGACTGGTGGCCGCGTCCGCCGCCCGAATCGAACTCCGGCGGACGTCCGAACTCCGTGGCTACAACGATGAGCGTGGTGTCCAGCAGCTTGTTCTTCTCGAGATCGATGATCAGCGTCGAGAGCGCGCTGTCGAGCTCCTGGATCAACAGATGCTGATTTAATTGTCCTTCGTTGTGCGTGTCCCAGCCGGATCCGTTGAGGAAGTTCAGATTGTGCGACACCTCGACAAACCGGACTCCAGACTGCACCAGACGCCGCGCGAGAAGGCATCGCTGCCCGAATTCGCCCCCATAGGACTGGCGCAACGCCTGCGCCTCCCGTTGCAGGTCGAATACGTTGAGGAACTTCGGACCCGCAAGCTTGAAGGCCTGGCGCGTGACCGCGTCCTGCTGCCCAACCGCCTCGTCCGCCGGATTGCGTTTCACGTATCCGTCGCGCATCTTGCCGAGAAGCGTCTCACGCCGGTCCTCACGGTTGAGGTCGACATCGGGGGGGCGGATCAGCCCTGTGGGTCCGGTCTCGGTCTGCGTCAGGTAGACGTAGCCATACTTGGCGCCGAGGAAACCCGGATCGCGCATGATGTTCGGATAGCCCATCACGACGTAGGCCGGAACCTCCTCGGTGCGCGCGCCTTTTTCATGCGCGACGATCGAGCCGATGGAGGGATACTGCAGCGTGCCGCTCGGCAAGCGCCCGGTGTGGACCAGGTTCGCAGCGGCCGCATGCTCCGCAGAGATCCCATGGCTGATCGACCGCACGATCACAGCCCGGTCGAGCAGCGGAGCGGTCTTGCTCAGATGCTCGCAGACCTTCTCGCCCCGGATCGCCGTCCCGATCGGCTCGTAGTAGGACCCCGGCTTTTTCTTTCCATCCCCTTTGACCTTCGGATCAAACGTGTCGGTGTGGGCCGCGCCGCCGCCGAGCCAGATGTAGATGCAGGCCTCCGCCTTGCCTTTCGGGACCGGTTGCGACGTGGCTGCGAATGCCGCGGAAGCCGCCAGGAATTCTCGACGTTTCATCATTTCCTCCTACGGCATCATCACGAACTCGGGCGAGTTGACCATGGCCCAGAGCATATCCTCATAGCGCTCGCGGAACCCGGATTGGAGCCGCTTGGTTGGCTGGTCGCCCATCCGCAGGTTCCGCTCTTCTTCCATTCGGATCCGGGTGGCTTCGGCACTCAAGTGATTGGACCACGAGACGCGGCTGTCGGTCTTGCGCGCCACGTAGGCCGAATCCGCGCCTGCTACCTTGCGGTCCTTGTGGAACGGCTCGAGGAGTTCCTTCATCGACTTCAGCTCTTCCGGGGCCGGCGGACGCGACAGCACCCGCAGGAACGTCTCGGCGATGAGCTGGGTGAGAGGCAGGTCCTTCAGAGCCAACTCCGTGAATGCGCTGTCATCCGAAAGCCGGATCATCCGAGTGCCGAGGACTCCGTTGGCGAGGATCAGCGTCTGCATCGGCGATGCGCCGTCATCGCGCGTGGTGGACGGGCTCTGGCGCGACTGCCGCCAGCCGTAGGTGGTGAGCACGTCGACGATCGATTGCGCAATCGGGAGAGCCAGCGCCGGACGGTCGCGCTCATTGGAGAGCGCCGTCATCTGCCAGGCGCGGACCGGCTTGCCCATGTTGAGGAACTGGCGCGGCTCACGGTCACCCGCGGGATTCAGGTTCAGCTCCTCGCATTCGAATTCCTTGCCCGCGGAGAGATGGAGCGAGTCGACCAGTTGTTCCGCCGTCAAGCGCCGCCGCAGCGGACCCGCAAAGTGGCGGCTCGCTGCCGTGGTCTGCGCTTCGGTGAGCTTGGCCACCGCCTGCCGCTGATAGGCGTGGGACCGGAAGATCAGGCGCGAAACGTGCTTGATATCGTATCCGCTGATGACGAACTCGCGTGCGAGCCAGTGGAGCAGCTCGGGATGCGACGCCTTCGACCGCGACCAATCCTCCACCGGCTCGACGATGCCGAGTCCCATGTAGCGCTTCCAAATCCGGTTCACCACAACTCTGGCGAACCGCTCGTTGCGCGCGGAGACAATCAGGCTTGCGAGCTGGCGGCGGGATTCCACTTTGCCATCGGTGGGCAGAGCGCCAGTCTCGTTGTGCTGGATCAGTTCGGCGAATGGCCAGTCCGGCGCGATCATTTCGCCGGGTTTCAACGTGATGTTGACGGCGGGTTTGCGCATCCCTTCGACCACCGGTACCGTGCTGGTGGCGGGGAGCTTGATGTCCTTGCCGCCGAGCATCGCCGCCAGACTGAACAGGTCCTTTTGCTTGAACGGGTGGAATGGCGCGTCATGGCACCGCGCGCAGCCGAGCTTCTGGCCCAGGAACGCCTGTCCGATGATGTCGGCCTTGGCGGCCATCGGAGCGTCGTTGAGCGTCGCCTGCGCGAATCCGGCCGGGGCGCCCTGGTGCGCCGAGCCTTCCATTTGGATCAATTCGGTGACGAACCGGTCAAACGGGACTCCGTCCTGAAACGCCTGGTGGATCCAAAAACGGAATGGGCCGGTATTGTTTAAATCAGGCTTGAGGATTCCTGGATTCTCGGCAAGCACGTCCTGCCAGTAGCTCACCCAGTTGTCGGCCCAGCCGGGATGGCTGAGCAGCCGCTCGATTGTCGCCGCGCGCCGGGAAGCGGCTGGCTGTTTCTGGAATTCCCGCACTTCCGCGGCCGTAGGAATCAGGCCCGTGGCGTCGATCGAGACGCGGCGCAGGAAATCGAGGTCCGATGTCAACGGTTGGGTCCGGACCTTGGCTTCGTTCATCTTTGGCGCCAGGAACCGGTCGATCTCGTTGTTGGCGGGATATCCGGGCGTGAGGGCGGGAACCGCCACCGGACGGCCCTTCCAATAGGCACGGACTTCATTGTGCCGTTCCCGCCAGCGGGCGACGGTTTCCTTGCTTGCATCGAGGCGGCGGACGCGGTCCGCTTCGCGATGGCGGCGCTCCGAACGGGCGAGAAGCTCTTCCCAGGCGCCGTCTTCCAGGAGCGGCGACCCATCGGGGCCCAGAAGCCGCTCCACCTGCTTCACCGGACCAAAGCTGACGCTGAGCTCACCAGGCGTTGGCATCAAACCTTTGCCGCCGATGACGGCCACGAGTTGGAACTTGTGCGTCCTGCCGTCGCCTGCGACTTCCGCCACGGTGTCCTGATGCGGATAGGGAGCGGGACGCCGGCCGGTCTCGTCACGCGCGACCGGCGGCGGCACCGGATCGTCGCTCGACGTGTTCGGCTTCTGCGCGGCGGTACGGGCGATCTCCGCGCCGTCCATCATCAATACGGCAGCGCCCCGGGCCCGCAGCCGGAACTGCAACTGGCCGTGAGGCAGCACACGCTCGTAGGCGGCGCGCAGGACGTACGGGACGGACCGGTCGAGCGCAAGCGCTTCGTTGGAGTACTTCACCGGGATGTTGGTGAACGCGAATACAGGCTCGGTGTAGCGCATCGCCGGATCGCCTGCGGGATTGAACTCGCTGCCTTTGGGCAGGTTCTCGAAGATCTCGACCTGGACCGCGCCGGAGCGCAGGTCTTCAGGTTGGGCTGCGAAGGCAGCCGCGGCCATCAAGGCGGCCAGGCGCATTGGGCGGTTCCTCATGGAATTTGTGCTTTCCTCTACTATACTTAAGCGCTTGCGGTGTGAGCGAGCCCCAAGCGCTGCAGAAATCGACCGCCCTATTGATATCCACTTCGGCGACGGACCATCCTCGGGCGCGCCTCTTTGGTTGAGAAGGAAGTAGGTCTTCGCGTCGATTGACAGCTCCCTGTAGTTGACACCGTTCGACTATACTCGGTCCATAAGGGGAAGCTCATGTTCATATTGCTGTTCGTCTCGATTTTGGCTGGCATGGTGGCGCCCGCCGCCTCAGCCCAGGTGCTCTACGGATCGATGGTCGGCACCGTTCAAGATGGCAGCGGCGGCGCGATCGCCGACGCGGCTGTCGCTGTGAACCAAACGGGTACGGGATTTACGCGCCAGACCCGTACCAACGAAGCGGGGCAATTCCAATTCCCCGCCGTCCCAGGCGGCGTGTACGAAATCACCGTCACCAAGGCGGGATTCGCGAAGTTCTCCACCCGCGACATTGCTGTGTCACCAAACTCGGTGTCCCGCATTGACGTCCGGCTGGAGGTGAGCACTGTTTCGGAGTCCGTCCGCGTGGAAGCCGCGCCGCCCGCTCTGCAGACCGACCGCGCCGAGGTCCGCTCCGAGATCAGTGTGGTGCAGCTTTCCAACGCTCCGCTGCCGCCCGGGCGGAACTACTCGCATACGTTCAAGGTGCTCCCGGGATTCACCTATCCGCGCAACGGCAACGGTCCGTCGGTGGACCCCTCGCGTGCCGCGCTGTACAACGTGAACGGGACGACGCGCCAGTCGAACGCCGTGCGGATCGAGGGCGCGGGCGTCAACCAGATCTGGCTGCCGCACCTGCCGGGGTACACACCGGCGCTCGAGTCGATCGACAACGTCAACATCACCACGAATTCCTTCGACGCCGAGACCGGACTCGCGGGCGGAGCGGCCATCAACGTCAGCATCAAGAGCGGGACCAACGACCCTCATGGATCGCTGTTCGAGTACCACAACAGCAATGCCACCAAGGCCAAGCCGTTCTTCCTGCCAGCGGGGGAACGGAAGCCCAAGGCGATCTTCAACCAGATGGGCGGGACGGTCGGCGGCCCAGTCCTCAAGAACCGCCTGTTCTACTTCGGAAGCTTTGAAGGCACGTTTGACCGCCAGTTTGCCTCGCGCCTGGAGACGATCCCGACCACCGCGATCCGCCGCGGGGACATGTCAGCGTCGCCCACGCCTATCTACGATCCCGCCACCGGAAACGCGGCCGGAGGCGCACGGACTCCCTTCCCCGGCAACCAGCTTCCCGCCTCGCTGATCGATCCAACCGCGCGCAGGATCCAGGATCTGCTGCCGGCTCCGACCTTCGACGGCCTCAACGCCAACTTGTTCGGCCAGGGCAGCTACAAGTTCAATTCGTCCAAGATCGATGCCAAGCTCAATTGGAACGCCGGCAGCAAGCTGACGATGTTTGCGCGCGGCGGCGTGCAGGATCACAACTTCGAAAGCGGACCACTGCTCGGTGAGCTTGTCGGGGTGCCGTTTTATAGTCCGGCTTCGGTAGCCGGTCCGACATATGGCACAACCGGCAATATGGCGGTGGGCGCGACATACGTGCTGTCGCCCGCGGTCATCCTCGACGGGAATTTCGGCTACACCGCATACGACGCCAACTCGGAAGAGCTCGGTCTGGGGAAAAACATTGGCGCGGACACTCTGGGTTTGCGCGGCACCAACGGCACACGCCCGTTTGAAGGCGGATGGCCACGCTTCTCCGTGTCCAACTACACAACGATGGGCGCACAAGGCAACGGATCCCGGCCGTTCTACAACCGCGACCCGCGGTCGCAATACGTCGCCAACGCTACCTGGACCAAAGGCGCGCACTCGGTGCGGTTCGGCTTCGACAGCTCGTTCCAGCAGATCAACCATACTCAGGTGGAATTCGTCGGCGCGCTTCACGGGGCGTCTGGCGGCTTCACGTTCGCCGGCGGACCAACGATGATCCAGGGCGGCCCGGCGTCCAACCAGTTCAACACCTGGTCGGCCTTCCTATTGGGGCTGCCGACCGCGCTTGGACGGATCAAGCAAATCCCGAACGAATACAATGTCCGGACATGGATGCACAGCCTGTACGTCCGCGACCAGTGGCAGGTGAACCGCAAGCTTACGTTCTCATACGGAACCCGCTGGGAGCTGTTCCCGATGCCGACGCGGGTGGGCCGGGGAATGGAGAACTACAATCCAGTCACCAACAAGATGGAGATCTGCGGCACAGGGAGCGTACCCACGGACTGCGGCATCGAGCAAAGCAAGCGGCTCTTCGCGCCGCGGGTGGGCCTGGCCTGGCGGCCGAAAGAGGACTTCGTGGTGCGCGCCGGATACGGAATCACCGTGGATCCCTACAGCCTCGCCCGTCCGATGCGCACCAACTACCCGCTGCTGGTCGTGCTCAACGTGAATGGCGCGAACACGTTCCAACCGGCGGGCCGGCTGCGCGACGGAATTCCGCTGATCCCGGACCCTGATCTCGGCAACGGCATTATCGATATTGGTTCCCAAGTGGCCGCGAATTCCCTGGAGCGGCGTTATCAGCGCGGCTACATCCAGAGCTGGAACTTCACGCTTCAGAAGCAACTGAAATGGGGATTCACCGGCCAGGCGGGCTACGTCGCCACACGGCAGATCAACCAGGTGGGATTTCGCGAGTTGAACTACGCTCCGATCAACGGCGGGAACGGCGGACGGCTGCTCGCGCGCCAGTTCGGCCGTACCGCCGAGACGCGCCTGGTTGCACCGATCGGCAACTCTCACTACGACAGCCTGCAGACCATGCTCGAACGCCGGTTCAGCGCCGGACTTCATCTGGGGATCTCCTACACGTGGTCCAAGTCGATGGGAATCTGCTGCAGCGAGAACAGCGACGGACTGGCCGCGATCCAGATCCCCGAGTTCCAGCACTTGAACCGCTCGGTCACCAACAGCAACCTGCCGCACAATCTGACCATTAATGGAGTGTGGGAGCTGCCGGTTGGCCGGGGACGCCGGTGGGCGAACTCGGGTCCGGCGTCGTGGCTGGTGAGCGGATGGCAGATTAACGGGATCTTCAGCTCAGTGAGCGGGCTTCCGTTCAACGTAAGCTCGGCGGCCACTTCCCTGAACGCGCCGGGGAGCTCGCAGCGCGCCGACCAGGTGAAGGATAAGGTGGTCAAACTTGGCGGGGCGGGGCGCGGCCAGTCGTTCTTCGATCCGTTCGCCTACCGCCCGGTCATCGAGGCCCGGTTTGGTACCGCTGGATTCAACTCGCTCACCGGGCCGGGAATCGTCAATCTCGATCTGGGGCTGTTCCGGAAGTTCCGCGTCACGGAGCGGTGGGGCGTGGAGTTCCGGGCCGAGGCGTTCAACTTCACCAACACGCCGCACTTCGCCAATCCTGGCGCCAACGCGTCTAATCTCCAGCTCAACAGCGACGGCTCGATCCGGAATCTCGGCGGCTACACGGAGATCACGGCGCTGGCCAACACCGGGCGCGACGGCATCGACGAGCGGGTGTTCCGCTTCGGGCTCCGGATTTCGTTCTGAGGACCGCTACCGGACCCGGTACTTCTTGATCATTTCCGGGTCCGGATCCACGCCAACACCCGGCTTCGTGGGAGCCATGATATAACCGTCCTTGACCGGGAACAGCGGCAACGCAGGATTGTACTTGCTTTCGACCCCGGGATAGGTTTCCATGATCAGCGTGTTTGGCGTCGATGCCAGCAAGTGGACCGCCATGTGCGGATTCCCGTGGGGCGCTACTGGAACGTGATGCGCGGCGGCAAGGGCGGCAATCTTGCGGTAGGCCGTGTAGCCGCCCGCCCACACCGTGTCAAGATTCAGGATGTCCGCTGAGCGTGCCTCGATCAGGTCACGCGCGCCCCACACTGTGAATTCATTCTCGCCCGCCACGACCGGGATGTCGAGGGCCTCGCGCACCTCGGCGCAGCCCTTGAAGTCGTCAGGTTCCACCGGTTCCTCGAACCAGAAGATTTCATACTTCTCGACCATGCGGCCGAACCTGATCGCGTCGTAGGCGTTCCACTTGTTGTTGGCGTCGAGCAGGATGTCCACGTCCGGGCCTACCGTCTCGCGCACGACGCGGACCCGCTCGGCATCCACCTTCATCGGCTCGCCGCCAACCTTCATCTTGATGGCGCGGAAACCTTCGCGAAGGTACTCCTCCATTTCCTTGGCGAGTTCCCTCAACCCCTTCCCGTCCTCGTAATAGCCGCCCGCGGCGTAGACGCGGATCTTGTCCGTGTAGGCTCCCAGCACCTGATAGGCGGGACGGTTGAGCACCTTGCCGACGATATCCCAAATCGCGATGTCGACTGGACCCATGGCGCGGATGTATTCGCCCTTGGCCACAGGCTTGCGATTGTGGCGGTACATGCGGTCCCACAACCGTTCGACGTAGAAGGGATTCTCTCCCTTGATACGCGGAAGCAGCTCCGATGTCATGATCGAGTGCATTCCCGCCGAAACGGCGCGGCCGGTAATGCCGCCATCGGTGTGGACCTCGACCAGATTCATGCCGGGCGCCCCGCCTCCGCTGGTGATGATCGAGTTGCGCTTGACGGGAGTCTTGCCGGGGAAGACAAGGCGCAGGAATTCGAGGCCGGTGATCTTCAGATTCGGGGGATTGGCGGCGGGAAGTGGGACCGCGGCCAGCGGTGATGCGAGCGCGGCACGGAGGAAGCTGCGGCGATTCATACCGCTGATGATACCGCCCGGAACGGCCCGAGGCCAGGCTACGCCAGCAGTTGAATCGGAATTTCCTGCTCGTTGAAGGGACTCTTGTCGGGCGGGAACTGCTCGGCAAACACCGCCACCACCTCGGGGTCGAACTGGCTGCCCGCGCATGCCTGCAGGATCTGCAGGGCGCGCTCATGCGGCATCGCCTTGCGGTAGGTGCGGTGCGACGTCATCGCGTCATAGGCGTCAGCCACATGGACGATCCTGGCGCAAAGCGGGATGTCCTTGCCACGCATTTCGTATGGATACCCAGTGCCGTCGTGGTTTTCGTGATGGAACTCGACCACGGGCAAATACGGTTCGAATCCGCCGACGCGTTTGAGCATCTTCTTGCCGATCTGCGGGTGCGCCTTGATGATTTGAAACTCGGAGTCGGTGAGCTTGCCGACCTTCTGTAATACTGCATCCGGAATCCCGATTTTGCCGATGTCGTGGAGCCGGGCGCCTGTCTCGATGATTTCGAGCTCCTTTTCGTTTTGCTCCATCCGCAACCCGACGGCGCGCGAGTAGTGCGCGACACGGAGGCTATGGCCCGCCGTGTAGGGATCGCGTGCGTCCAGCGTCCGCGCCATGCTTTCAACGAATTCGCGGTACGCCTTGTCAAGCTGGCCCTGCTTGACGGCAATCGAGTTGGCCGCCTGGTTGAACGCTTCGGCGAGCTGATCCACTTCCGCGGTACCCCAGCTCGTTTGCAAGCCGCCCCGGAACTCACCCGTTTGCTGCGCCTGCTTGAGTGTTTCGAGAAGCCTCGCAAGCGGCTTGGCGACCGACTGCGATCCGAGCAGCGAAAGCACGAATACGAGCGCAAGCGTCGCCAGCGCCACCACCGTGAACACTTTGAGCACGGCTTGAAGGAACCGCTGACTGGCTTGGTTCATGGACTGGAACTGCAGCAGCCGGAATGGCGACCCATGGGTATGCGCGATAGTCGTGACCAGGAACATTTCACCGGCGAACTCGACCTCACACTCGGCTGATCCAAGCGGGCACTTATCCCGAACCTCGGCTTCAACCTCCGGCGGGGCGACCCCGGGAATCGCGCTTTGCTCGACCTTGCCGTCGCGTATCAGAACCGCATGTCCAAGGCCGGGTTCGGACTTGGCTTCAAACCGGTCGCCCACGGAAATGTATCCGATGGTCTCGCCTGCCGCTTTGATGGCCACAGTCGTCAGTTGGTAGTTTCCCGCTTCCAAGCTGACGAACTCCCGGTTTGCTCCCAGCAGGTCTCCGGGCAGGAACGCACTTTGCAGCGGCCGGTCTCCATCCGGATGGCGTTGGACGCCGGCGACGGGCTTCCGGCCCGCGGCTGACACGATCAGCGCGTCGAAGCCAAGAACCTGATTCAACGACAGGACCAGCCGGTCCATTTGCGTTGAGGCCTTGCCATCCTCGCCCGCTGAGCTGGCGATCGCCAGGGCGGCCCGGACGTCCGCATGGTCCCTCAGGCTGCCAATGAGCTTCCTCGACCGTTCTTCCGCACGGCCCCGGACCGCTTCGATGGTCTCTTGCGATTCGCGAAGAGTTTGGCGCAGCCCGACTTTGACTAAGTCCGCCACCGCCGCACGGATGGCGAAGAAACTCACGGTCAAAGCCGCGCACACCGGTACGAAGGCGATCAACATCGTTCGTAGAGCCAGGGGCAGCGATCTCATCGGCCTGGGAAAACCTCTCAGTCCTCTATCGGGCTCCCTGGAAGGGAACTTTATTCCAGGCGGTGCCGGTACAATGGTTCTGAATGCGACGCCGTGACCTGTTCGCCTCGTCGGCGGTTTCCCTCGCCGCAGCCTTGTCCAGCAAGGCGGATGCGGCGCCTCCGGGTGCGCCAGGAGAATGGCGTAACCGCCAATCCGGCATGGCCTACCGCCAGCTTGGCCGCACCGGATTCATGATCTCGGAAATGGTCATGGGCGGCAACACCATCACTCCGGACAACTTCGAACACGTGCTGCTCGCGCTCGACCACGGCCTCAACTACCTGGACACCGCGCCCGCCTATGGCAACACCAAGAGCGAATTGGGCTACGCGCGGGTCCTCAGCGCCCGGAAGCGCGATAGTTTCTTCCTGAACACCAAGATCAGCCTCTGGGACATCAACCGTTCAAAGCTCTACAAGGACATCTTCACCAGCTTGTCTGAGCCGGAACAGAAGAAGCTGATGTCGAAGGCGATGGACGGGCTGGAACGCCGTAAGGCGCTCGATCCGGACTACTTCGGCAACTACTTCGCGAGCCAGAAGCAGGAGCTTGTGGACGCCGCGCTCGCCGACGTGATGGCCGCGCGCTACAGCCGCCAAATCGACCGCGGCAAGAACTTCCGGCAGTTGATTTTCGACTCGTTTGAGGGGAGCCTCAAGCGCCTCGGTACCGACCATACCGACCTGCTGATGTGCCCGCACGGCGCCTCCACGCCATTCGAGCTGACTGCTTATCCCGAGATCTTTGAGGCCTTTGAGAAGCTAAAGCAGCAAGGCAAGGTCCGATACCTCGGCGTGTCCGCACACAACGATCCCGCGGCGATCCTGGACGCGGCGGGCAAGGCCAAGGTCTACTCAGCCGCCATGGTCGCCTACAGCATCGTGAACCACCCCTACACGGGCCAAGCCGTCGCCCGGGCGCACAAAGCCGGACTCGGGGTCATCGCGATGAAGGTTGCACGGCCGGTCCATCACGGACGGAGTAACGGCGCGCCGAACGACCCCCGCCGCGTCAAGATGGTGGACGGCGCGGTCCCCGGGCCATTGGCTATTCCCCAGAAGGCCTACGTGTGGGCGCTCCGGAATCCGAAGTTAAGCGCGGTTATCTCCGAGCTCGTCAATGCCGGCTTGGTCAGGGACAACCTTCCGCTCGCACAACCCAAGCCATCCCATGCGTAGACTCCTCTTTGCAGCCGCGGCACTCTCGCTGCCGGCCGCCGATTTCGGGGCCCAAGTCCACCCGATCCTCAACACCCGTTGCGGATCCTGCCACGGGTCCGCGGCGCCCCAAGGTGGACTGGATTTGCAGACCTACGCCGGTGTGCGGCGCGTGGTTACCCCGGGAAATCCGGATGGAAGCCTGCTGATCCAAAGGGTGGCCGGGATCAAGCCACCACGGATGCCGTTGGGCGGAGCGCCGCTGCCGGACTCCGAAATCGCGGTGCTGCGCGAGTGGATCCGCGACGGTGCGCCCGCGCCGTCCGGCGGCTCCGTTTCCAAATGGCAGCCTTCGCTCAACCTGGCTGCCCCCGCCCTGCCGGAGTCCTCTGAGCCGCATCCTATCGACAAGTTCGCCTTCGCCTACTTCCGCGAAAGAAAACAGCCAACTCCACCTGAGGTATCCGCTGCCGCGTTCGTCCGGCGCGCCTACTTCGACTTGTGGGGGCTGCCGCCGTCGCCAGCCGATGTGCGCGCCTTCAAGGACAAAGGCAACGATGAACTGGTTGCCCGGCTGCTTGGAGACAACGCCAGGTACGCCGCGCACTGGATCACCTTTTGGAACGACCTATTGCGGAACGACGAAGGAGTGGTCTACCACGGTGACCGCAAGTCCATTACGCCGTGGTTGAAGAAGGCGCTCGAAGACAACCTCCCGTACGACCAGTTTGTTCGCGCGCTGCTCAACCCGGAACCGAAAACTGGTCCCGAGGGTTTCCTCACCGGAGTAAACTGGCGCGGCGACGTGTCGGCAAGCCAGATTCCCGTGATGCAGGCGGCGCAGAATTCGGCGCAGGTCTTTCTGGGAGTGAACTTGAAGTGCAACTCCTGCCACGACAGCTTCATCTCGCGCTGGAAGCTCAAGGACGCCTATGGCCTGGCCGCGTTCTTCTCAGACCAGCCGCTCAAGATCCACCGCTGCGACATTCCCACGGGGGAGATCGCACAGGCCAAGTTCCCTTATCCGGAACTGGGCGGCGTGGACCCGCAGTCCCCGCTCGCCGTCCGCCGGGCGGCCGCGGCCAAGCTGTTCACCCAACCGGAGAACGGGCGTACCCGGCGGACCGTGGTGAACCGGATCTGGAAGCAGCTCATGGGCCGGGGACTCGTGGATCCGCCCGACGATATGGACGCCGAACCATGGTCGCCCGCGCTGCTGGACTGGCTGGCATCGGACTTCGCCGCCCACGGACACGATCTGAAGCACCTGATCCGTACAATCATGACGTCGCGCACCTACCGGCTCGCCACGGACCGGGAGCCGCCCGCGGTTCCCTATGTGTTCCGCGGTCCAGCACCGCGGCGCCTGTCCGCCGAGCAGTTTAATGACGCGATCTCGGCGATCACCGGCGAATGGCGGATGCTGGTGCCGCGCACCGCCGGTCCGGCGCAGTACGCGCGCGACTGGCAGATCAAGTCGAGTCCGCTCGGCCGGGCGCTGGGCCGTCCGATCCGCGACCAGGTGGTCACCACCCGGCTTACCGCTCCCACAACGCTCAGCTCGCTTGAACTGGTCAACGGATCCACGCTCGCCTCCCTGCTCCGGCGTGGCGCGCAGCGGCTTGCGGGCGAGCTCCCGGCGGCGCCGCCGGGGTTGTTTGATTCCGGCACCATGGGCAACCAGAAGATCGCCGTGGATGTGGACGTGGCTGGGGTGAAGAAGCTTTGGCTGGTGCTAGAGGATGTCGACTCCTATGACGCAGCGCGGGTCCAGGCAGGCTGGGCGGCGGCCAAGTTCACCGGACCCAAGGGCGAGGTGGCGCTCGCGGACCTTCTGAAGCAGCGTCCGGTGCAATGGCAGTTCCGCGGCGACAAGGAGCCCCTGCCGTTCGTCGCTGTCAAGACGCCCACGACATTGTCCGTCAACATTTCCGGCAAAGGCTTCACCCGGTTCCAGGGATTCGTAGGTGTGAACCAGGCATGCCTGGCGAGCGACATCAATCCACGGCTGCGGTTCTTCGTCTTCCCTGACGAACCGGACTTCGCACGGTTGTACGCCGCGGGTAGCGATCCACCGGTCCCGGTGCCCCAGCCCGTGAAGAACCGGAAGGCGCTCGTCCGCAGGCTCTTCGAGGAGAGCTTCGGGCGTCAGGCGTCGGCCGAAGAATTACGGGTCGCGTTCGAGATCGCCCGGTCAACCGCCGGACTCGAAGATCTGCTGTGGTCGCTTTTCCTTTCACCGGAGTTCCAGTACCTGCCATGAACCGGAGAGATTTCCTGACAACCCTGGCGGCAGCGGGCACCGCGTCCGCAGCGCCGGAGAAGATCGAGCCGCGGGCCGATACGCTGATCCTGCTGTGGATGGCGGGCGGCATGGCGCAAACTGAGACGTTTGATCCCAAGCGCTACACCGCGTTTGAACCGGGAATGGATCCGAACCGCGTGCTGTCCACGTTTCCGGCGATCGACACGGTGGTGGACAACATCAAGATTTCGCAAGGACTCGAAAAGATCGCGCGCGTGATGGACCGTGGTACTCTCATTCGCACCTATCAAGCGGGGGACCTGGGCCATATCCTGCACGCCCGCCACCAATATCACTGGCACACCGGATACGCTCCGCCGCAGTCGGTGGCCTCGCCGCATCTCGGCGCCTGGATCTCGAAGGCGTTGGGGCCGCGGCATCCGGATGTCCCCGCGTTCATTGATGTCGGGCAGGGCCTGGAGATTGGCGCGGAGTCGGATTCCCTCAAGGCGTTCCACACCGCAGGATGCCTGGGCAGCGAGTACGGCCCCTTCTTCGTCACTAATCCGATGGACGCCGCCGCCGCGGTCCGGCCGCCGGCTCACATCCGGCACGAGCGGTTCGAGAAGCGCTACGAGCGGTACAAGCGGCTGATCGAAGCCAGTCCTGAGTTGCGGGAACGGACCAGCGCCGAACAGGAGTCGCTCAAAAAGTCCGTGGACAATGCCCACCGGCTCTTGAACTCGCCCGCAGCCAAGGCGTTCGACCTGACGCTTGAGCCCGGGGCCTCGGCAGCGCGATATGGATCATCGCGATTTGGCCAGGGATGTCTGCTCGCCCGGCGGCTGGCCGAAGCGGGCGCGCGGTTTATTGAAGTGACCACGGAGTACATTCCGTTCCGCTACTGGGATACACATGAGAACGGCCACACCCGCGCCCTCGACAACAAGCGGCTGATTGATGGTCCGGTATCGCAACTGGTGCTCGATCTCGAGGAGCGGGGATTGCTCAATCGAACGCTGATCGTGATCGCCTCCGAGTTCGGGCGCGACATGATGCAGGAGGGCAAACCCGACCGCCCGGTGAAGGACCAGGTGACCATCCCGGACCGCATCAGCGAAATGAAACACTACGGGATGCACCGCCATTTCACCGAGGCGGGATCGGTGCTGCTGTTCGGTGGCGGAGTCAAGCGCGGGTTCCTGTATGGCGCCACCGCGGATGAGCGTCCCTGCAAGGTGGTCGACAAGCCGGTGAAGATCGAAGACCTGCACGCCACCCTCTATCACGCCATGGGAATCGCGCCGGACTACGGTGTCGAGGTCGAGAAGCGGCCCTTCTATGTCACTCGCGACGGGAAGGGACGGGCGATCCGGGAGATTTTCAGTTGACCGGAAGCCGCCGCGGTGAAGGCGGAACTGTCGGCGATGAATGTGGCGGTGTTCCTGGGTGGGGCTCGGCGGATAGCGCCCTGCAGGGGGATGCTATCCTGTGCGGGACTGATGATTGAGATTGTGTTGAACGGGGAACCGAAGCAGGTCCCCTCGGGACTCACAGTGGCCGCGCTGCTCCTGCATCTGGGTGTCGATCCGGCGCTTGTTGCTGTCGAGCTGAACCGGGAACTGTCCCGTAAGGCCGGCTGGGACCAGACGATTGTCCCCGCTGGCGCGACCGTGGAGATTGTGCAGTTCGTCGGTGGCGGATAGGGCGGATCCGGACCGCGCTGGGCCTGGTTTTGCCCACGCAAGACTGGTATGATTCCGGTGTGACCAGGTCGAAGATCGTGATCAGTCTGCCCAAGAATCAACTCGCGAGGGTCCGCCGGGAAGTCCGGGCAGGCCGCGCCGATTCGGTTTCAGGCTACATTGCCCGGGTCCTCGCGGAAAGCGAGGAGCGCGAGTCTCTTCGAGCCCTACTGCGGGATCTGATCGAACAACATGGTGAGCCTGCCGCGGAGGACATCGAATGGGCGGAACGCGCCCTCGCGCCGTCTTAGTTAGGATCACTGGTTGTGAAAGCCCTCGAGGCCCCAGTACGAGGACGGAGTGCTTGGCCTTCAAAAGAACTCGCCCTTCGTCCGAGCGGGCGGGTCAACATCATCGTGCAAGACTCCGCCGCGCTCGCATTTCAGATGCGGGCTGTCCCGAAAGGGGCGAATAGCGGCCGCGTGACGGCGATCATTCGATCGCAACCGGCCGCAACGCGAACCCGGCCACAGCACCCCGGACCCGGTTGGTCACCGCTGAATACACGAACCGGTAGACCTTGGCCGCCGCCAATCCCTCCAGGTTGTGGAACTCGCCGACGTGGACCCCCTGCTTGACCAGGAGATACTCATGCACAGCATTTGGATAACTCTTCATCGCAGGATCCACGCCCACTTCGAGCCCACTGGTGTCGGAGCCGATCATCACCGCGCCCTTCTGTTCCACCAGCCACTTCGCCGCCTCCAGCGTGATCCCCGCCGAATCATGTTCTGCGATCTTGGCGTGGCTGGCGCCCGACGGACCCCAATGGCGGAGCGTTCCAGTACGGATCAGCACCACGTCACCCACTTCAACGTCCACGCCTTGTTTGGCCAGGGCGGACTGGAGCTCCTTCGATCCGATCGGGAAGTTTGACGGCAGCGCATCCACGCCCTTCCATCCGGCGACATCGATCATCACCGCACGGACGACGATCGGGGGGATCTGGTCCGCATCGGCCTTGCGGACTCCGAAATCCGTGCCCCAGTCGCTTTCCTTGTACCCGTTGTACCAGTGATTGTCCGCGCCCGCGGTAATGTGGCCCAGACCATCGATCTGCGTGCCCACATTATCGGAGATGAACAACGCGCAACTGTGCCAGGCCATCTGTCCCGGATGCCCCTTGAACGGATTCGTATCCGGCGCGCGCTTGGCTCCTTCCGGACTCCGGTAGCTCAGCACCTCGGTCGGCGAATGCCCGGGCCACTTGTAGGAAGTCCGGTCGACCGGAACGCCCAGGTCAAACACGCGGCCTGTCTTGGCCGACCGCAGCGCGGCCAGGATCTTCGCCGGGGTATTGACGGTGTTGATCGCACCACGTTCGTCCTTTGGTCCGAAGACCCAGCCGTAGCCCTTGCCCTTTTGCCACCCTTGCGAGTAGAGCAGCGCGGGCGCGCACACGAACAGGGGAAGCGCGTATCTGTGCATTGGTATGTTCACCTCTACTTGATCAATTTGCCGAGAATCCAGCCTGCAATTCCGAATCCGACGCCTTGTTCGATCACACCCGAGGCGACCATGCTCACCGGCAGTCCGTACCAGTTCCACCAGGGCAAAAGGATCGCCGCCACGGAGAACAGTCCAACCACGGCGCCAAGGCAGGGCCCACAGATCTTGCGCTTCGGATCCCCAATCGCGACCGAGAAGATCCAGGCCAGGATCACACCGCTCAGGATGTCGAGGACGAACTGCGTGCCCAGGCTCGCCGGGAAGCTGAACGGTACACCCGCGGGCGTATACAGCAGCACGCCGCGCGGGCTCGTCTTCACGCGCGCGGCCATTTTCTCCGGGTCTTGCTCGGTCACCCGGAAGAACACTCCATCGTCCTGTTCGTTCGGAAAGAAGTAGAATCCCGGTTGCGCGACCTTCTCCTTCAGCACGGCGGTGACCGCTGCCTCGTCGGAAAACGTGCTGATCGACTTTTGTTCAATGCCAAGCGCCATGTGCGTGATGGCTCCCCACACGAAGACGCCGATTCCCGCCAGTATCCCAGCAACGGGCCACTTGTTCATGATCCACTTGTTATCGCACAGTTCAGGGCTGAGCGGAAGGGGCCTCGGCGAGGTACTTTCGCAGCATTTCCGTGAGCAGATCCAGTTGGACCGGCTTGCTGAGGTACTCGTCCATGCCCGCTTCAACACAGCGCTCGCGCTCGCCCGGCATGGCGCCGGCTGTCAGGGCGACGATCGGGGTGCGATGGCCGTTCTCACCAGCGCGGATCTCCCGGGTCGCCTCGAATCCATCCATCTCCGGCATCTGGCAATCCATCAGAATGAGATCGTATTGCTGCTTGCGGGCCGCCTCCACCGCCAGGGCTCCGTTCTGCGCGACGTCGGCCCTCAGCCCCAGCTTCTCGAGCAAGCGGACCGCAACCTTCTGGTTCACAAGATTGTCCTCAGCGACCAGGACCTTCAGGTCTGGTGCGAACCTTGTGTGAATTTGGGTAGGCGCAACGATCGGAGTGTCCGCGAGCCTTCCAGCCGGAAGGGGAAGCGAAAACTCAAAGACGGTGCCCTGACCCTCCGTGCTCCGCGCTTCGATTGTGCCGGACATCAGCGTCACCAGGTGGCGCGTGATCGCCAGGCCCAGCCCGGTGCCGCCAAAGTGCCGCGTGGTTGAAACGTCTGCCTGCACGAACGGCTCGAAGATGCGGCGAAGCGCAGCCGGGCTGATCCCCATTCCCGTGTCCTCCACCCGGACCCAGAGGCCCTCCGCCGGAACCGCCGCCGGGGACAACTCGATCCGGACATGACCCTGCTGCGTGAACTTGATTGCGTTGCTTACCAGGTTGGTGAGGACCTGCCGGATCCGCCCCGGATCTCCCTTATAACAAGCGCGGAGGCTGGGGTGGAACACCGTCTCGATCACCAGGTTCTTCTCCTCGGCGCGTGGCCGCAGCGGCGCGAGTGAGGTATCGACAAGCTTTTTCAAGTCGAAATCAATTGTCTCAAGCGTCAGCCGTCCCGCTTCGATTTTCGAAAAATCGAGAATGTCGTCCAGGATCGTGAGCAGGCTTGCCGCGGAGGAATGCGCGAGTTGGGCGCTCTCGTTCTGCTCCGGCGTCAGTCCGGATACAAGCAACGCGGACAACATCCCAAGGACGCCATTCATCGGAGTGCGGATCTCGTGGCTCATGTTGGCCAGGAACGAGCTCTTCACGCGGCTTGCGTCTTCGGCGCGGAGGCGCGCTTCGAGCAGCTCCTGGGTGCGTTCGCGGATTTTCCCGTCCAGACCTGATAGAAGCTCCTTTTGGTGCGCGTTCAGGCGGTCGCGCTCCTCAACGGCGAGCGACAACGAATCGTAGGAGTCCCGGATGCGGCCCATCATGGCGTCGAATCCCGCCAACAACTCGGCGGCTTCCGCCGGTGTCGACGCGGACGGGGGTTTCGGTGCGGGCACCAGCCGGCCCGGCACCTGAAGATTCCTCACGCGCGCGGCGAGCTGGGCCAGGGGATCGGAAAGCTGCCAGGCGAGCAGCGCGGCCACCGGGATCGAGAACAGCAACATCAGCAGCGCGGATATGTTGTTCCTGAGGTAGTTCCGCGCCGCGTGGCCTGTCACCGTTGCGTCCGGCTGCCGGACCACGACGCGCAATCCGCCGTCGCGCGTGACGGACTCCGCTTGCATCCCGGCCACAGAGGCGTCTGCCGGACGGGAGGAAAACACAACGCGCCTTTCTGAGTCGGCCAGCAAAGCAGTGGCTTCCGGCAGCCCGTGAAGGGCGGGATCGAGAAACCGCAGCGTTGAAAAATCGATGCGCCCCTCAATGGACATCGGTCCGGCCGGCGCGCCGATGCTGATCTTGGTACCGCTCTGGGAGAGCCAGGCGTTGGCTTGGCCCGGACCCGGGATCACGCGCAGGCTTTCGAATGCCGGATATCCGAGATGCGTGCGCTCCACCATCCGCGCGATCCGCGCCTGATCCGCGGTCCCAGTCTCCTCGATCAACCCGGCAAGCGAGATTACCGCCTGCATGTGCGCACCGAGGTAGTCGTCCACCTGGGCCCGCATGATGGCTGCGGCGCCGTTCATCCGCTGCTGGGCTTCCGAGCGGTTCCGCTCCACCTCAGCCCGGCTCGAGACCGCCGTCAGCAACAGCAGCGGCAGGGCGACCACGCCGACCATGCTGGATGCGAGGATCGACCGCAGGCTCAACCCCCGCAGCCCGCCCGCCGGCTCCAGTCCCGCGCGCCCGCCCAACATCCGCACCAGATGCTCGGCGATCACGGTATTCACCAGGCCGTTGAGCATCAGGACCATCGTCTGGAGCCACACCAGGGCGCCGGAAGGATCGAGGTCGCGCATCCGCAGGACGATCGCCGCCGGTGCCAACGCCGCGGTCCACAGCAGGAGCGCCGCGGGAAGGCCGGACATCCGCCGTGCCAGGACCGCGAGTCCTGCCGCTTCCAGCACATGGAGCAGTGCCCAGCGCATTTCGCCGAACCCGAACAGCGACGGGATCCCGGCGGTGAGTGCAACCGCCGCCGCCAGCCCAGGACGTCCGGTCAGCGCGATCAAAAGCGCAGGTACTCCGCCGAATGTGACCGCGGCTCCGCCCGCCGCCTCCAGGCGCAAGAAGTTGAGCGCCGCCCCGGCAAGTCCCGCCGCGAGAAGGACTCGAGGTTCCATCTAGTTCAACGACCTCAAGAAGGACCGGATGTACTGCATCTGCTCCTCGACCTGGCTCCGGTCCTCCGCATCCGGCAGCAGCTTGACGTAGCGTTGAAGATCGCGGAGGGCCTCGGCAGGCCGCTTCTGGGTCAACAGCAGGAAGCCGCGCTGCTTGTATTCTTCCGCCGCGCCGGGCTTGGCCGCCAGATAGAGATCCAGCACCCGGACAGCCTTTGCGTAATCCTTTTTGAGATAGTAAACGTGGCGGAGGTTGTCGAGCGTCCGGACGGCGATCTGGAACTTGGTGACCGGAGCCAGATACTGCGGATGCTCCACCACGTCAATTTGCGCGATCTCCATTCCGAAGTCGCGCACTTCTTCGGTGGTCATTGGCCGTCCGCCGTGAAAGCAGTCGACATAAGTCGAATAGCGGCCGTCGGAATAGTGGGCGAGGAAGTGGCGCGGCAGGCCGATTCCCGACATCTCGCGTCCGAGCCTCCGGGCGATCTCCATGTAGACCACGCACAGGGTGAGCGGGATCCCGGTACGCTCGGCCAGCACGTCGTTCAGGCAACTGTTGCGGGCGTTGTAGTAGTCGTCCTGATTGCCCCGGAATCCGAGGTTGCCGTACAGGTAGCTGTTGGCCGCCTCCAGCCACTCCTCTCCGCGCATCCCGGTGTGGGTGGTCTCGGCCAACTCACGCGCGTAGGAGTCGAGCACCTCGACGAACCAGGTGACGTCGAGGTCCGGATATTCGACCGAGGCGATCTGCAGCAGGGCCACGTCGAGAGGGACGTTCTCGTTGCGGTTCACGAGCAAATCTTCGAGCTCCTTCACTATGCGTAGAATAACAGGATGCTGAAGGCTTGCCTTCCCCTGCTGGTACTGGCGGCGATGGTCACAGTACCATGCCGGGGCCAGTGGAGACGGGTGAGCACGGAACCCGCCAAAGGGGAGATCCGGGGAGCGGCGGAAGCCGGGAAGTTGCTGGTTTGGGGCCGGGATCTTCCGGTTGCGGGCGATTTCGGACCGGGCGGCTGCGCGGGCGACGTCAACGCCGACGGGCGGCCCGACCTGATCCTGCCCGACCAGGCAAGGCGCGAGCTGGTGTGGCTGGAGTCCCCGCAATGGCAGCGCCGGACGATTGATAGCGACGCCGGGTTCCAGGACTGTCTCTGGACGCGGCTGTTCGGAGTGCGCGGCGTCCTTGTGATCCACCGCTACAGCCAAGTCCGCTTCTACCACCCTCCGGCAAAGGGATGGAAGGCTCAGGAGAAGTGGCCCTACGAGGAAGTGTATTCGATCTACACTCCGTCGGCCCAGGGTGGACTGGCGCGCGGGGACGTGGACGGCGACGGGAGAGAGGACATCTACTGCGGAAACTACTGGCTGCGATCGCCCGCCGTGGCGGGGCTTCCGTGGCGGCTCTTCGCAATCCAGAGCTGGTGGGAGCTGGAACGGTCAGCCATGCTCCACGTGATGCCCGCTGGCAAGGGCAGGATCCTGTTCGCCCAACGCGAGGCGGATCCGGCGCGGATCTCCTGGTTCAAGCGGCCGGCGGATCCGGAGCGGTTCTGGATTGAGGAGGCGCTGCCAGCGCTTGACCCTTCGCTCCGGAATGTCCAAGGCCTGGTGCTTGCAGACGGTGCGATCGTTGCTGCCGAGAACGCTGGTCCGGGGTCGCGCGTGGCCGGGTTGCGAGACGCAACATGGACTGTTTTTGACCGCACGGACGGCCTGCTGGGTTTGTGGATGGTGGGGCGTGAGCTTGTGGGTGTGGGTCCGGACGTAGTGATCCGGTGGCATCACCGGAGGGCGGACTGAATCCCCGCCTGTTCGGCACGGCGGAACAGGGCTCCCGCTTCGGAGTTTCTCCCTTGCCGCAGGCAGGCCATAGCAAGTGCCTGGATCACATCGGCCGACTCGGCTGAGTCCGCGCCGCGGATCCGCTGGTAGGAGGCGAGCGATTCCCGGAACATCACCTCCGCGGCCTTGTACTTCTCCTGCGCCATGAAGAGCATCCCGAGGTTTCGTTGGATGGCCGCGGATTCGGTCATCGGAGGTCCGGAGCGCAGCCGGTGGATTTCCAGAGCCCGGCGGTACATGGGCTCTGCCTCGGCCAGCCGGCCCGCGGATGCGTACAGCTCGCCGAGGTTGTTGGCTACCGAGGCGACCGTGGGATGGGCGGTGCCGAGCGTTTTCTCGAGCACCGGCAAGGAACTGCGGATCATCTCCTCCGCCTCCTGAGAGCGGCCAGCGGCTCGCAACATTGTGCCGAGGTTGTTCATCGCGATACCGACGGTCTGATGCGCCGGGCCGAAGACTTTCCGGCGGATCCGGAGCGACTCCCGGTACAGCGGCTCGGCGCGCTCGAAATCGCCCTGGCCGTGGAGCGTCGCGGCCAGGTTGTTCATGGTCGCAGCGGAATCGGGATGTTCGAGGCCAATGGTGCGCTCGCGGATGGCCAGACAACGCCGGTAGAGTGCCTCGGCTTCCGCGTACTCCTTTTGACCTCGATGCAATTCGGCGAGGTTGTTGAGCGGGGCCGCAAGTAGCGCGTCGGTTGGATCAAGCTCTTCGATCAACCCGACGGCGCGCAGGAGGCTCCGGCGTGCCTCCTCCATCCGGCCTGCTGCCTTAAGCGTAACGCCGAGGCCATTCAATGCGGTGGCCAGGGCGCGCGGCTCACCAGCCTTTTCGCGGATCTTGAGCGCCCGTTGATAGAGGCCGACGGCCTCGTCCAGGCGGTCGAGTTGGCGGTGGACCTCGGCAAGATTGATCATCGCGGAGGAGGCGGGGACTGAATCCCCCCAAAGCTCGATGGCCTGCTTCAGGTGTTGGGACGCGGAATCGAAGTCCCCGAGCGCCTGTTCCGTGACAGCCAGGTTGTTCGCCGCCTTGGCGCGCAAGTCCTGGTTCGGGGAGGTCTCCGCGACGGCGAGGGCTGCCCGGTACTTTCCGAGGGCTGCCTTGTAGTCTCCGCGGCCGCGCAGGGCGTTGGCTTCAATGAGCAGCGCCTCGGCATCGTCCGCCGGCGCTCCTAAACACACGTATGGTGACGCCATCCCACACAGGATGGCCATTAGGGCAAGTTTCATGGCCGCCTTCCTTCGGTTGCCCTTTCCCGCTGTTGCCGATACTACGAATGAGCGGCGGCAAGTGTTCCCGAGATCTGGAGGTTTTGACGGGATTCGTCCGGTTCGGTCTCGCCCGGAGCGCGAAATTTCGAGCGCGCGAGTGGTAGGCTGGTCGGTAGAAGCTCTATGCCAGTCCAGCTTGCCGACCCGATCGAGGCGATACAGGAACCGCCGCTCCCGCGCAAGACCTGGTCCCGGGAAGAGATCGAAGTCCTGGAGAGCACAGGGCTGTTCAATGACCAGCACTACGAATTGATCGAGGGGGAGCTGATCAGCAAGATGGGCAAGAAGCGTCCCCACGTGGAAGGGGTGAAGCGAATGGGAGAGGCGCTGGTTTCTGTGTTCGGCGCCGCTTACGTCAACCAGGAGGCTCCCATCGACATTGCCCCGGAAGACAATCCACGGAACGAGCCTGAGCCGGATGTGATCGTACTCCGGCGCCGGAGCAGCGAGTTCACGGCGAATCCCGGTCCCGCGGATCTGGCACTGGTGGTTGAGGTTTCGGAATCGACGTTGCGCCAAGACCGGACCACGAAGGCCCGGCTCTATGCGCGGGCAGGGATCGGCGAGTATTGGGTGCTGGACGTCAAGGGCCGCCGCCTGCTGGTGTTCCGGGATCCCGGGCCTGATGGATACCGGGTCCAGTTGAGTTTCGGCGAGTTGGAATCGGTGAGCCCGTTGGAGCGGCCGCGGGATCTGATTGCCGTCGCGGATCTGGTTGGCTGACTACCGCTTCCGGCGTAGTGTGGCGATGCGATCTGACGATTACCGGGGAATCAGGCCCCGCCGGATCATCCACTCCTCCATCAGCCCGGTCCACGCATCGCACGACTTGCCCTTGCGGTTCATCCCAAACCCATGGCCGCCATCCGCGAACACGTGCAATTCGACCGGCAGTTTCGCCTTCTTCCAATTGTCGGCAAGCGCGGTGGCGGTCGATGTCATCCGCTCATGGTCGTCAATCGCGACCGCGACAAACAAGGGCGGTGCGTAGGAGGGAACCTGGTATTCAGGCGCCACAGCATAGACTGGCATCGCAAAGTCCGGCCGGCTCGCCGCGTCGTACCTGGTCGCCGCGCCGATGGTGACGTAGCCGCCCGCCGAGAAGCCCATGATGCCGATCCGTTTGGGATCCACCTTCCACTCGGCCGCACGCTCTCGAACCGTCTTTACCGCCAGCAGCCCGTCCTCGACTCCCGCCTTCTGGCTCGCAGTGCGGTCCATCGCGGCCGGAGTTCCGCTTTCCAGCCCGCACCGGTAGCGCAGCACGAACGCCGTGACGCCGCGCTGATTCATCCACCGGGCCACGTCGCGGCCTTCATGTTCGATGGCGAGGATTGAGAATCCGCCGCCCGGGGCGATGATCACCGCCGTGCCGTTCGGGTTTTTGACCGGATACACTTCAAGCACCGGGCTCCTGACCTTGCGCACCCACTGCTCGTCCGGATGCTTGGCGTGGACGTTGCTGGCCTCGGGCTTGTACCACTCCTCGCCCGGGGGCAGGTCCGGACGCAGGCGGATCTCGTTGCCAGGCCCGGCGTGGAGCCCGGATCCGGCCATCGCGAGGAGCGGGATCAGGCGCATCGGCTCTAGTTCCGCGCCGCGGTCACCTTCGGCTGCGACAAGTACCCGACGATCCGGTCCTTCCTCACTTCATTGACCACCAGCTCGCATGGGTACCTTCCGTACTTGGCCATGTAGAACTGGACCGGCTCGTTCACGTTCTTGTCCTTCTTCTCGACCTTCTTGTCGTCGGCGAACAGCTCAACCGTGTAGCGGTTGCGCTTGAGGTCGGCACTCTTGAGCAGAATGGTCACATCGGAAATCCGGACCGGCTGCTTGGACTTCACTAAGTTGATCTCGTGGTACGCTCTCTCGCCCAGCGCTTTCAGAGCCGAGAGTTCCTTGCCGTTGGTCGCGATCAGGCCGCTCTGGACGCCCAGGTCGCCACGCACGGTTTTCAAGTCCGAGATCGTCTTGTCCAACTCGGATTTCGTGGTCGCGACCTCCTGCCTCACCTTGGACACATCCGTCGAAATCTCCGCGGCCTTGGTGTTGGCGGCGATGGCGGACTGCTCGACCTTGGCCACATCCTGCTTTACCAGCGCGGTCTGCTCAAGGGCCTTCTTGTCGCCCTCCTCGACCTTCTTTTCGAGATCGGCGACCTGGCGCATGGCATCATCCTTGGCCTGGCCAGCGAGCTGCTCGGCGCGGCGGCGCGCGGAATTGAGCTCAGCCCGCAACTGTTCGGCGCGGCGGCTGGCCGTAGCGGTGGAGATCGACGAAGTCTCGCGGACGTTGGCGATGTCGGTCCGCAACGCCTCACGCGTTTTGGCGACTTCCTTCTTGACCTCGTCCAACTGTAGAAAGAGGTAGACGTTGGCGGCGACCAAAAAGATCACCAGTCCGAACAGGATCGGGATTTTCAGTCCGGAACCACTCTGTTCCGGCATCGGCATCATCGGGGGCTGGCTCACGGCGGCAGACTCCTTTTTTGGGCGAGAACCTGGATGATCACATCTTAGCGCGCCGCGTCCTTCCCAGGTGGACGCAGGAAAGGGAGCACCTCCTGGCGTGGAGCGCCAGGCTCGAAGCAGCGGCGGCAGCGGGCCTCGTACATCCCCGCGGCCCCTACTACAATTAGATCCTCCGACTCGACAAGGCGTTGCGTGTGTTTTGCAGGATTTCCACATCGCATGCAGATTGCGAGGGTCTTGGTGATCGCCTCGGCCAGGCACAGCAGCTCCGGAATGGGAGTAAAGGGCCGTCCGAGGTAGTCGGTGTCCAGGCCGGCGGCGATCACCTGCTTGCCGGCGTCAGCAAGCTGCGAGGCGACGCGCACCAGCTCCGGACCCATGAAGTTGGCTTCATCCACGCCGATCACCTGGGTCCGCCAGTCGAGCTTGGAAAGGATCTCGGTGGCATCCTTGACGACGATGGCCGACAACCGCGCGTCGGCATGCGACACGATCTCGTCGTCTGAATACCGTTGGTCGATCACCGGCTTGAACACCTGGACCCGCTTGCGGGCGATCATCGCGCGGCGCAGCCTGCGGATCAGTTCTTCGCTCTTGCCGGAAAACATCGGGCCGCAGACCACCTCGATCCAGCCCGTGTTGTGGATCATCACATCCATGCGTGTTATTTTCCTGCTTTCTGTTCCACCGCGCGCATCACCCGCAGCAGGTTGCCGCCGTAGATTTTGTGGATCTGCTCCGGCGTGTAGCCGTTTTCGAGCAGCGCGCGCGTGAGCGCCGGGAACCGCGACACGTCTTCCATTCCCTGAGGCACGCAGGACACGCCGTCAAAATCGCTGCCGATCCCCAGCGCATCGATCCCGCCAACCTTGGAAACATGCTGGATGTGTCGAATAATGTCGGAAAGTGCCGCCCTGGGCGGCTTCGCCTTCGGGTCGGCGGCGACGAACTGGCATCCGAAATTGATCTGCACAACACCACCCTTCCTGGCCAACGCAGAGATCATCTCATCGGTCATGTTGCGGGGGATCGCCGACAACTCGCGGCTCGACGAGTGTGAAGCGAACACGGGCGCGGTGCTCACGGCCAGCACGTCCCAGAACGTTTTGTCGGATGCGTGCGAGATGTCGACCATCATGCCAAGCCGGTTCATCTCCGCGATGATCGACCGCCCTAGCGCGTTCAGGCCCTTGTTGGTTTGGGTAGCCGATCCTGACGAGTCCGCCCAGTGGTTGTCGTTGGTATGGGTGAGCGTCATGTAACGGACGCCGAGGTCATAGAAGGTCCGCAACAACCGGGGTGAATCCTCAATCGCGTGTCCACCTTCGATTCCGATGAGCGCGGCAATCTTCCCCGCCCGCCGCGTGGCGGCGATCTGATCGGCAGTCAGGGCAAGGGTGAAGGTGTCCGGGTGCCGGGCCACGATGTCGTGGCGGATCGTATCGATCATTTCGAGTGTGCGATGTGCCGAGCGGTTGCCGGTCACGTAGTCCTTGGCCACATAGGCGGCGAAAAACACTGCGCCCACACCGCCTTCACGCAGGCGCGGAATGTCGGTGTGGCCCTTGGCGCGGCGGGGACCGATGTCGAGTCCTTTGACCGTGTCCGAAGTGACATCGTTGTGAGTGTCGATCAACAGCGCGGCCCGGTGCACCTGGGCCACTTCGTCATCGGAAACGCGGCGCGTCTGTGCAGGCAGCAGAGCGGCGATGGCCGCCAGAGCGGTGAGAGTCCTCATCGGAAATGAATCTATGGTAACAGTCAATGATGGCTGCTTTCCTTCCGGAGCTACGGATCGCGGTCCGGTCGCTGCTGCGGTCGCCGGGATTCCTGTCGGCGGCGGTGCTGATTCTGGCACTCGGTACGGGCGTCAACACGGCGCTGTTCTCCGTGCTTGACAGCCTGTTGTGGAAGCCGCTTCCGTTTCCGGATCCCGAGCGGCTGATGGTGGTCCAGCGGGTCGCGGGCGGCGACCTGCGCGAGTGGGAGACTTCCGCGCGATCGGCCGCGGCGATTGGCGGCGTGGCGACGCGCACGTGGCTACTTGAAGCTGGCGCAGGCGGACAGCAAGTGGTGCTCGCCGGGATGGCGACGCACGGATTCTGGCGCGCCGTGCCGGTGCCGGTGGCGATCGGCCGCGGGATGGCGGCGGAGGACGGGAATCCAGCCGCGAAGCACGTCTGGCTCAGCCACGATTTGTGGATGTCGCGGTTTCACGGACAGGTCAGCGCGCTTGGCCAGCGGATCACGTTGAACGAGGAGCCCTATCTTGTCGCCGGAGTACTGCCCGCGGAGTTCCGCTTCCCGGTGAATGGCGCGGTGCCCGATGTTTATTTCGCGCTCGACCGCTCGATCTACCCGGGCCACGGACCGGGGGGGCTGACGGTGTTCGCGCGGTTGAATCCGTCGACGCCAGCCGCGGACGCGCAGGCCGAGCTCACGCGGCTTGCGGCGAGCTTCACACCGGGCCACCGCGTAGACCTCCAGCCAGTTGAGGCGCAGCTTCGCGGCGGATCGAAGTCCGGGCTGTGGCTGCTGACCGGAGCCGGACTCATGATGCTGCTCATCGCGATCACCAATGTCGCGGGATTGATGTCGGCGCGCGCGGCGTCAAAGCAAGGCGAGTCGCTGGTGCGGCGCAGTGCCGGGGCGTCAAGCTGGCAGTTGATGCGTCCGAGGATGGCGGAGGCGCTGGTGGTATCGTGCACCGGACTCGCAGCCGGGTGGCTCGCCGCGCGCTGGTGCCTGGAGTTGCTCCCTCACGCGGCGGAACTGTTTCCCACCTTGCGAGGCGCCGCGGAGTTGCGGCCACCCGCGCTTGATGCCTGGGCGTTCGGGTTCGCGGTTCTGTGCGCAATTCTGGCGGCCGCGGCCGGGACGCTGCAGCCGGTCCGGATGCGCGGTCTGCTGACGGCGGGCCAGGTGGCGCTGACGTTCACCCTGCTGCTTGGCGGATCCGTGCTGGTCCGCAGCTTGTGGAACGTGATGTCAACACCGCTGGGCTTTGAGCCCGAAGGGGTGCTGACAGCGGGCATCGGACTGCCCGAAGTCCGCTACTCGACGGAAGCGCGGATGCTCGCGTTCCATGAGGAGGTAATCGCGAAACTGGCAGCGGCGCCTGGTGTGGCCGAGGCGGCGGCGGCGATTCCGGTTCCGATGGCGGGCCGGATGCGCACCCGTTACGGCGTGGAACAGAAGCAGGTGGCGGCAGCCGCGGTGGTGAGTCCCGGATACTTCCGCCTGATGCGGATCCCGTTGCTGCGCGGCCGCGACTTCACCTGGCGCGACCGTCTGGGGCAGCCCCCGGTGTGCATCATCAGCCGCGATCTGGCGCGCGCTGAGTTCGGCGAAGCGGATCCCACCGGGAGGAGGCTCAAGATGTCGATGACGAACGGGCCGAGCTATCCGCGCGGGACTGAATGGGAGATTGTGGGCGTCGCGGCCGAGGTCCGGCAGCAGGGAGCCGAGCAGCCGGGTGAGCCGCAGGCCTACTTTCCGCTGGGCCAGGTGGTCACCGAAGGCCTGGTCTACTTGATGCGTACGCCAGACAGTGCGGCGGCCATGGAGCCGGTGGTCAGGGCGGCGGTTCACGCGGTGGATCCGGCGGTGCAGAAGCCGGGAGTGAATAGCCAGTCCGGACGGCTCGACGAAGTCACGCGCGACCGGCGCTGGATCGCCGCGGCGACATCGCTGTTTGCCGCCGCCGGACTCTTGCTGTCGGCGATCGGACTCTATGGGCTCGTCTCCTACACCGTCGCGCGGCGGACCCGCGAAATCGGAATCCGCATGGCGCTGGGCGCGTCCGCGTCCTCAACCGCGCGCCACATGATGCTGGTGGCCATGGGTCCAGTGGTCTTTGGGATGATTGTGGGCGCCGCGATCTCAGCGCTGGCCGCCGGATTCGTGGCTCCGCGGCTGGCTGGCGTGACGCCGGCGGATCCGCTGAGCATTACCGCCACCTGCGCGGCGATCCTGCTGGCGTGCGCGCTTGCCAGTGCGATTCCGGCCTGGCGCGCAACCCGGATTCCGATCACACGCGTTCTTCGAACCGAATGATCCTCGCACTGCTGCTGGCCGCTCCTGTCCTTACCGATGCCAAACTGGCGGAATCGCTCAAACAGCGTTATCTCGCCATGACCCGAAGCTGGACCGAAGGGGTCCAGTTCACCGGGGCGGAACTCCAGGCGATGGAACGTGGAAAGAGCGTCGAGAAGGAGATGATGGAGAGTCCCGCCGACGTGATGGCGCAGCGCGTCAAGGCGATGGGCGAGCCGTCGTGGGAGCGCGTGACCGCGCTCTATCCGGGCAAGCTGCTCGACCGCACGGTGCTTGGCGGATTTCCGGGCGACGATGAGTTCTCCGTTTGGTGGAACTGCGCAATCAGCGCGCGGATCATCCGCCACAAGGTCCCTGCCACCACGCTGACGGTAGCCTACGACACGACGGTCGTGTTCCGCACAGGCGAGCAGGCGGAGATGTTTGGAATCGCGCGGGACGGCTATTCGAGCCTCCGCTATGAAGACGGCTATCTGCCGGTGCTGCGAGCACGCTACGAGCGTCACGGCGTGATCTATCACGTGACGATGGCCCATGGCCCACCGGACACAGCGTGGGTCCGCGTCGAGATCGAGAATCCTTCGAGCCGGCCGGTGCGTGCGTGGCTGCACGAGGACGTAGTCACGCTGCTGCCGGACCCCGGCACCCGGCTCGAGCACAGCGATCCGGACGCGCGGCACGATGCGGCGGCGGGCCGCATCACGCACCGGTTCGATCTGAAGCCCCGCGCGCGGCAGGCGGTGTACTTCACGATTCCGTATCAGCCGGGGGATGTCGAAAAGCCGGTGGCGGCGCGTTTCAACGAGGTTCATACCGCGTCGCGGAAGATGTGGCTCGATCTGCTGGCGCGCGGGACCAACATCGAAGTCCCGGAGAAGCGCGTCAACGATATCTGGCGCGCGCTCCTGCTCCAGAACTTCGTTCTTGCCGATGGCGCGCGGTTCACCTATGGCGCCGGGCTGATGTACAACGACTCCTACTACCCGGTGGAGAACGGCTTCGGCACCCACGTGTTCGCACAATACGGACATCGGGACTTCGCGCTCAGCCTCCTGCCAATGGCGTTCGACGTGAGCATCCGTCCGGAACAGGCGGGACGCAAGTATCAGAACCGGCGCGCGCTGCCGATGCACCACCTGCTCGCGCTGTACCGGCTTACGGGCGGCGCCTCCCACTACCATCGGTATCGCGATGACTTGAACCGGGTGGCGGAGGAGATCATCGCGGACCGCCGGTCGACCATGGTAGGGAAGGACGGCAAGCGTCCGTTGCACTGGGGCTGGCTGCCACCGGACAAGCCCGGTGTCGACTTGCGGGCGAGCACGCAGTCCGTCTATTGTCCGGCGCACAACATCACGAATTGCCAGGGACTCCAAGACTACGGCGAGTTCCTCGTTGCGACGGGCCTCGATCCGGAGCGGGGGCGGCGCTATATCGAGGAAGCGCGCGAGTTCCGTGCCGCTATCCTGCGGGCGCTCGAGTCTGCCGCGATCCGGATGCCGGACCGGCCCCCGTTCGTTGACTTGCAGACGCTCTATTTCCGCGAGACGCCGGACTATGGTCCGGAGCCCTACGATCACCTGGCACTCGGACGCCTGCAGGGCGCCTACTTCGGCTATTGGGTCGACATGCAGTTGCAGTTCCAATTCTTCAACCCTGATACGGCCGTGGGGAACTGGCTCGCGGATTACGTGGAGCAGCGTGGCGGGCGAGTGTTCGGCGTGACGCGCGCACGGATGCGGCCGGGCGATCCGAACGGCTGGATCAACGCCGTCTACAACTACGCGCTGCACAACCACCGGCTGCGGCAAGGGCGGGTGGACGATTTCCTGCTGGGATTCTACGGGCGGCTGGCGTTTGCGATGTCGCGCAACACGTATGCGGGAAGCGAGGGCGCTCCGCTGATCGGGTACAACACCGTGAATGGGGGTCCGCAGGCCGCCGAGGTTTCCTATCCGAATTCAGCGGCGAACGCGGAGACGCTGAGCATGTTGCGGCACATGCTGGTCCACGAGGAACTGGTGGACAACCGGCCCACGGGCAGACTGCACCTGTTGCGTGGTGTCCCGCGCAACTGGCTCGATCCGGGCCAGCGGATTGTGGTGGAGCGTGCGCCGACGTATCTCGGCGGGATCAGCTTTTCGGTGCACGGTGAAGCGGACGCCGTCCGGGTCGAGTTGAAGACGCGGCATCCGGCGCTTACGGTGCACGTGAGGCGCGCGGAAAGGGGCGCAGTCGAGGTTCCCGCCGGGGGCCCGGAAGTGGTCCGGGTCCGGGTGCGTTAACCTCAAGATAGATGGCCAAAACAGTCGTTACATTCGGCGAGATCATGCTGCGGCTCGCCCCACCCGGATTTGAGCGCTTCCTCCAGTCGCCGCAGTTTCTGGCGACGTTCGGAGGAGGCGAAGCAAACGTCGCGGTGGCGGTAGCCGGATTCGGCGGCACGTCGCGCTACGTCACCGTGCTGCCGCCGGGGAACCCGATCGTGGACGCATTCATCGGCGAAATGCGGCGGTTCGGAGTGGACGCGAGCCATATCGTGCGCAAGAAGGGCCGGTTCGGGATCTACTTCGTCGAGCCGGGAGCCAATCAGCGGGCGTCGAAGGTTGTGTATGACCGGGATCATAGCGCCATCGCATTGGCCAAGCCCGGCGATGTCGACTGGGGCGCGGCACTGAACGGAGGCTCCTGGTTTCATATCACGGGGATCACTCCGGCGCTCAGCCAGTCCGCCGCGGATCTGGCGGTGGAAAGCGTCAAGGCCGCCAAGGACGCCGGGCTCACGGTCTCCATCGATCTCAATTACCGGAAGAATCTGTGGAAATACGGGAAGGCGGCGAAGGAAGTGATGCCGCTGCTGGTAGAGCACTGTCACTACGTGATCGCCAACGAGGAAGACTGCCAGATGACGCTCGGCGTCGAGGCGGCCGTGGACGTCCACTCGGGCCAACTCGACCGGGGCGCGTACCAGACGCTCGCCGAAGCTGTGCTGGCGGCCTATCCTGGGCTGAAAGGCATCGCGATCACCTTGCGCGAATCGCATAGTGCCTCACGGAATGGCTGGTCTGCGTGCTACCACGACCGGGCCCAGTTCCTGCTGAGCAAGCACTACGACATCACGCACATCGTGGACCGCGTCGGTGGAGGAGACTGCTTCGCCGGCGGTCTCATTTTTGGTCTGTTGCACCTTGATTCACCGCAGGCCGCGCTGGAGTTCGCGGTTGCGGCGTCGTGCCTGAAGCACTCGATTCCAGGGGACTTCAACCGCTTCACGCGTGAGGAAGTGGAAGGCTTGATCAAGGGCGGAGGCTCAGGCAGAGTTCAACGCTAGTATTTTGCGGTGGGCATGAGGCCCCATGAAGCGAATCGGCCGGTACGAGATCCAAGGCGAGCTGGGAAGGGGAGCCATGGGGATCGTGTACCTTGCGTCAGATCCGGCGATCGGCCGACAGGTGGCAATCAAGACGATCCGCTTGAACGAGTTGACATCGGATGCGGAGAGGAGCAACCTGCGCGACCGGCTGTACCGCGAGGCGCGGTCGGCGGGGATTCTTCAGGATCCACGGATCGTCACCGTGTTCGATGTTGGCGAGGAGCATGGCGTCGCGTTCATCGCGATGGAACTGGTTGAGGGCCGGACGCTCGAGCAGATTCTCACGGCCGAGGGGCTGCTGACGAAGTCGCAGGTCCTGCCGCTATTGGAGCAGACCTCCACCGGACTCGACTACGCCCATTCAAAAGGCATCATCCACCGGGACGTCAAGCCGGCGAACATCATGCTCGGGCCGGCGGGTGTCAAGATCACGGACTTCGGGATCGCGCGGATCATGTCGCAAGAAGTGACACGCACCGATATGGTGGTCGGCACGCCAGGCTACATGGCGCCGGAACAGGTGGAGTCGCGGCCGGTATCCGGGGCGTCGGACCAGTTTGCATTGGCGGTGATCGCCTACGAGTTGCTGACCGGGGAGAAACCGTTCTACGCCGAGTCGCTCGCGGGACTGGCGTTGAAGATCGCGCGCGAGGAACCGGTGTGGCCGAGCCGGTTGAATCACACGCTGCCTTCGGCGGTGGACGCGGTGTTCCGGCGGGGTCTTGCCAAGACTCCTGACCAGCGGTATCCGGACTGCCGCAGTTTCTTCGCCGCGTTGTCGGATGCGCTTGCAAGCGCGCCAGGGTGGCAGCCACAACCGCGGGGCACGGCTGACAACCAGCCAACCGTGTCGACGAGCGTCAAGCCACGGGAGACAGGGGAGTCCAAGCCTGCGCCGGCGTGGGTCCGGCCAGCGAGAGCACCCGAGTCCAGGCGGGGTGTATGGTGGACGGCGGCAGCGGTGCTGTTGGTGTCGGCGGCTGGTGCGGCGTATGTATTCCGCCCGGTTCCGCCGCCACCGCCTGTCCCGGAGCTGAAGCCAGAACCGCCGCCACCACGGCAAGAGGTTCCGCCGTTGCCGCCCGCACCGGATCCCGAGCCTCCCAAGCCTGCACCCGTGGTGGTGAGCGAACCAAAACCGGTTCCGGTACCGGTGGCGGCGCAACCCGCCGAGGTCCGGTTCGAAACCACGCCTTCGGGCGCCACGGTGAAGGTGGATGGGTACAGTGGGACCTGTGTCACACCCTGTTCGATGGAGCTTCCGGCCGGAAGGCAAGTGGTCCGGTTCAGCCTCGCGGGACACCGCGCGGGACTCGCGATTATCGAGGTTCCGCGGGATACGGATGCCTCTGCGTTGCTTGAGCAGTCGGGTGGAACGCTGATCGTCCGTTCGACTCCGCCGGGCGCGATGATCTTTGTCGACGGCAAGCAGCACACGGGTGTGACTCCGGCGCGGCTGAGACTCCCGCCGGGAAAGCACCGGATCATGCTGAGACGGGCAGGCCTCCCGGATGAAGAACAAGAAGTCGAGATTAAGGATCAGGCGATCGCGAATATGGAGATAAGCTGGAATCAATGAACTGTTGGAGCCGCCGTTCGTTTTTGAGCGCCGCCGTGGCGGGGGCGATGAATGCAGCCGAGATCAAGGATCCCGTTACGGGACGGAAGGTGGTGCGGTATGCGAGTCCGCAACATGAAACGCACCACTACTACGACATTCCGCCGTGGGACCCGGCGGGGCGGCGGCTGCTGTTCTTTCGCATGGACGCGTCAGTCGATAAGCTGACAGCGCTGGGGCGGTACCCCGGGTCGCTTTGGATCATGAACACGGATGGGAGCGGCGCGCGGAAGATCGCGGACGGAATCAAGGGCAACTACCATGTCGGAGTCAACCAGTTCTGGGGTCCCGGGGGCACGACGGCCTACTACACGTTTGAGCGCGTGACCACGGTGATCGATCTCGCGACCGGCGAGTCCGTGAAAGTGAACACGCCAGTGGCCGCCAACCGGATGAGTCCCGACTTCCGGCGCATCTCGTGTGTCCGGGGATCGGAGTGGGGGATCTACGATGTCGCGGCCAAGAAGTACGAGCGGCTGGTGACGCTCGAGCGCGCGCTGGCGTTGTCGCCGAACAGGCACCTGGTGGTGGGGACGGCGTCGGCGTTGCAGAACACGCGGTTTAGTCCGGATGGAAAGCGGATCATGATTGTGCACCGGACCAACGATGATTTCCCGAAGCTGGTCGAGGTATTTGTGTACGAGTTTGAGTCCGGGCAACTGCGGCACGCGGCAGCGGACCTGCATCATCCGACGTGGCGTCCGGACAGCCAGGCGATCCTGTTTGTCCGGCGGCGCGAGTTCGACAACTTGCAGGCACTGTGGGAGCTCGACCTGCGGACGGGGCGCGAGACGAGGATGACGGATGATCATGTGCCCGCGGGCCACCCGTCGTATCACCCCCGGCATCCGCATTTGGTTGGCACTGATTGCTATGGCGGTCCAATGGGGTATGGGGTGGCGCTGATCAATACGAAGACGCGAAAGATGACACAACTGGTGACAATCCCGTCGGGTGCCAAGCCGCCGGAGCAGGGTGACGAGCGGTTCCCGTTCCGGAACTGGGGCCTGTGGTTCCCTCCGCGTCCTTATCTGAATGAGCCGAGACCGGTGTGGAACGCGGACGGTTCCCGGCTTTTGTTCACGTCGCAGGAGAGCGGGCGGATCAATCTGTACGTAGCGGACACGTCGGACCTGGAGAAGATATAAAAAATGGGCTCCGGAAGACCCGGAGCCCGTGGGGAGTTCGGCCGCCCGTATTAGTAGATAGGCGGTGTCGCTCCGTCGATTGACAGCAGGAACCGGATCAACTGGCGGCGCTTGTCCGGGTCGTCCAGTAGATCCACGCCGGTAGCCGCCGCCCGGTGTTCGATGCTGTTCAAGACGGCATCCAGGGAATCCGCCACGCCGTTGTGGAGGAATGTCCTCGGGAAAGCGTGCAGTGACAGAAGCGAAGCGGGTGCGTATCCGTCGGCTCCCAGGGGCGCCGCGGCGTTCGCCCGTACTTCGGTCTTCAGGTTCGGGTCGAACGTGCCGATCTTCTTGAGCGCGCCGGCGATCTGAGTATTGGAGATCAGATTCGCCGCCGGGGGAGGTCCGAATTCCCGGTAGGCGCTGGTCCACAGTGGTCCGCCGTGGCAGGTCTGGCAGTTGGCCTGGCGGAAAATCTGTTCGCCTGCGATCACGTCAGGATCCTCTTTCGAGACGGGAGAGATGGGCGCGCGGATTCCCGTTTGGATGTAAGCCTTGATCGCGTCCCAGGCGTTGACGCCGCGGACTTTGAGTTGACGCCGGTTGGAGTTCGCGGTGGCGAATGCGACCACATTCGTTTCGGGAGTCACGCCGTCTTCACTAACGATGAGCCCCGCTCCACCGGAGACGTTTCTGATGTTGAGCTCGAAGTCCTCCTGCTCGTCGAAGATGGCCGACCAGTTGAACAAGCGCTGGTCATTGGGATCGAACTGGTTGTAGTCTGTGTGCTGCGGGATCGTGCGCCGCGGTCCGGCGGCGAAGATCCAAACGACGTTGTCGGACAACCCGAACGGGTGGCACGCAGAGCAGGATCCCCAACCTTCGTTTGACATCCGGCCGCGGATCGCAGCGGCGCCCTGGCGAGGTGGATCGAACTCACCGACCGAGGTGTGGTAGAGCTCCTTGCCGATCTGCAGCGTGTCATAGCGGGTTCCCGGATCCGGCAGGGGTACGGTCTTCAGAGTGGCGGTGACGCGTTCGGGAGTCGCCTGAAGGCTGATCACGGAGACGTCGCGGCTGATGTAGTTCATCACGTAGGCCCGCGTGTCGGCGCCGTTGATCCGTAAGCGTCCGGTGATTCCCTCTTCCCGAAATCGGCGGGGGGAACGATATTGGAGGAATGAGAGACCGAAGATCGCATTGGCTCCGGCTGGTGTCAGAACAGGAAGCAAGCGGGGAGTCGGTGAGG
>VFZX01000026.1 GCA_016871015.1 Acidobacteriota bacterium | reverse complement strand
GATCCTATGGCCTGCGCACTTACCGCGTCATGGAACTCTCGCTTTATCACAACCTTGGCTGCCTACCCGAGCCGCCAGCTACCCACAGATTTTGCTGAGGAGGCATTTTCCGTTCAATGACATGCTATTGCTCCTTTGAGTGTTTCAAAATTTAGGTGCTCTTACCTTTTCGACATGATAGATTTCGATCTGGGTAAATGCGGTTGCGCCGCGAATCAGATCAAGATAGCTGGCGAACGCCTGCGGGCCAAGCAAATCCGGCAAACCCCGGAAGAGCTTTTGGGCGGACTTTGAATCTTTGAACACGTGTACCCGCAAGAAGTCGGAGTCCGCCTCGCTCGTCGGGAAGGGGAGTTCATAGACCAGCCAGCCCTTTTCCGCGCCCGTGTCCCAGATGGCGTTCATCTCGGCGAAATACTGGTCATAATTTTGGCCAGTTGACTTCAAGAGGGCAGCCAGCGAACGCGCCGGGTCCCCCTTGGCCGGATCGAGTTCGCGCGGCTCATCCCGGAAGGTGAGCGAAAGGTCGTTGTCGCCGTGTTCCGCGCCAATCGGATACCGGCGGACCATTCGAACGCTTCTGGTCCCGGGAGCGGCGCCGGACTGATCCAGCAGCGCGCCCGTTTTCTTCAGTTGCGCGGTGCGGGCGCCAGCCTTGCCCGCCCGGACCTGATAAAAGCTGATCTCCAGATAACCCGGCTCAGCCGCTGTCGCCAGCGCCCCGGCCGCCAGACCAAGAGTGAGAATGAACCTGTGCATGTTGTTGCTCCTGGATCGAGATTTCGAGTCGTTCTGCCTTCAATAGCGTGTCAGGCCGGAATTTCCCGCAAGATTTTTTCGTCAGGAGCAAAATCGGGGCTGGTGTGGCGCGGGCAACGCGATCACCCGCGCGTCGTAGCGCCGGAATCATCGCAGGAGAGAGGACGAAGCGCTCGATAGCCAGTGGGAGAGGCAGCGGGCGTATCGCCAGGCGGTCTCAGAGTGGCTGTTTGAGACATGTCAGGTTGCGAGCGATTTTTCGTAGGCTGAAGCGGCGGGGGATCCGTTGACGCCACTCTCTCAACCCTGACGCAGCAGCATCCAAAACAAATCCTCCGCCGGATACGGAATCGCCAGCCTATCCGGAACCAGCCGCTCCGCCACCGACCCCAAGACGCGCGACTTGTGCTTCAACAGCGACACCGCATGTCCCCCCGCGATCCACTTACCCGGCCGCCCCCCCGCCACCCGCCTCATCCCGAACCGCGCCGCCGCCTGCTCCAGGCTCCCCGGGGTGAACCAGTGCAACACGCTCGGCGGACTATACTCGTGCCAGTTCTTCCCAAACATCCGCGCCGTCCAACTCGCCCGGTTCCACGTCTCGATCAGCCAGTATCCCCCCGGACGAGTCAGCCGCGCCGCCGCCCCCAGCGCCGCCACCGGATCCGCAAAATGCGCTATCACCTGGATCATCGACACCAGATCGAACTGGCCCAGCTCCCCGCACGACTCAAGCGTCCCCTGCCGCACGTCGATCCCCAATTGCTCCCGGCCGTGCCGCGCCATGACCGCGTTCGGCTCGACACCAATTCCGGTCCAGCCCTCATCCGCGAACCCGCGCAGGATGAAGCCCGCCGCCGCGCCAACATCCAGCATCCGGCCCGGACCCCGCCACGGGCGGATCAGACGCGCGTAGCGCCGCCCGTGATCGCGCAGGATCCCCGCTTCGGCCAGATAATCCGCATAGCCCGCCGCGCCGCCATGGAAATAGCTGCCGCTATACGTGCGCTCGACATGCCCCTCGGTCTGGCTCAGTCCCGCGAACTCGTGGCCACACGCCTGGCATCGCAACACCGGATATCCGTGCGCCTCAAACCGGACAGCCGAGGCTCCGCCGCACAACGGGCATTTCACTGCGCGGAGTCTACCGGTAGAACGGCTTCCACTTGAGCCACCGGGGACCATAATGCGGCTCCGGCTTCCCCACCTCGATCGCGCCGAGATCCGGCGCCGCGCCCACGAATCCGTCGTTCACCGTTGGAATCGCAACGCCCGCATCCACTGCCTTGCTGCCCGCCTTGATCCGGAAATTCAGGTCCATCGCATGATACACGGCGTGCCGCATGGCTGGATCCGGCGGACGCATGCTCTCGAAGATGTCAAAGTCCACTTCACGGCCGTGCGCCTCCTGGCCCGTGCCGGACCGGAACTCAGCCAGCGTGCGGAAGCTCTTCCATTCTTCCGGCTGCGGCTCGTAGGCGGTCCCGCCAGGCTTGGGCGCGAGCCACATGTACTGCGCCGCGACACCGGGATTCGGCCGGAATCCGTTATAGTCGCTGCTATAGGCGCTGGTGGCGTTGGCCCACGCGGCGACTCCGCGGTCCGCGGTCCCGCGCCCCATGAACAGGTTGTTCCGGTAGTGGACATTGGTCGATGGGTCCCGGATCACGTGCTCGCCGATGATCGTGTTGTGGTAGACGAACAGTCCGGCGGGCTTGGCGCTAAACTTGAACGCCACGCCGCTGGGAACGTGATACAGCAGGTTGTGATGGAAGTAGACCGGGCCCCCGAAGACCGGCTGTGAGCTGTAACCGCCGTGCGCCGCGTTCACGCCCCGGTTGTTGAACACGCGGATGTTGTGGACCCCGCCGTCGGTCTCGACGAAATCGTCGTTGAACATGTGCATGTCGTTGTTGTAGATGTCGATCGAGGAGGCGCGCTTGTCCGGATCCTTCTCCGGAGTTCCGTACGTCGAGATCGAGATCCCATCGTGGAAGTAGGCCACCGAATTGTGGGCGATCACGTGGCCGGGACCGTACACCTTCACCGCGTAGTAGCTCTTGAGCCCGTGCGATCCGTAGATGCCGGCGGTCATGATTCCCGGGTAGGTCCAGCCAATGAGCCGCATGCGGTCCTCGCGCCCGAGGAACATGTTGTCGGCGATATAGAAATCGGCTGACTCGGCATGCTCAGTCCAGACGCCGAAACCGACGTCTTCAAAACGGCAGTTCTTCACCGCGAGCCCCACCGCGCCGAGGACTTCCTTTTGGCCCGCGAAGATCGCGATGTCGGTGTTGCGGAACGTGAGTCCGTCGAAGATGTGATACTTGGACGCCATCACGTCGAACAGGCGATGGTTGCCCGCGCCGTCGAACACCACTTCGCCGTCGCCCGCCGCCTTGATCGTGATGGGACGCTCAGCCGTGCCCTTGAGCGTCAGCGACATCGACCCGTCGAACGGCGCCATCATCGGATCCACGTAGTTCAGCCGCTCGGGCTTGTAGAGTCCGGCGTGCACCAGCAGCGTGTCACCCGCCCGCGCGCGCCGCTCCCACACCACGCTCCAGTCGCCGAGTCCGGCGCCGTAATACGCCTGCAGGATTCCGGTGAAGCTCGGCTCGATGCGTTGGCCCTCGTGCCCCGGCGGATACACGTGCAGGACGCGGCCCTCGCGCGAGGGCTGCGGCTCAGTCCGCGTGCGGACCTTCACCGTGTGCGACCCCTGGCCGTTGACTCCATCGGGGTCCGACATCTTGAACTGGCACTCGTACTCCGTGCCCGGCTGCAGATTCAGGATGCTGCCCGCGAACCCGTCCGGCACGGTGTAGTCGAGGTTCTCCCGCCGCCGGTAGACCTTTTCCCCGCCCATCCGGACCAGCGGGAGCGCGTCTTTCCAGGCGCTGTCGCCCACCTTGCGGAACTGTACGGCGACCGTCGCGTTCCGGTTGGCGTCGCCGGAAATCGGCCATTCAAAACCGAGATTGAGCAGCGTTGGATGCTCGACATGGAAGCGGCCGGGCGTAGTGGCGTTCTGGGCCAGCAGCGCCTGCGCGGCCAGGCAAACGGATAGCAGTTGGATGCGCATGGGAGGACTCTCATTGTATCGCCCGCAGCCGCTATACTGGGCTCGATGCGCCCCCTGTCCGCCTCCCTGATCCTGTTGGCCACGCTCCTCTCCGCCTGCGCCGAGAAGAACACCGTCAAGACCCCGGTCCCGCCCGCGCCCCAGCGCACCAACTGATCCATGCGGATTCTCCGCATGCCGGGCCTATCTGAGCCCGAGTTTATGGGCTGCGTCAGCGCGTTCGTCGATTCACTCTGGAACTCGCTCGACGGGACCGCCCAGGCGCTCGCCCGGCTCGAATCACGGCCCAAGGGAGCCGCGTTTCTCTTCGAAATGCAATTGGACCAGCAGCGCTACGGCGCGGTCATGATCCTCGACCGGTGGGAGCGCGTCGCCCTGGAGTTTGGTCCCCACGTAACCCTCTCGCGGCACCAGGGAGTCCTCGAAGGCGGCGCCGGACGCATCGCGCCCGCGCGCGACTTGCTGAACCGGCTGAATCAACTGATCGACGCCGGGGACCGGTACACGCCGGAGCTACTGGCGGCCGCGGAGATGACCTTCGCCTCCATCCGGTCGACGTTTGAAGCCGAGCACAAGGCAGCCATCGGAATGGAGAATCTGGGTCCGATGCTGCCCGAAGAGTACACCGCCGCCCGCCGCATGTTCCAGGCGGATCTGGCCGCTCGCTAGCGGTATGGTAGGATACCGGTGATGACACGCCGGACCCTGATCGCCGCACCCGCGCTCTACTTCGGAAAAGCCAGCGCCAACGAGAAAATCACCATCGCCTGCATGGGCGTCCGCGGCCGCGCGGGACACCTGGTCCGCGGATTCGCGGCCATGCCAGACATCGACATCGCCACTCTCATCGACGTCGACGAAAACCAGTTCGCAAAGGCGGTCACGGACGTCACGGCCGCCAAGGGCAAGGCGCCCCGGACGGAGCGCGATTTCCGGCGCGTGCTCGACGACAAATCGATCGACGCGCTGGTGGTGGGCACGCCGGACCACTGGCACGCCATCCCTACGATTCTCGCCTGCCAGGCGGGCAAGCACGTCTACGTCGAAAAGCCGTGCAGCCACAACGTCCGTGAAGGACAGGTGATGCTCGAAGCCGCGCGCAAACACGGGCGCGTGGTGCAGGTAGGAATCCAGTCCCGCAGCGGACGCCACTTCGCCGAGGCGCTCGAATACATCCGCTCCGGCGCGCTTGGCAAGGTGGCTTTCGCGCGTGGCTGGGAGACGGCGCGGCAGAAATCGATCGGCCGTCCGCCGGACTCCGATCCGCCCGCTGGAGTCGACTACGACATGTGGCTCGGACCCGCCCCCAAGCGCCCGTTCAACCCCATGCGGTTCCATTCCAACTGGCGCTGGTTTTTCGACTACGGCACAGGCGACCTGGGCAACGACGGTGTCCACCGCATCGACTATGCGCGCCGCGCGCTCGAGGCTGCCTTCACCGGCATGGGCAAGCGTCTGCCGGACTGGCCCACCGCCGTCTCTGCCGCCGGCGGCAAGCACTACTTCGACGACGCCCAGGAGTTCCCCGACAACCTGATGGTCAACTGGGAATATCCGGGCGCGATCCTCAACTACGAGATGCGCATCTGGACCGGAAGCAAGATGGAAGGCGAGGAGGAAGGCGGCGCGGTCTACGGCGACCAGGGACACGTGGTCATCGGCAACACCGGTTGGCGCGCGTTCGGACCCAAAGGAGAGCCGCTCCCCCATGGCACGCAGTCCGGCAACGACCAGCACGACCCGGCCCACAAGCGCGATTTCACCGATGCGATCCGCAACCGCCGGCGTCCCAATTGTGACATCGCGATCGGACACGTGGCCTCGTCGATGACCCACCTGGGCAACATCGCCTGGCGCATGGACCGCAAGCTCAAGTTCGATGGCGTCGCGGAGCGGTTCATCGGGGACGACGAGGCGAACAAGCTGTTGAGCCGCACCTACCGTGCGCCCTGGTCCCTGCCCAAGGTATGACACGTTCCGCCGCGGCGCTGTGCCTGGGCGCTGTCTCCGCGGCGGCGGAAACACTTTACTACACGGCTCACTGGCGCGGGATGACGGCGGGCATCGCGTCAATCGATTTTTCTGACGGCGGCGCCCGGCTCACCTTGGAGACCACGGGCTTCGTGGGGCGGCTCTACAAGGTGAAGGACGTCTACACCGTCAACTTCAATGGCTCCGGCTGCGCCGAAAAGAGCCTGATGGAGGCGGAGGAAGGCAAGCGGCGCGAGGAGATCCGCGTGAGCTACACCGGCGGGAAAGTCGCTTCATTCCATCGCGACCTGGTCCGCAAGAAGGACGAAGTGAAGGAGATGCCCGCGCCCGACTGCAACTACGAAGTGATCGCCGCGCTGCGCAGGCTGCGGGGAGCGCCTCCGGAGATCGGCCGCAGCGTTGAGTATCCAATGGCGAATGAGCGCAAGGTCGCACGTGTGAAAGTCGAGGCCCAGCGCATCGAATGGATTCGCAAGGCGCCCACCATCCGGTATGAGGCGCACCTGATGAACAACGTGCTGTACCGGCGGTCCGGCCACCTCCATGTCTGGCTGACCCAGGACGCACGCCGGATTCCCGTGCGCGTCCGCGTCCGAATGCCGTTCTACATCGGCACGGTGACGCTGGAGTTGAGCGAGGCCCCGCCGCCGTCGTAGTGTGAAAGAGATATGAGGCTCATCAGGATCACCGGAATCGCGCTCGCCGGACTGCTCGCCGCCCAGGACCAGCCGCTGCTCGACGCCAACAAAGCCCTGGCTCATTACGCGGGCATGATCGAGTGGATGAACACGGCGGCAGGCGCGATTCCGGGCCTGGCCCGGGCGGGCTCCCCGCAGCTTGAGAATTCGCGGCAGGCGCTGGACACCCTGCGGCGCACCGGGAATCCCAACCATACCCCCACGCACTACGCGTTCCTGGCGAGCGCCCGTGGATTCCTCGCCATCGCCGACTCGCTCCCCAAGCCGCATCCGTTCCACGAGGATAGCCGCCGCGCGGTGAGCAGCCTCCGCGATGCCGTCGACCGCGCCGAGACTCACCTTCGCGCCCTGCTCGACGTCCGGGAGCGCGCCACGGCGAATCCGGACCGCGACAACCTGAAGCGCTACGAGGAGGCGAACACGCTGGTGGGGATGGCTCAACCCGGGAATCCACGCGTGGTGTTCCTCGGCGACTCCATCACCGACGGCTGGCGCTTGAACGAGTATTTCCCCGGCAAGGACCTGATCAACCGCGGCATTGGCGGACAGATCACCGGACAGATGCTCGGCCGGATGATGGCCGACGTGATCCGCGCCAAGCCTGCCGCCATGGTTGTACTGGCCGGGACCAACGACATCAGCCGCGGCATTCCGGCCACGGCTGTTCAGGACAACCTGGCGATGATCGCCGAGCTCGCCACGGCCAACAAAATCAAAGTGATCCTCGCCTCCATCCTGCCGGTTCACGACTACAACAAGGACAAGGATCCTTCTCTTGAGCGGTCCACCCGGCGCCCTCCCGAGACGATTCGCCAGATCAACACCTGGATCAAGGCGTATTGCCAGCAGAAGGGCTTCGTCTACCTCGACTACCACACCCCGATGGCCGACTCGGCGGGATTCCTCCGGCAGGAGCTGGCCGAGGATGGACTCCATCCCAACGCCGACGGCTACAAAGTCATGGCGCCCCTGGCCTCGGCGGCCATCCAAAAGGTCACGTTCGTACCAGTCCTGGAACCTCCGGCAAAGAAGAAACGTCTCTTGCCATTTGGGGGAAAATAGACCCATGCCTGTGCGTCTGGCCGTCCTGGTGATCGCGGCGGGCCTGTGCTTGCACGCCCAGATGAAGATGAGCGTGAACCAGCTTGTCCAGTTCATCCGGTCTTCGGTCCAGTTGAAGCACCCGGACAAGCAGGTGGCGGCCCAAGTCAGGAAACTGGCCCTGACAGACCGGCTCGAGGACCGGATCATTGAGGATCTGCAGGGGCTGGGCGCGGGTCCCCGGACTGTTGAAGCGCTGCAGGGGCTGCGGGACCAGAGCAAGGCGCTGACGCCCGCCATGATCGCGGCGCCGAAGGCTCCGGCGCCCCCGATTCCTCCTCCTTCCGCCGACGAGCAGAACAAGGTGCTCGCCGCCGCCCGCGATTTCGCGCTCAACTATTCGAAGCAGCTCCCCAACTTTATCTGCACCCAGGTCACCACGCGCTACGTGGATCCAAGCGGACTCGAATTCTGGCAAAAGGCGGACGTGATCACGTCGAAGGTATCCTTCTTCGAGCAGAAGGAGGACTACAAGGTGATCCTGGTGAACAGCCAGCCAGTCACCCAGGATGTCCACATCAGCCAGGTGGGCGGATTCACGACGGCGGGCGAGTTCGGATCGATGCTCAAGGAGATTTTCGAGGCCGAGTCGGAGGCCGCGTTCACATGGACCCGGTGGACCACCCTGCGCGGCCAGCGGAATCACGTCTTCGGATTCCAGGTGCGGCAGGACAAATCCAAGCGCACGGTGAGCTATCAGAAGACGATGGTGGTCACCCCGGGCTACCGGGGCTCCATCTACGTCGACGCCAATACCAACATGATTACCCGCGTGCGTCTGGACCATGATCTGCCACCTACCTTCCCGATCACGCAGGCAGTGATTGATCTCGATTACGATCTCGTGGACATCGGCGGAGTCGGCGCCTACATGCTGCCGCTGCGGCACGTGGCGCGGATCCGTGAAGCGAAGCTCCTGCAGAAGAACGAAGCGGAGTTCCGCATGTACCGCAAGTTCGGGGCGGACACGAGCATCACGTTTGAGACACCCGAGCCGCTGCCGGAAGACAAGTTCAAGGAAGAGCCCCCGCTGCGGTAGTTGCTGCGTGCGGGGTGTCTACAACGCCCGCATGTGGAATCCACCATCAACATTGAGCACCTGTCCGGCGGCGTAATCCAGCAACCCGTCCGCAATCGCGCGCACCGCCTTGGCGACATCCGCCGCCTCGCCCATCCGCCGCTGCGGAACCAGCCCGTTGGCGATCCGCTCCTCGTATAGCTTCTCCACTGTCGCGATCATGTCCGTGCGGATCACCCCGGGCCGGATCTCGAACACCGGAATCCCCTCAGGCGCGAGCCGTTGCGCGTACAGCAGCGCGCTCATGCTGAGCCCGGCTTTCGAAATGCAGTATTCAGCGCGATTCACGCTCGCCGCATACGACGAGATCGACGTGATGAACACGATCCGCCCGCCCCCGGTCTCACGCATCCACCGCGCGGCCAATTGCGTCAGGAAGTGCGGACCCTTCAGATTCGTCCCGATGATCTCGTCGAAGCTCTCCTCACCCGCATCGAGCACATCGGCGCGAATCCGCTGCGTGACCCCCGCGTTGTTCACCATCAGATCCAGGCGGGCGGACCGGCTCCGCGCGAAATCGATCAGTGCGGCGCGGTCGGAGGCGCTCGACACGTCACACTGGAAGATGTCGCAGCCGCACTCCTCCCGCAGCGACTCAGCCGCGTCGAGCCGCCCCTTGTAAGTCGCAATCACCTGGTGCGTCCGCGCCAACTCCTTCGCGATTCCACGACCGATCCCCCGGCTCGCTCCTGTGACGATGGCGCTGGGCCGGTCTGCGATCAACGGGACGTCCCCAGCGCCGCTTGTATGGCCTTCGAAAGCTCCGCCGCGGTGAACGTCTCAATGAACGGCTCGCCCTCGACGAACACGGTGGGAGTCTTGGCGACCCCACGCGCCACGCCCTCCTGGTAGTCACTCTCGACCATCGCGGTGAACTTGGGGTCGGTGAGCGCCGCCGAAGCCTTCGCCGGATCCACACGATTGCGCCGCGCGAACGCGGCCACGTGCGCGCCAAACGTTTCCGGCGTGATCATCCCCAGCGTGGCCATGGTCTCGCGCCGGAAGGCCACTCCCAACTCCGGCTTGACGGACTCAAAGAATCGCGCCGCCACCGCTGCCTGCCGCGCCCACGCGTGTTTGGGCAAGGGAAAATCGCGATGCTCGAATCCTGCCTTGTCTTTGAACGCCGGGAGCAGCTCACGGTCGAGCATCACCCGGAAATTGGCGCAGTCCGAGCACTGCAAGTCCTCGTAGATCAGGATCCGGACCGGGCTGGCGGCATTGCCCTCCACCAGGCGGTCCGCCGCGGAAAGAGTCGTCATCAAGGTCAAGCCTAGCATCAACGAAGCGGCGCGCATGCTCTTCTATTTTACCGGGGCTGATACCGCCAACAACCGTCGACGTGATCATCCACCATCCCCACGGCCTGCATGAACGCGTAGCAGATGGTCGAGCCCACGAACTTGAATCCGCGCCGCAGCAACTCCTTCGACATTGCGTCGGACTCGGGTGACCGCGCCCGCACCCTCTCCCGCGTCATCCCCAGCGGATCCCGGAGCGTCTGGCCGCCAGTGAAACTCCAGATGAACCGGTCAAATCCGCCGGGCTCCTTCTGCAGCTTGAGGAACGCCCGCGCGTTCCCTGGAGCGGAGGCGATCTTGAGCCGGTTCCGCACGATCCCCGGATCCTGCATCAACTTCTCGATCCGGGCGGGCGTAAACCGCGCGATCTTTTCCGCGTCGAACCCGGCGAAGGCGCGCCGGAACGCTCCGCGCTTGCGGAGGATCGTGATCCAGCTTAACCCGGCCTGGAATCCTTCGAGCATCAGCATCTCGAACAGCGCCTGGCCATCATGCAGCGGAACGCCCCACTCTTCGTCGTGATAGGCCGTATACACCGGATCCTCGCCGCACCACCAACAGCGCGGGCGGCTCAACGCGCCCCCACCAGCACGATGCGGACATCCATCACGTTGGTCCGTGTGGGGCCGGTGCGGATCAGGCCGCCGATCGGATCAAAAAAGTGATACGAGTCGTTGCGCGCCAGGAAGTCGCGGGCGTCCAATCCAGCCTTGCGCGCCAACTCAACGGTGCCGCCGTCAACGATCGCGCCCGCGGCATCGGTGGGCCCGTCTGAACCATCGGTCCCGCCACTCAGCACGAGCGTGCGCGGCAGTCCCTCGATGCCGGTGGCCGCGGCCAGCGCGAACTCCTGGTTGCGCCCGCCCAGTCCGCCACCCCGGATCGCGACCGTCGTCTCGCCGCCCGACAGGATGCACGCGGGCGGCCGCAGCGGCTCACCCGTCGCGTGAATCTGGCGTGCGATCGCGGCGTGCACACCTGCGACATCGCGTGTCTCTCCCTCAATGAACGTCGACAGCTTGAGGACCCGGTATCCGAGTTCCTTTGCCTTGGCGGCCGCCGCGTCGACCGCCAGTTGATTGCTGCCAACCACCAGGTTCTGCGCGCGGGCGAACGCCGGGTCGCCCTCCTTGGGCGTCTCCTCCACGGCACCGGCCATTCCCTGTTCGATCCGCGTGCAGACACTCGCCGGGATCCGGTCCCATAGCGTGAACTTGCGCAGGATGGCGGCGGCGTCGGCGAAGGTCGAGTGGTCCGGCACTGCGGGCCCGGATCCGATCACGTCCATCGAATCGCCGATCACGTCACTCAGCATCAGCACCACCAACGTGGCAGGCGCCGCCAGTCGCGCCAACTGGCCGCCTTTGAATCCGGAGATGTGCTTGCGCACGGTGTTGATCTCGTGGATATTGGCGCCGCACTCCAGCAGCAGCCGGGTGGTGGCCTGCTTTTCGACGAGCGTGATGGGCGGAACGGGCGATGGAGTCAACGCCGAGGCGCCCCCCGAAATCACGCAGACCACAAGGTCACCCGCGCCGGCCGCCGAAGCCATCGCCGCGATCTGGCGCGCGCCTTCAACACCAGCCTCATCCGGAACCGGATGGCTGCATTCATGCACCCGCACCCGCCGCAGCGGAGCCCCGTGTCCGTACTTGACGTTCACCAGTCCATCACGGATCCTGCGGCCGAGCACCCTCTCAACTCCCTGTGCCATCGCCGCCGACGCCTTGCCCGCACCCAGCACGTAGACGTTGGCAAACCGCGACAGATCGTAGCGGCGTTTGCCCACGTGCAGGACCTCTCCGTCACGGCGCATGAATCGCAATACCGCCTGGACCGGATCCGCCGCCTCCAGTGACGCGCGGAAAATCGCCATGGCGTGTTTGCGAAGCGGTTGGGGCATTGGTTCTCCTTTAGAACACGGGAAGCGCGAGAATCAGGCGCACGGCCTCGGCCGGATCATCGGACGTGACCGCGATCCGGTAGTCCGCCCGGGCGTATGCGGGTTGCCGGGCATGATAGAGCGCGGCGAACTTTTCCGGATCACGCGCCAGCGGCCGGTGAAGCTCGCCAGCCACCCGCCGCCGCAGCAGCGGCAGCTCGCAATCCAGCCATACTGAGATGCCATTCCCATTGAGGACCGCGTAATTGTTCTCCTGTGCAAACGCGCCGCCGCCAAGCGCCAGCACCAGCGGACGCCCGCCCTGCACGGAGCGGACGCGCGCGCGCAGCGCCTCGTGCTCCCGCCGCCGGAAATCTGCTTCGCCCTGGTTCTCGAAGATCGACGTAATGGTTTCCCCGGCCGCGGCTTCGATGTCGTCGTCGAGATCGGCGAACATCCAGCCCAGGTCGCCCGCAAGCAGCCTGCCGACCGTGGTCTTGCCGCTACCCATAAATCCCACAAGGTACAGTCCCGGCGTCCGGATCAGCTTCGCGTTCATGGCGTCAATCGGGCATTATTGCATGTCGAGCGTGCCATAGATCGAGCGGAGCCGGCGGTCCACGAGCGACGGTGCGATAGCGTAGGCGAGCGCGAGCAGCCGTCCGGCACGGGGTACGATGACGGTGCGCGCGTTCCGTTCGAGCCCCCGCACCAGCGCCTGTGCGCATTGCTCCGGTGTGATCGCGAACTTGCGCGCACGCCAGAGCTTGTCGGGAGGCTTGCCCGAGATGACGTTCCGCTGGAATCCGGTCTGGACATAGCCCGGGCAAACGGCCATGCAGTGGATGCCGGAAGCCGACAATTCGATCCTGAGCCCGTCGGTCAGGCCGCACACAGCGTACTTGCTTGCCGTGTAGTTGGTGAACCAGGGCAGCGGAATCATTCCGCCGATCGAGCTGACGTTGACGATTGCGCCGCCGCCCTGGCGTTTCATGTGCGGAACCGCGTGCTGGATCATCTCGAGAACCGCAAAGTAGTTCAGCTCGAACATCCGGCGGACCCCTTCAAGGTCCGCCTTCCACGACGGTGCGTACATACCAACTCCGGCGTTGTTCACCAGTACGTCGATCCGGCCGAACCGCTGAACGGTTGCCTCCACCGCCCGGCGCCGCGAATCCGGATCCAGCAGATCGGCGAGGATCGCCAGTCCGCCGGCGCCCGCCACCGATTCGAGCTTCTCGCGCGACCGGGCCACCACGGCGATCTGCGCCCCCCGCTCCCGGAACAGCCGGGCGCAAGCAGCGCCGATCCCCTCCGACGCACCGGTGATCAGAATAACTTTGCGGTCCAGGTCCATGCGTGGGCCATAATGGTAGCATGCAGGACGGCTTGCTGCCTCTTTTTCCGTTGTCGGCCGTATTATTGCCGTCCAATCAACTTCCGCTCCACATTTTCGAAGACCGCTACAAGGAGATGATCTCGCACGTGCTCGATGCCGGCTCCGAGTTCGGTGTGGTGCTGGCGGCCCAGGGCGGCATCGCCAACGCCGGTTGCACGGCGAGCGTCGAGGAGGTGGTGAAGCGCTATGAGGATGGGCGGATGGACATCGTCACCGCGGGCCGCCGCCGGTTCACCATTGTTTCGCTTGACCAGGAGAAATCCTACCTGCGCGGCGCGGTCGAGTTCTTCGAGGACGGGCCGGGCTCGGCGCCGATCGAGTTGCGGCGGGAGGCGATCCGGATTTGCAAGGAAGCCGATGCGCAGGATCCGGCGGCGGAAATGAACGTTGCCGCCGAGCCGGACGACCCCTGGTTGAGCTTCAATCTCGCTGGATCTTTCGAAGATCTGATGTTCCGGCAGCAACTGCTGACCATGCGTTCCGAAGCCGGGCGCCTGCGGCGGATCATTGAATTCGCACCCACGTATGGCGAAAGGAGAAAGCAGGTCGCCTACATCCGCGACGTAGCCGGACAGAACGGCCACAGCCACCACCCGCCTGAGTGGGAACAGGAATGACGCTCGACCTGTGGATCGATGCCGACGACACGCTCTGGGAGAACAACGTTTTTTTCGAGCGTGCCTTTGCGGCCTTCGCAGGATACCTCAACCATCCCAGTCTCACGGCGGCCGAAGTCCGCGTGCGGCTCGATGACATCGAGCGGGTCAATAACCGGATCCACGGTTACGGATCGGCGAACTTCGCCCGCAATCTCACCCAGTGCTTCGAGCAGCTCGCGCCGCGTCCCGTGACCAGCGCTGACCGGCAGTGGATATCGAGGCTCGGAGCAGATCTCGCGAATCACCCGATGGAACTCATCGACGGAGTGGAGGAGACCCTCGTCTACCTGAGCGCAAGGCACCAGCTCATGCTGTGCACCAAGGGTGATCCCGGCGAACAGCAGGCCAAGATCGGGCGCTCCGGTTTGGCGGGCCACTTCCATCACGTCCGGATCGTTCGCGAGAAGGACCGCGCCTGCTATGAGCAGTTGCTGGCCGAACGGTCCGTCGACGCCGGCCGCTGCTGGATGGTGGGCAATTCGCCCAAGTCCGACATCAACCCGGCGCTGGCGGCGGGAATTGGCGCTGTGTACGTGCCCCATCCGCACACCTGGCACCTGGAGCACCAGGATGTTCCGGAAGAACACGGGCGGCTGCTGGTGGTCGAGACGTTTTCCGGGCTCCGCCGGTATTTCTAAGCCAGCCGCTCCGCCTCGCCGGACTCCACCAGCCCCTCTTCCACGGCCACTCGTGTCAGCGCCGCAAGGTTGGTCACACCAAGCTTGCGCATCAGAGTCTTCCGGTAGGTCCGGATGGTCTCGGTCTGCAGGGAGAGTTCGCTCGCGACCTCCTTGCTCGTCATTCCGCGCGCCACCAGTTGGAGCACTTGCCGTTCCCTCATTCCCAGTTGATTGATCCGCGGCTGGGACGGATTCTTTCCCGCGCGCAACTTCGCGGCAAACCACTGGGTCAACGGGCTGCTCAAATAGGTTCCGCCGCCGCCGACACATCGGATCGCGTGGATCAGCTCGCTGAGCGAATCGGCCTTCACCACGTACCCGCGAGCTCCGGCAGTCAGCGCGCCAGACACGTGTTGATCATCCTGGTGGCCCGACAGCACCAGGATGCCCGCCGATGGAACCGAACGCAGGAATGCTCCGATCGCGGCCATCCCGCTCATTCCGGGAAGGGTCAGATCCAACAGGATCACATCGGGCCTGATACTGGCGGCCAAGGCCAGGCCCTCCTCCGCCCGCCCGGCCGTACCCACAACCGCCAGCCCCGGCTCGGCCTCAATCAGCGCGCACAAACCCGCGCGGACCACCTCATGGTCCTCAACCACCATGACTCGAATCAGTTCACTCATTGTGATTGAGCGACTCCAGTAGCAGATTCGAGGCGCGGAATCGCGCTATTTTCTTCTCCGGCACCTGGACCCGGACCCTGGTCTTCGGGTTCATACTCCTCCGTGCCCGCCGCGTGTGAACCCAGAACGTTCCGAACCCTCTCACCTCAACAGTCCCACCGCTGAGAACGCTCTGAGCGACTGCATCGAGAATCGTTTGAACGATCGTGCCCGACTCGCGGAACGGAAGCTCGCAGACCCGTGACACTTCCCGCACGAGATCGATCTTCGTCATCCGGCAGGTTGATGTGCAATCCGTGTTCCACCTAAGTGATCGTTGAAAAATCGAGGACATCCACTACGGCCGACTGCCGATAGGGTCTCAAAATGAGAAAAAGTCTTACATTAATTGAGAAGAATCCGCTATTATAGCGGACTTGGGACATTCACTCCGCCTCCTCGCCGTTGACGATGACTCCCTGTGTCTGGCGTTTATCCGAGCTGCGTTGCAATCCTCACCGGTGAAGATTTCCACGGCGCGCGATGCCGGCGTGGCGATTGAATTGGCGCAGCGCCTGCAACCCGGAATCACTCTGCTCGATTGGCGAATGCCTGGGGTCAACGGATGGTCCTTGTTTGACGGAATCCGGTCCGCGGCGCCGGCGACCCAACTCGTCCTGATGACCGGTTACGATTCGGCTGAAGCGGCGGTCGAAGCCATCCGCCGCGGAGCGGTCGACTATCTGGCGAAGCCATTCCCGATTGAAAGGGTTCAATCCGCCGTAACCAGAATCCTCTATGAGCCGGTGCCGCCCGCGGCGTGCATTATCGGAGAGAGCGCAGCAATCAAGTCCGCACTGTCTCTCACCTCGCTTGTGGCGCCGCACTTCCGGAACGTGCTGCTGGCAGGTCCGACGGGATCTGGAAAAGAGCTGTTCGCGCGGCGGCTGCACGGGTTGAGTCCCTCGGCGCGTGGCCCGTACGTTGCGGTCAACTGCGCCGCTGTACAGGAGACCCTGTTTGAGAGTGAACTGTTCGGACACGTCCGCGGTGCGTTTACTGGAGCCACGCGCGACAAGCGCGGCTTGATGGAGGCCGCCAATGGCGGAGTACTTTTCCTGGACGAAGTTGGCGAGCTTCCCCTACACCTTCAGGCCAAGCTCCTGCGCGCGATTGAAGAGCGCGCGGTTCGTCCCGTCGGTTCAGTTGCCAGCCGGGCTGTCGAGGTCCGGGTGATTGCGGGCACCAACCGGGAGCTGCGTGCCGCGGTAGGGCGCGGACTTTTCCGTGATGATCTCTTCTACCGGCTCGCGACAGTAGAGATCCGCCTGCCAGCGCTCGCTGACCGTATCGAAGACCTGCCCCTGCTGGTCCAGCATTTCGTTGCGGAGGGCCGCGCTGAGACAGGCCGGCGGATCGAAGGCTTAACTCCGGAAGCGGAGGCAGCGCTACGCGCTCACTCTTGGCCAGGCAACGTGCGTGAGCTGCGCAGCGCAATCATGTATGCGTGCATGGTGGCGCAGGATTGCCGGATCGGAGTCTCCGACCTCCCAGCTTCAGTCCACAGTCCCGGAGCCGCGCAGCCTGACAACGTCAAACACGCCGAGCGAAAGCTGATCGAGCGAGTGCTGGCTGAAGCCGACTCAGACCGCATGGAAGCGGCCAGGAGGCTCGGCATCAGCCGCGCGACCCTGTACCGCCGCCTCGCGGAGTTCAATCACGGGAAGCCATGAATCCGGACCTGCGCACGATCACGCATGACCTTCGAGGTCCGCTCCTCGGGCTGCTCGGCTTTACCGAACTCCTTCTACGCGACTCGGCGAAACTCACACCGCGCCAGCGTGGCTACCTGGAGAAAATTCAGCTGTGCGGCCAGGAGCTGAAGTCCAAGGTCGACCGCCTTAGCGCCGCCGGCTCTTAGACCATCTCGCCCACTCGATCCCCGGCCGGTCCGAGCGGAATTCCACCAGCCGCTTGTGCTCGACCTCGGTGACGTACACCGTGCGCCCGTCCGGCCCGCCGAAGCAGATGTTGCTCGGCCGGGCTCCGAGCACCCCAACCTCACGGATCACCTTGCCTTCGGGCGACACGATCGCAACTGTTCCTTTGCCATAGCGTGTGATGTACAGGTTGCCGTCCACGTCGGCGCGCATGCCATCGAATCCGTGATCGGGGAACTCAATCAACAGACGCTTGTTCTCCAGCAGGTGTCCTCTCGCGATGTCGAACACCCAGACCTTCCGCTGCGCGCTCTCGTTGACGTACAGCCTCTTACCATCGGGGCTCACCTCGATCCCATTGGTGGTTCCCATGCCGGTGGCCACCTTCCGCGCCCGCCCCTTACGGTCAAAGTGCCAGATCTGGCCCGTGCTGTCTTTCCAATTCGGGTCGCTTGCGTAAAGGGTTTCATCCGGCGCCATCGCCAGATCGTTTGGCTGGTTCATCGTGGGATCGTGTGAGAACACGCGGAACTTGCGCGTCTTCGGGTCGACCAGAAGGACGTTGTGGTTGGTGTAGTCGGCCACGTACATCCGGCCTTTGCGGTCAAACCGGATCCCGTTGCCGAGCGATCCATTCGTGAACTCAAGGAACACCTCGGCCTTGCCATCCGGCGTGACGCGGCCGATGGTCGGCTTACGTTCGTAGCTGACCGCGAAGATGTTGCCCGCCCGGTCCACCGCCGGACCCTCGATCTCCGGCGTGAAGCTCCCGGCCGGCGTCAGCGGCTTGGCCGTCCAAAGCTCCTCGGCGGCCGCCAAACCCAAAAACGCGAAGAATAGAAGAAAGTTTCCCACGAAGCTGTTATACCATCAGTGAGAGCACACACCATGAATCGCCGCAAATTCCTCAGCGCTTCCGCCAGCATGATGGGCACCTCGCACCTGTGGAGCCAGGCCAATGACCGCGTCCGCATCGCCGTGATCGGCATGGGAGGCCGTGGCAACGACCACCTCAAGGTCTTCTCGAAGGTCACCAACTGCGAGATCGGCGCGGTCGTCGACCCCGACGGCAACCGCGCGGAGAAGGCCGCCCAGTGGGTCCTGCAGAACACCGGCAAGCGCGCGGCGGTTGAATCCGACATGCGCCGCGTGTTCGAGGACAAAAACATTGACGCGGTCACCATCGCCACCACCAACCACTGGCACGCGCTCACCGCCATCTGGGCGATGCAGGCGGGCAAGGACGTCTACGTCGAAAAGCCCGTCTCGCACAACCTCTTCGAAAGCGAAAAGCTGGTGGAGTTCGCGCGCAAGCTCAACCGGGTGGTTCAAGGCGGAACTCAGCGCCGCTCCTATGGCGTGTTCCGGAAGGCGATGAAGATGCTCCACGACGGTGCGATCGGCGACATCTACCAGGCCAAGTGGATCTTCCCCGGGCGCCGCGACAGCATCGGCTACAAGCCAATCGAATCCCCGCCAAGCTGGCTCAACTGGGATCTATGGCTCGGTCCCGCCCAGATGCAGGACTACCACGGGAATCTCGTCCACTACAACTGGCACTGGTTCTGGGATTTCGGCAACGGCGAGCTCGGCAACAACGGGATCCACCTCGTCGACATTTCCCGCTGGGGCATGAATAAGGGGCTGCCCGTGAAGATCTACTCAACCGGCGGGAGATTCGGCTACAAGGATCAGGCCGAGACTCCCAACACTCAGACCGTTACCTGGACCTATGCTGACGGCAGCGAGATCATCGCCGAGCTGCGTGGGCTCTATACCTCGGAAAGAATGTCCTGGGACTTCTTCGGCAGCAAAGGACACATGCACATCGAGGGTGATGGCAAAGTGGCCGTCACCATGGGCCGCAACAAGGAGCCGGAACCGGCGTTCGAGCCGATGCCCGAGGTCAATCACTACGCCAATTTCGTCGATGCGATCCGGAAGCGGGACCCGAAACTCCTCCACGCCGAGATCGAGCAGACCGCGCTCTCCACCTCGCTTTGCCACCTCGGCAATATCGCCTACCGGCTGGGGCGCGAAATCCACTACAACCCGGAAACCGGGCGCTTCATCAACGATTCCGACGCCGACCGGCTGTTGTCGCGCCGCTACCGCGCTCCCTACGTCATTCCGGAACGCGCTTGACCCCAAAATCTGGCCGGCGGGTTCTCCTCGGAGGAGTTGCGCTCCGTGGGCAAGGAGCACGAAACGAGAACCCGCGTATCGGCCGTTTCATATAGGGGTAACCTGAAAGGGGCGATGGTGTCAAGGAATTCGAACCGAAATTTGCCAGCCCCCTTTGGGGGCAACCCTAAGGAATCCATCGGTACCAGCCGATTGAACAATCTCAGAAGGTCACTTGGTGGTCCTCGACACCCATAGCCACTCGGCATTCCGGTCCCACGCGCGGGCTTGGCTGACGCTCGTTCCTCCCGGCCAGCCGGGTACGGCGCGGCCCATCCAACTTGCGGAGCACAAAGCACTACTTGCCGACCATGCATTGTGCCGCGATGGCACCTCGATCGACTCCGTCGTGTTGGCGCGCGGCGATTTCCACACAGGTACCGGATGCCAGTTCCGCCGGCCGGTGTTCGTCTCCGGCAACTGCCACGTTGGAAAGGGCTGCCAGCTCGATGCCATTTCGGTCGAGGGGGACCTGATCCTCGGACCCGGGTCAGTGGTTGCGCGCTGGGCGGAAGCGGGCCGGATTCTCGACCTGCGCCCCGGAAGTGTGGTCCAGCAGGCGGCGCTTGCCGGACAGGCGATCCAGGTGGGGATCGATTCGTGGGCGGGCTCGCTCACTGCGCCTGAGATCACCACCACCGGCCGGATGACGGACTTCCATGAACTGGCCGATCCCCGGAATTCAATCGAGATTGCTCCGCCCTCACGCGGCGAGCTTCCCGAACTGGGCTGCGTGCGCGGATTCAAGTTGGAAAAGCTGATCCCGCTCGGGGCTGAGACCTGGGTGTATGACGGCAGCCTCGCCCTTCCGGTGCCGGTCTACTTGCACAGCAAGCTGGTCGTTCGAGGCTCGTTCCAATGTCCGGCTGGAAGCCTGTTGGGAGACGACGTCAAGACTGGCGACACGATGCGCATCGGCGCTGGATCCATCTGCAAGGGCAATCTGACGGCGCGCGCGGAGCTGATCCTCGAGCGGGACTGCGTGTTCGAGGCGGAGCTTCGCGGCGACCGGACGGTGCGTTTGTCGCAGGGAGTCCGCGGGGTCAACCCGTCGGGGCTGGTCCGGGCCGAAGCCCGGCAGGACCTGATCCTTGAACCCAACGTCGTCGTGCGCGGCCAATTGGCCGCGGCCGGCCGCGTGGTGGGCGCCGAGCCTGCCATCGAAGGCGGGTTGGAACTCCTTCTCGCGGAAGGTTGATTTTTTCCTTCCAAACATCCGCCATTGGGTGTACTATCGTATCCTGAGGCACTATGGCATCCAAAAAGAAAGCCGCCGTCGAGGCGCCTGCCGCTGCTCCCCAGCCGCAGCAAAACGAACCCAACCTGTACGAACTGCAGGGGGGCAATCTCACTGTCAGCTATTCCACGTCGAGCATCAGCGGTAAGCCCCTTTTCAACTACAAGAAGGGCCGGACGATGCTCAGCTTCATGGGCGACCAGATCCGGACCCAGTCAACCGGGATCGGCACGCTGGTGACGGTGGACATCGAGTTCATTCCCGATCTCCGCACAGTGACCTTCACCCTGGTGGTTCCGCAAGTCAACCTGCCGCCGAAAAACAAGGCGAGGATCGTGACGATCGGCATCACGACCGCGTCGAAAACGTCGATTGGCGGCCCCGGACTGGTTCAGGGACAGGTTCAGAGCTACAAAGTCGCTGCCCTCAAGGGCACGGCGTCGATGGTGTTCTTCTAGCTTCAGGCCTTGGACAGGATCCACGGATCGAACTGAAGCGTGGCGAAATAATCATCCGGCGTCTCCGCGCGCCGGATGACCTCGACACTTCCGGTCGACCGCAGAAGGAGTTCCTTGGGCCGCAGCCGTCCGTTGTAGGTAAATCCCATCGAGTGGCCATGCGCGCCTGTATCGTGGATCACGAGCAGGTCGCCATCCTCGATCCGCGGAAGCGTGCGTTGTACGGCGAACTTGTCGTTGTTCTCGCACAGGGACCCTGTGACATCGACGCATTCCACGCCGTCCTCCGGGGTCCGGCCAGGAACGGAGATGTGGTGGTAGGTGTCGGGGTACATTCCGGGCCGCATGAGCGCGGACATGCAGGCGTCGGCTCCGACGTAGATCCGGTAGGTCTCCTTGCGGTTGATGGCGCGTGTGACCAACACCCCATGCGGACCGGTGATGTAGCGGCCGCTCTCCGTGTAGATCTTCGGACGGTAGCCGCGCCGGGCCGCGAATTGGTCCACTGCGTCCGCGACTCCCTCCCCGAGCGCGGCGATATCCAGCGGCGTTTCCGCCGGCCCGTACGGAATCCCGAAGCCTCCACCGATATTGATAAACTCGGGCTGGATCCCCAGCACATCATCGAGCTTTCCGGCCCAGAGGAGCATGCGGCGCGTGGTGTCGAGAATATGCCGGTAGTCGCGCTGGTTTGAGACTACCATCGTGTGCAGGCCGAAGCGCGAAGCTCCCCGTTCCCGCGCGGTACGGTAGGCGTCCACGTATTGGTCCACCGTCAGCCCGAACTTCGCCTTCTCCGGCTCCCCGATAATCTTGTTGCCTGCGACTTCAGGGCCCGGGTTGAGGCGGAAGCACACCAGCTCCGGCATCTCCGGGACCTTGTCGATCAGGCTGATGTCGTCCAGGTTCAGGATACAGCCGCCCCCATCAATCGCCTCGTCAAACTCGGCCGCGCTGGTGTTGTTTGACGTGAACATGATGTCCCCGGCGCGCGCTCCCTGGCCGCGTGCGAGCATCAACTCGGGGATCGAAGCGCAATCGAATCCGAAGCCCATCACCTTCATCAATTGCAGAATCCGCGGATTCGGCAGTGCTTTCACCGCGAAGTACTCGCGGAATCCCTTGACCCGCGAAAACGCGAGCTTCAACCGCTCGCCCGTGTCGAGAATTCCGGCCTCGTCGTAGATGTGAAAGGGAGTTCCGAAGTGCGCGGCGATCCGTTCAAGGTCCGGAAGCAGCCGGGCCTCAAAGTCCCGGGACATGGGCATAGTTCAATTGTAGAGGAGCGGTCAGTTACCGCCTGAGCCGGAAGAGCTGTGCGTGGCCGGAGGATCGGCGTCCAGGTACTCGATCCAACTGGTCATCATCTCTTCCTCGCTCTTGTCACCCCAGCGGATCCGCTGGGTCGGGTCCGGATTGAACTTGTTGTTCGGGCTGTTGTCGTAGTGGACTGTCACGGTCAGCAGGCTGCCCTTTTCAACAAACACGGGCTCCTTCAGCCGGTAGACGAGCTGCCACTCGAAGTTGTACTTGGGCACCGCCAGCAGGATCTCGCGCTTGCCGTTTGGCCGGACAAGTTCATAGGTGACGTCCTTGCCACGGTAGTGCATGTGGGGCGTGAACGAAAGCAGGAGCTTATCCTTCTCGAACGTATAGCAGCGCTTGACCTCGTGGGACGCGGCTCCGGGCGGGATCTCGAAGAAGAAGTTCCGCAGGTCCATCCGCCGCATGACTCTCTTGGGCGGCCCCGGGACCGTGTAGAAGCCGACACTGGTGCGGTCGGTCTGCGGCTTGCCCGAAATCCTCGCGTAGTGAACCACGAACTCGAGTTTCGCGCCGGGCGGCACCCACTTGGCCGAGCCTTCCGGGAAGACATCGGGCTGGCGGCCGGGCAGGAACGAGGCGAGCGCGCCCTCCTGGAAGCCCGTGAGGTAGGGGAGATCCGGCAGCCGGTCCGAGCAGGCGTTGTTGACCACGGGAGAGTCCATCTTCAGCCGCGTCAGCTTGCCCTCTCTCAGGAGGAAATCATTGAGCGGCTTCATGCCCTGAATGGTAGTGGCGCCAATTCCGTGGTCCTGAATCAGGTTCACGTGGACATGGTGGACCACCTGCCGGTTGCCGGGCTTGATCTCAGCGGCCCGGATCCACATACCCTCTTTGAACCCCGTTTCGACGATGAAGTGCTCGTAGGCATCCAGGCCAGGAGTCACGACATGGTCGGTGCCAATGTCTACGGTTTTGTCCGGAGTGCCGAGGTGCCAGCCCTCAATGAAGCGCGGTGGCGGCGGCATATCGGCGGGATTGCCCTCCGGCGCTCCGCCATCGGCCCAAGCCTGGATCGTGGCGATTTCGGCCTTGCTCAGCCGCGCGTCGTTGGCGAAATGCCCATACCTCGGATCAGCGAGCCAGGGCGGCATCTTGCCGGCGAGGACCGATTGCCGGATCGCCTTGGCCCACGGCCGGGCGGACTTGTAGTCGAGCAGGGACATCGGAGCAATGTCTCCGGGCCGGTGGCACCCAACGCAGTGTTTGTGCAGAATCGGCGCGACATCCTTGCTGAACGCGGGAGCTGCCGCGGTGGCCGGCAGTGCGGCCAGAGCAGACACAATGAGGGCAAGCGTGCGGATCGGCATTGGGTTGATCCGAGAATATCACGCCTGGAGGTGAAGTGGAAGGGCCTATTGATTGGCGACAGCTATTGATTCGCCTCTGTCCAATCGAACTCGAACCCGCGGGAGCCGGCCCGGTGGGAGCGCATCTGCTTCCGCATCTGCTTGACCTCATACATCCGCTGGTCGGCTTCGTCGAGAAGGTCTTGGGCCGAATCTCCGTCCTCGGGATACCGCGCCTGGCCCGCACTCAGGCCCACCCGCGCCTCGGGTACGGCGGCCTTGGCGGCATCGGCAACCGCGATTGAGAGCTGGCCGATCTTGGCGTTGACGTCCTCGACCCCCAACCCAGGCAGCAGGATGACGAACTCGTCGCCACCCATGCGTGCCACATAGTCGTACTCGCGGCACGACTGGCGTAATGCGAGCGCGACGGCCTTCAGGACCAGGTCGCCTTCCTGGTGCCCGAACCGGTCATTCACATCCTTGAATCCGTCGAGGTCGGTAACCAGAACCGCGAGCGAGCTCTTCTGCCGGCGGCACCGGGCGAGTTCGTTCTCAATCTGGACGTTGAGTCCACGGGAATTCGGAAGGCCGGTAAGGAAGTCGGTGGTGGCGGACGCGGCTGCCTGTTCGTATTTGAGCGCGTTCTCCATCACCATGCCGAGCTTGCTGGCGATCGCCATCAGGATCCGCATGTGGTCCTTGCCGAGAGCTCCGCGGTTGCGGCAGCAGGCAAGCAGCACACCCCGCGTGTCGGCGACGCCTGGAAGCGGCACCGCGATCGCCGATTCCATCGTCCGTTGCTGGCCGGGCTGGGTTCCGCCGAGTTCGAGGTCCAGCGGCTGGTTGCCGTCCGGTGCACCGGATGCGGCCACTCCGCCGACGAGCCCGGTCCCCAGGGGGACACGGTTGGAGAGGAATGCCGACGTCAATTCTCCGGTCCCATAGCGGGCGACGGCGAATCCGTCGCGGATGGCGTAAACGACAAGAGTGTCGAAGTTCATCAGCCTTCGCAGTCCGCTGGCAAGCACGGAGAAGGTCTCGTCGAGCTTCAGGGAGCTCCCAAGCTCCTGGGTGAGCTCCAAGACGACCTGAGCTTCCTGCCGCGCGGCGGCAATCGAGTCGATGAAGGCAGGTTTGTTGTCATCGGTCAGCGGACTCACGCCTGAGCTCGTTCTTGACGCCCTCTGAAGCTTGATAATGTCGCCGACGAACCGCGACTCCGCACTCGCCGTTTCGTTGGCTCTCTCCGCTAGTTCAATCGCACGCAGCTTGGCCTCGAGATCCTTGTACCGGCTCTCGACGATGTTCACCACGCGCGGATCGAAGCTCAGGCCCGCTTCGGCGACGACACGTGCAATGGCCTCCTCCAGTTGGACGGCCGCACGGTAGGGACGGTCGGAAATCAGCGCGTCCAGGGTATCGGCCACGGCCAGGATCCGCGCGCCGGTGGGGATATCCTTGCCCTTCAGCCCTAGCGGATAGCCGAGGCCGTTCCACTTTTCGTGATGGCAGCGGACAATGCTGGCCACCGGATACGGGAAATTTACCCGCTCCAGGATCTCGGCGCCCACCACCGGGTGGATTTTGACCTTGTCGAACTCCTCGCGCGTCAGCCGTCCGGCCTTGCTCAGGATGTGCTCCGGAACAGCCAGCTTGCCGATGTCGTGCAACAGCGCCGCTGCCCGGAGTGCTTCCATTTCCTGAGGCGGCAGCCCCATCTCCTTGCCGATCTCGGTGCAATACAACTGGAGCCTTCTCAGGTGCGTGTGCGAAGTCTGGTCCTTGGCCTCGATCGCCATCGCCAGCGCCTCGATCGTCCGCGCATGGAGCGCAATCGTCTCCTGCGCGCCGGACCGCTCCTCCTGGTTCCGCGCCAGATAGGAATCATACGACCAGTAGACCAGGAACGCGACCGGCACCAGCAGCAGCGGCGAGTTCCCTCCCAGCAGATGTGAGGAGTAGTGGAACGCGGCCGCCAGGCACGCCCCGGCGACGTAGTACGGGAATCCGCGGAAGTTGCACTCGCGCCACACCCATCCAAAGTTCCTGCCCTCGCTGAAGGCGACGGCGAAGGCCACCGGTAATGTGTTCATCGCGTAGAGGACGCTTGCCACCAGCAGCAGCGACAACAACGAAGTCTGCGACCCGAAAATCGGTGACGTGTAGATGTAGTAGCCGATCGAGGCCGCGATCGCGGTATTCGCGATATGGAACGCCGCCGGCACGGGAATCTGCTTCGCGTGCCGGTGGACCAGAATCTGCACCGCTGTCCCCGAGCAGCCGATGACCAGCGTCTCGAACAGGCTGAGCTCCATGATGCTCAGCAGGACAAAGACAAAGTTGGCCGATAGCGTGCCCGCCGTCTGAGGGATATTCAACTTCAAGCCCGAAGCGATCAGCGCCAGCATCAGGAACATCGCCGACCGGGTGGGATCCTGCCAATCCCATGACAGGATGGCCGATGCAAGCACCGCCGTGCCGAGCAGGATAATCGCTATGACAAAAATCCGTGATGCTGTAGAGGGACTGCTGGAAGGGCCCTTGACCATGAGACTCCGGTGTTCATAGGGAGTATCGGCGGATTTCGCTTTGTGGTGTATAGGGAAAACCCTCAGGCCAGATGCGCGCCGCGCAGTCCTTAACAGCGCTCAGTTCATGCGGGCTATGGCCTCAGCCGCAAGGAGTCAATCCGCCCGTAACGTGACCGCCGGAGCAATCCGCAGCGCCCGCAGCAGCGGTGGAACCGCGGCCAGCGCTGACGCCACCACAATCGCCATTGCGGGAATCCCAAGCATCAGCGGATCCCCAGCCCCGGCCCCGTGAACCAGGCTGGAGGCAAACCGCCCGGACAGCAGGCTGAGCCCAAATCCCGCAAGCGATCCAAATGCCAGCATCGCCGCCACCTCCGCCGACACCCGCCCAGCGACATCAGCGGCCTGCGCCCCGAGCGCCATCCGGATCCCGATCTCCCGCCGCTGTCGGACCACGGCGTATTCCAGCACTCCGTACAGTCCTACGGCGGCGAGCAGCAGTGCCACAGCCGCAAAGAAGGCGGACGATGCCGCCAGCATCCGCTCCCGGACCGTTTGGGTGCGGATCAACTCCTCCTGCGTCCGCACACTGGTCACACGCAGCTCCGGGCGCGCCCGCCGGATTTCCTGCCGCAACAGCGGCGCCAGGGCCAGCGGATCGGAACCCGCAGTGCGGACCACAAACGTCCCCCATCCGGGCGCTGCCGGGCCAGCTTGTCCCGCCGGGGCGTTGATGGGCACATAGGCGACCGGCAGGAACGGCTCGCGGATGTTCTCGTACAGAACCGGTCCAACGACCCCCGCCACGTCAAATCTCCTCCACTGATCTCTCGTTGCCGGCTTCTCGAAAAACTGGCCCAACGGGCTGCCCTCCCCGAAATACCTCCGCGCGAACGTGCTGTCGACCACCGCAGGTCCAGGAAACACATCGCCCGGACGGAAATCGCGGCCCTCGCGCAACGGAATCCGCATCGTCTCGAACCAGCCTGGGGAGACGCTCAGGAAATAGGGCGCTGGGGAAGCCTCGAGCCCAGCCCTGGCCGTCCGCACGCCGTCCCGCCAGGCGCTTGCGCCCAGCAACGGCCACGAACTGAACGCTGCGGATTCCACACCCGGAACCGCACGAATGTGCGGGATCGCCTGAAGCCACACGTCGAACCGGACTGTCTCCGCACTGACGGTTTCGAGCAGCAGCAGCCGGTCCGGTGCAAAGCCCAGCGGACGCTGCAGCAAATACCGCAGTGACGCGGTGAACGTGCATGCGGTCGAAAACACGGCGAAGCAAAACGCCACCTGGAAGGCCACCATGGCGCTCATGGAGCGCCGCCGTCCGCGCGAGCTGTCCCCGCCCTTGAGCGCGGCGGCTGGCTCCACGGCGGATGCCCGCAACGCCGGCGCCAAGCCAAACAGCACGGAAACCATGAGCGTCAGCAGAGCGCTGAACGCAGCCACGCGATAGTCAAACGGCAGCACGAGCCCGACCGGTGAATCCGGCGTACTGACCATGCGGACCACCAGCGGCGCGCCCCACCAGCCGAGCAATGCTCCCAGTCCCGAGGCCGCCACCGCAATGAGCAGGCTCTCCGCAAACACGAGCCGGACCAGCCTCCCCCGCCCCGCCCCAATCGACACACGCAGCGCCATTTCGCGCGCCCGCGCGGCCGCCCGCGCCGTCAGCAGATTCGCGACGTTCGCGCAGGCGATCAGCAGCACCATTACGGCGAGCACCGCGATGATCATCAGCGGGCGGTGGTAATGGCGCTGGAGCCCGGACACTCCTGCACCGGCTGGCTCGAGCACCAACTCCGCACCAACGAACTCATCGATCCGTTGCTGTGGTGTACTGCCCGGCCAACTCCTGACCTGTTCGCGGCGGAACGAATGGAAGGCGGCGCGAAGCTTGTCCCGCACCACGCGGAGATCCGATCCCGGCCGCGCACGGACCCAGATCCGGTGCCAAACCCAGGACGGATTGCCGATCGCTTTCGCGTTCATCATCACCGGCATGAAGATGTCGGTCATGCTGCCGGTTTCAGTGCCCGTGAATCCCTCTGGAGCCACCCCGATCACCTCGACCGGGGTGCCATTCCAGTGGAACGTCCGCCCGAGCACGCCCGGGTCGCCGCCAAACTGCCGGATCCAGTAGTCGTGGGAGATCACCGCCACAGGATGGGCTCCGGGCTTGAGGTCGTCGGCGGGCGCGATCAGACGCCCCAACGCGGGTTTGAGCCCGAACGAGAGAAACGTATTGCCCGATACGTATTGCAGGAACTGCCGTTCTCCCTCCGGACCCCCATTAAACCGGACGCCGATCCGGGTTGCATACGAGATGGCCAGCAGCTCCGCCTCAGGAACCGCGTCGCGCATCCTGACGAATGCCGGATATTCCGAACCATGCCCACGATCGATCGAGCCGTCGAAGGTGGTGTACGTGTAAGCGGCCACGTAGAGATTACCCGGATCGGCCACCGGCATCGGCCGCAGCAAGACAGCGTCGATCAGGCGGAACACCGCGGTACAGGCGCCGGTAGCAAGCGCCAAAGAGAGGATCGCCGCGGCGGAGGCGTTCCGGCTCTTACGAAGCTGGCGCCAGCCGAATACGAAGTCGGCCGCGGCCGACTCGATCCAGGTGATCGCCCTTGCCTCATGGCTCTGCTCACGAAGCCGCAGCGCGGACCCAAACGCTCTCCGTGCCTCCGCGGTATCGCGGCCCTGCCGCGCCGCCTCTTCGAGATGGGACTCCAGCTCCTCGTCGATTTCGCGGTCCAGCCGTTGGCCGCGCAGGGTGTTCGATATCCGGGTCCACCAGCGCATCACGCCATCCTCAGGACCTGTCCGACCGCATCGGCCACGGCGAGCCACCGGGATTCGCTCGCGGCCAGTTGGATCCCGCCCTGTTCGGTAAGCCGGTAGATGCGCGCACGGCGGCCGGAATCCTTCGTGACCCATTCCGCTTGGATCCAGCCCTCGCTCTCCATGCGGTGGAGCGCCGGATATAGCGAGCCCTCTTCCACGCGCAACACTTCCCGTGAGATTTCCTGGATCGCGGCCATGATCGCGTAGCCGTGCAGCCCGGGCCTCCTCGAAAGGATCTTGAGGACGAGCAGATCGAGCGAGCCTTGCAGGGAATCCGGTTTCGCCATACCCAGTGATCTAATTATATAGACGACTGAGTATTTGTCAAGTCCGGTTTTTTGGTGGCCAGCATGTACATCACGCACCGGCTGACCAAGAAAATCGCGGTGGGAGTCGGCGGCCAAACTCGAGCAGTACTGGATCCAGCCCACTGTCGGAATCCGGCCGTCAGAAAACAGCTCGACCGGGCTGGGCGTCGCCCTGGTCCACACGCATCTGTTCCTCGAGCAAAGCTTCTTGAACCCGGTCCGCTGTTTCCCGACGCCAGCCGCCACAGTTGGACCGCGGGCCTGCCAAACGGCGGGGACGGGCACCTGGCCGGCACAAGCCTGAGAATGCGCATCGGAAACCAGGACGGGCCTGAGTAGAAATCCGCCACGGCTGCTACACTAGACCCGTGAGCAGCGTATGAAGGTCCGCCACGTGCTCCAGGCCTGGGGGTCGATCCTCAAAGGCCGGGCGCCGTCGTTATCCATTGAGATCACCAAGGAGTGCCCGCTCCGGTGCCCCGGCTGCTACGCGTATGAGGACAACCACCTCGGGGGTGGATCGACGTTGCGCCAGCTTTCCGACTTCAAAGGCGAAGAGCTGATCCGCCGCACGCTGGATGTGATTGCTCGCGAGAAGCCGCTGCACGTCTCGATTGTCGGTGGGGATCCGCTGGTACGCTACCGCGAACTGGAAGTGCTGGTGCCGCAGATCCTGGAGCGCGGAATCACAGTGCAGGTCGTCACGAGCGCGTTCCGCCAGATTCCGCCATCCTGGATCGGACTCGAGAACCTCAACCTCTCAGTGTCGATCGACGGACTCGCGCCCGAGCACGACGAGCGGCGCAACCCGGCCACCTACGAACGGATCCTGAAGAGCATTGCGGGACACCGGATCACCGTTCACTGCACGATCACCTCGCAGATGATGGGCAAGCCGGGTTACCTCGAGGAGTTCCTCGAATTCTGGAGCGCACGGCCCGAGGTCTCGCGGATCTGGTTCAGCTTGTTCACCCCGCAGCGCGGCGACAGTCCTGTCGAGAATCTCACTGCCGCCGAGCGGCGCACGGTGATCGCGCAGCTCATCGAACTGCGGCAGCGCTATCCCAAGGCTGACATGCCCGCGGTGGTGCTCAGGCAATTCCTGAAGCCGCCCGGATCCCCGTCTGAATGCGTGTTTGCGCTGACCACGAAGACCCTGTCGGCGGACCTCAAGACGGCCATCATACCCTGCCAGTTTGGCGGCGACCCGGACTGCTCCCAGTGCGGCTGCTATGCATCCATGGGCTTGGCCGCGATCGCCGACCACCGGCTGGGCGGGATTGTGCCGCTTCGCAGCCTGTTCACCGCGTCCCTCTGGATCGGCAACAAACTTGCGGATCCAGCCGAAATCCCCGCGCGTGAGCCCGGCGAGCTGGTCAACATTTCGGCGCAAAAATAGCACCAGGACCTGTAACAACCGGCATCCACCTCCTCCTAACACTGGCGAGGAGGATCACTGAATGCGGTTGATCATACCAGTAGCGATGTTGACCATCGCACACACACTGCCTGGCGCCATCTGGTGGGAAGAGGAATCCAAGACCGATCTCGGCAAGTTCGGTGGAATGATGGCGAAGATGCCGGGCGCGGCGAAATCGCTTGCCCCCAAGCGCCAGACCCATAGTTGCGACGGCTCGTTCATGTACACCAAGGACGGACAGGTGGAACGCTGGACCGACGCCGCCAAAGCCACTGTCACCACCATCGATCACGGAAACAGAACGTACTCGGTCATGTCGCTCGACCAGTTGCGGTCCCAATCGAAGAAGCCCAAGACGGGACCTCCGGTGATGCCCGGCGAGCGTCCTGGCATGGCTGGCACGATGAGCATCACCGAGACCGGGAAGACCGAGTCCATCGCGGGGCACACCTGCTCGGAGTTCCTCGTTACAATTGGCGGCATCAAAGCCACCAGTTGCATTACGAAGGCTCCGGGCTGGGAACTCATCCGGCAATACCGCGAAAAGCTCGGTGGCAAGTTCTTCGCAGGCGGCGGACTCTCCGCCATGGCCACGGCGATGCCAGAAGACGCCGCGCAAATGCGGCAGCTCGCCGAGCAGTTCAAGAAGATGGACGGGGTTCCGATGGCAACACGGACCGACATGGCGGGAATCGCGGCCAACGTGACGGCGACCAAAGTATGGACCGCGCCGCTCGGTGGAATGTCGATTCCGGCCGGATACACAGAGACCGCAAGTCCGCTCGAAGGACTGCGCGGGTTGAGAGGCAGGCAGAAATGAGAAACCTGTTTCTTTTCGTCACAGTCGCGGGCAGTGCCTGGGCTGAGCCCGTTTGCGGGCCCGCGTATTCGAATCTCATCGACCATAGGGGAGCGCGGCTCCCATCCAACACCCCCTACATCGCCTGGGTGGAGCAGGATGCGGACACGGCGATGGTATTCCGCCAGACCGGGCCGGACATCGAAGCGCTCATCCTGCGGCTGCGGGAGGGGGGAGAGGCGGGAGAGCTTCTGTCGGCGTCCTACTGGCAGCAGGACCGGTGCCGGATCGTTTCAGGCGAGTGCAGAGGCACGTGTCCGGACCGCGCCGGACGCAAACAGGTCTGCTCGTTGTACATCGAGACGAAAGAGCCGAAGCCCAAACCCTCACCGCCGGCCAAGCCGCCTTGGTGGCCGAAGCCGCCTGTGGAACCCAAACCAAAGCCAAAGCAGGGTCCGCACGGAGAAGAGCGCAAAGACTTCGCGCAGGCGAAGAAGACTCAGACAATCCGGTGCATCTGTCGCGTAGAGTAGAATCGGACTCGGAGGGCGATGCGAGAGTCCGACGGGCAACTCATCCGGCGGTATCTCGGCGGCGAAACGGACGCCGCCGAGGCCGTCACGCGCTGGATCCGGGGCGCGGCGGCCACTTTCCGCTCCAGGCTGGGCGAGGATTGGGAAGACGCCGTCCAGGAAGCGCAATTGGAGACCGCGCGGCTGCTGCGGGCGGACAAGTTCCGCGGCGAGTCGGGTTTGGTGACCTACGTTTGGCGCATCACCATCCGCCGCTGCATCGAGTTGCTGAACCGGCGGCGTCCGGGAGTTCCACTTGCCGAAACCCTGCGCACGCCAGACCGTTCGCCAGTGGACCTGATGGTCGAGGCCGAGAAACGCCGGATGGTCCGGTCCGTGATTGAGAACATGCCGGCCGACTGTGTCCAGCTTTGGCGCCGGGTCGCCGCCGGAGACAGCTACCAGACGTTGAGCATTGAGATGGGCGTCAGCGAAGGAGCGCTTCGTGTACGCGCCCTCCGGTGCCGCCAGCGCGCCATCGAGATGCGGGACCGCATGGCGCAACCGGAAAGGAAACAACAATGACCTGCGAGGAGGCGCGTGAACGCCTGCCCTGGCTCTGGAATGGATCCCTGCCGGAGCCCGAGCGGGAGCAATTGAACGCACACCTGGAAACCTGCCCGGCCTGTTGGAAGGAGTTCGAGCAGACCCAGTGGCTGGGCGAGGCGGTGGCGGCGTCCGCACCGGCCGAGCGTCCCGCCCGAACCGTGCCGGTCTGGTTCGCGATCGCCGCGATGCTTGCCGCCGTGGGACTCGGAATCGGCTGGTGGCGCGAAGCGAGTGTGGCGGCGCCCATGGCTGCGGTCGCGAGCGTGCGTGTCGCCGACCTGATCCCCACCGGCTGGAACCAGCGAGGCTCCGCGCCCGGTTCTGTCACCGTGTTGCCGGCAATGAAGCCAGTGCTGTTGCTGCTCACGCCTCCCCCCGTGGAAGGATTCGAGCCGGGCCGCCTGGAGTTGCTGGCGGGTGAGCGGGTGTTATGGCGGGAGGCGAATCCGGTGCGGCAGGCGGAGGGTGACTTCACCGTACTGTTGCCCGCCGGACTTGCGGCAGGTGAGTATGAGCTGCAGTTCCACGCCCGGCAGGGAACAAATCCGGCGGCTGTCTACAAGCTCAGCGTGCGCCCATGACGATGAATGGCGCCCAGTGATAGGGGTGCCGCGTGGCAGGATCCGCAAGCAGCCGCAGCTGCGCCAACCGGAGCGCCTGGCCGGGCGCATCGCCACGCGCGATCCCTTCATAGACCGCCGCCGTGAGCCGCTGGGTCGATTGATCGTGGACCGGCCAAAGCGACACCATCACGCGTTCCGCGCCTGCGTGGAGAAAAGCGCGGGCCAGGCCCAGCACGCCTTCGCCACTGAGCGTGGGTCCGAGTCCCGTGTCGCAGGCAGCAAGGATCGCAAGACGCGCGCGCAAGCGGAGCTGGCTGACCTCGCTCACCCGCAGCAGTCCGTCCTCGCCAGGGGATGGGGCAAGCACCAGCGCCGAGTTTTCCGGACGTTGGTCGTCGAGCCATCCGTGGACGGCGAAGTGCAGATACCGCGCTCCTGACAAGCGCGCGGACTTGGCTTCCCGTTCGGCCGCTTGCTTCCCGGTGAGCGCCACGGGATTGGACGCGGGCAGAAGGCGTGCGATCTGGCTCACCTCGGCGGCTGCTCCCCCGAGCGTGGGCCAGGCGAGTGCGCGTGGGTGGGGGGGCAACGGGTCCGGTTCGCTGAACCCGATCCAGGATTCCGCCGCCTGCGCGGCCGCGCGGTTCAACCAGATGCTGCCTGAAGGCGCGTAGCTGATTTGATAATCCTCGATCATTCGCTTGCCCGCGGATCCAGGCGACGGAAGCACCGGAAACGGCAGGTAGTACAGCGGTCCGTCGGCTACGATCGTCACCGCTGTCTTCCCTTTGAGGATGTCCGCGGCGGGTTGCAACAAGATTCCGGAGAGCTGGCGCGCCCCCTCGTCCAGCGCCGCCATCTGCCGCCGGCCTGGAGCGGAAAGTAGCGTGCGGATGCCGCGGATCCGGCTGTTGACCACGGACACGGGACCAAGCGCGAAGCCTTGGATGCGGTCACGCGCCACGGCGAGGAGAAACAGCGATTTCGATCCGGCGAAATAGTGGAGCATCACTTCGCCCGGATCGAGCGCCGCCTGAATCGCGGCTGCCTTCGCGGGGACGGCGGCGGAAGCAGCGGTTCGCGTCTGCGCCATCAGCTCAAGCAGTGCCCGGGCGTGGGCACGCTCGCTGGTGTCGAGCGCCGCGGCGGTCCTTCCGGCGCGGAGGTGGATCTCGAGCAGCAGCTCGTAGGCGCCGCGTTGCGTGGCGAGGAACGTGGCGCGCAGGTGGTGCGACCGCACTTGCGCACGGGACGCCTCAATGGCCGCGATGGCGGCCTCGGCATGTGTCCGGGCCTCCGCGATGGCGCCGCGCCGGAGCGCAACACGCGCGAGTCCATCATGGGCCCGGATCTGCGCAGGCACGTTGCGGTAAGTGCGCGCCAGCTCCAGCGCCTTCGCATACTCGGCGGATGCGGATTCCGGGTCCGTGTCGGCGATTCCCAGCCGCGGAGCGGCCTCGCGCTGCGGCCAGCCCGCCTGCTGGACTTTCTCAAGCGCTTCGCGGTATCCGGCCAGTGCCTGGGTCCGTTGTCCTGCGCTGGCGCGCGAATCGGCGAGTTCGATGATGGCGGTGGCTTCGTGCCACTTGAGACCGCGCTGCCGCGCCTCGGATAGGGCGTGCTGTTGGTGTTGTTGCGCGCGGACCGCATCGCCGAGTCCGTTGTTAGCCTCGCCCAGATGGACGAGCGTGTGCACGTACCCGGGCCAGTCGTTCACCGACCGGTGCAGAGGCAGGGCGCGGTTGCAAAACGCGATCGCGGCGGACCAGTCTCCGAGATAGATGTGCGCTTCGGCCATATTGTGCAGCGTGGTTGCCTCGCCCTGCGTGTCGCCGAGCTGCCGCCAGAAGGGAAGCGCCCTCGCGTAGTGGTCGAGCGCCGCTTGATGCTCGCCCGCGGAGAAGAAGTCCAGTCCGAGGTTGGTGAGGGTCTGCGCTTGTCCGCGAAGTTCACCGAGCCTGGTGCGAATGGCGAGTGCGCGTTGATGGAGGGCGATGGCCTTGGCGCTGTCGCCCATGGCGAGCGTGTTCGAAGCCAGGCGGTCGAGCGTGCTCGCGATCGAGGACTCCTGCTGGAGCCCCTCCTGGATGGCGAGCGCTTTTTCGAGCAGAGGGATGGCCGCTTTCGGATCTCCGAGCGTAGCTTTGGCGGCGGCGACTGAGTGCAGCAGGTAGGCTTCGGTTGCCGGATCGGTGGGGGCCAGGGCAAGGGCGGACTCAAAGAGTTGCAGGGCGCGCTCGAAGGCGGGCCGGTGCTTCTGGTCCATCTCGGCCCAGCCCTGGCGGCCGAGCTCGATGGCCTGCTCGTTGGCGGTTTGGGCCTGGGCGAGCAGGGTGAGGAGCAGCAGACCGGCCGGAAGGCGCATCCTGACCTCATGATACTGCGGCGCGCAGGAAGCTCGTTATACTAGGCTCAGTATGGCGCTTTCGCCCCAAGACCGGGATCTTTTGAGGCGGCTCTATCGCGACACCGATCCGAACAAGCCGATCGATCCCACCAAGCCAGGCAGCGAGTTCTACCAGCCGATCTACGAGGGCCCTGGAGTCGAAGACCCGGTGAAGCTGTTGGAGGCCAAGATCGACTTCGCGGAAACCGAGGGAATGTTCCTGTTGTCGGGTTTCCGGGGATCCGGCAAAACCACCGAACTGCTCCGCCTGAAGCAGCGGCTCGAAGCTGCCGGGCACCTTGTGCTATACGCCGACGCCCTACAGTATGTCCATCCAGCCCAGCCCGTGGACATCACGGACCTATTGATTTCGATTGCCGGAGCGCTTGGCGATGCGATCGAGGAGCGCGGGGGATTCGGCGATCCGTTGCACGAGGGCTATTGGACACGGTTTGAACACTTTTTGAGAGAGACCAAAGTTGAGATTCCTGAGACCGGCGCAAGCGGTGGCGGATTTAGCGTCAAGGTTTCCTTACGTGGTAACGACTCGTTCCGGACGCGGGTTCGAGACGCTCTTGCCACCCGCGTGCAGGAACTCGAAAATCAAGTCCGGAAATTCGCGGAGGACTGTGTGAAGGCGATCCGGAAACGGCATCCGGAAGGCAAAGTCGTTTTCATCTTTGATCAACTGGAGCAGATTCGCGGTTCGCTCAGTGGGGAGAAGGAGGTCATCCAGAGCATCGAGCGGTTGTTCGCCAATCATATCCGGAGGCTGGAGTTGCCGTACATCCATGTGGTCTACACAGTTCCTCCGTGGCTCAAGTTCGTCCTTGCTGGGACGCCGGTGGATGTCCTGCACAACGTCCGGCAATGGAATAACGACCCTCAGCGAACCCGCTTCGAACATGGATGCCAGAGTCTGCTCGAGGTAGTCCAGAAACGATTCGGCCCTGATGGAATGGCCCGGTTCTGGGCGAATGACGCGCAGCCCATGCGAATCATCGATTCCTGCGGCGGACACTTCAAAGACCTGTTGAAATTGCTTCAGGAAACCATTGCACGGGCTGCCGCGGCCGCTGAACTTCCAGTTTCCGACCGGGTGGTGGACGCGGCGCTAATTGCGGTTCGTAACTCTTTTCTCCCGATCGCGTATGAGGACGCCATTTGGCTCAAGAACGTCTTCGATTCGCGGCGCTGTGCCCTGCCTTCGACCGGCAGTGAAGATGTCGCGCATTTGACCCGTCTGATCGACACCCACTTGATTCTTTACCTGAAGAACGGCGAGGAATGGTACGACGTTCACCCGCTGATCCGCGATGACGTGATCGAGATGGCGGCAAAGCCGATCGATGTCCCGAATGGACGGCATTGAGCGCCCCGGCGCTGGGCCGTCCTGGGACACTCTCGTCGCCCACGTCGATCTGAGCTCCAGCTTTTCTCTGATCCCAGTGACGCTGGAAGGTCCGGCCGCCGCTACGGCGCTTCTTGGGGCGTTGAGGGCGCACTACGGGACAGTCGTTGATCTTTCTCCCCGGAGCCCCGAGGAGTTGAGAAACCTCACAACGACGGTGCTAAGCGCGGAAGTTCCAGCCAGCGCTTCGGCGGTCTGGATCGCGGGCGCGGTTGGCGATCTGAACAAGAAGGAGCCTGAGTGGAGGCTGGCGTGGAGGGCGGCACTCGCTGGGCTCAATCAGCACCGGAACGAGATCCAGGCTCGATTTATCTGTCCGGTGATTCTCGCCGGGAACTCGTGGCTTCCCCCTCTCTTTCGTGACACGGCACCGGACCTGTGGTCCGTCGCCACCGCCGTCATCCCGGTGGAGCTGGTTGCTCCGGAGCCAGCGGTCGGGCTCGGTATACTGGACCTCGCTGAGATCGACATGGCGGCTGGAGCCACTCTCGATCCGGATTACGCGTTGTCCCACGCGAAGGAGCTGGAGGGCCGGCCCGGACATGAACTGGTGCGCGCACGGCTATTGGTCAGGGCCGCGGATGCGCTGCTGATGAGTTCGGACCTGGAGAAGGCGATCGCCTGCTACCGCGACGCGCTGGAGGTAATCACGCGCCAGGCAATGCCGGTGGAATGGGCCACCACGCGGATGAACCTTGGCAATGCGTATCGGAATCGAATCCGTGGGGAGCGGGCGGAGAACCTGGAAGAGGCGATCGCCTGCTACCGCGACGCGCTCGAGGTGAGGACGCGCCAGGCAATGCCGGTGCAATGGGCCACCACGCGGATGAACCTCGGCAGTGCGTATCTGCAACGAATCCGTGGGGAGCGGGCGGAGAACCTGGAAGAGGCGATCGCCTGCTACCGCGACGCGCTGGAGGTGAGGACGCGCCAGGCAATGCCGGTGCAATGGGCCACCACGCGGATGAACCTCGGCACTGCGTATCTGCAACGAATCCGTGGGGAGCGGGCGGAGAACCTGGAAGAGGCGATCGCCTGCTACCGCGACGCGCTGGAGGTGAGGACGCGCCAGGCAATGCCGGTGGAATGGGCCACCACGCGAATGAACCTCGGCACTGCGTATCTGCAACGAAT
>VFZX01000025.1 GCA_016871015.1 Acidobacteriota bacterium | reverse complement strand
GCCGCCGCGCTCGAACATGCACTTTCTGAGGCCCTCCAGCATCTCACCCCAGAACAAGTCCGCGCCTATTGCCGGAGTTGCGGATATCGGACATAGCTAGATGTACATAAAATGTGAAAATGCTCTATTGCGGAAGACCGGCCCGCCGACGGTGCCGCCGAACTGGTTGTAGCGGAGCTTGGCCTTTGAGGGATCGAAGAACCGGCGGGCGTCCAGATCGTCATTGCGGAAGAAGTTCCAGGCCGAGCCATGCATCTGATTCGTGCCGGACTTGGTCACCGCGGCGACGACAGCCGTGCCGCGTCCATACTCGGCGGTCACGCCCGCCGAGACGACCTTGATTTCCTGCACCGAGTCCGGCGGGGGAAAGTTCATCGATTGGCCGCGATGTGCGTAGAACATGGAGCCTCCGTCGAGCTGCATGTTCGTCGAATAGGCCCGGTTGCCGTTGATGTTGACGCGCTGCTGGGAGAAGGAGACGTCGGACCCTCCGGTCACAGCGGTTCGCGTCACGCCAGGAATGAGGTTGGTGAATGAGAGAACGTTCCGGCCGTTGAGGGGCAGGTCCACGATCCGCTTGTCATCGATCAGCGTGCCGACGGCCGCAGTCCTGGTGTCGACGAGCGGCGCGTCGCCTTCGACGACAATCGACTGCGATACTGCTCCCACCTCAAGGGCGGCATCGACGCGGACATTCTGGAACGAGGTCACGGAGACGCCTGAGCGGACGAACTTCTTGAAGCCATCCCGCTCCACCGTCATTGTGTATGTGCCAGGATTCAGTGCGACAGCGGCATAGTCGCCCGATGCGTTTGATTGCAGCGTCACGCGCTGTCCGGTGGCGTCATTGCTGAGGGTGACGGCCGCCCCGGTCACTGCTAGTCCGGAGGCGTCAGTCACTGTGCCGAGAATTTGCCCAGTAGGCGATTGCGCGGCGCACACGCCCGCGAGGGTCAGTGCGAGGGAGATTGGTCTCATAAGAGTTCTCCTGATAGCTGGAATGTCCCGAGTATACCAGCGGCGCGGCGCGACAGCGGGAGACTCCGCGCCCGCTCAGTTCAACTCGAACTCGACGTTCCGCTCCCGGTTCAACTGCTCGCTCAGCCGGATATCCACGCTCGACTTTGGGATCTTCTCGTGGACCTGCTTGGTGGTCACGTAGTACACCATCTCGCCTTCGAGCCAAAACGCATAGCACGAATACACCGTGCCATCGTGGAGCGCCAGCAGGTAGACCGTTGGCCTGTCGTCGGTCTCCCGCCGGATCCTCTGGCCTTCCGGATTGTTCGGAATCGGCGCCTGGTAGCTGTGCACGGTGGGAGTCTCCGCCACCGGTTTCCCCCGCTCCGGAACGTAGCCCTGGTTGATGATCACCGTCGGGGGCGGCGCCGGAGCATTGATTACGGTCACGTTCGGAGCCGGCGCGGGTGCGGGCGCCATCCCGTATCCGTACGGAATCGCGACCGGGTAAATGTAGGGCGCGGTTGCCGCGTAGTGCCCCGGATACGGCGCTTGCGGTACGCCGCGAACCGTCGCACCCAAAGCTTGAATGTGGCCCTGCGGCACCGGATTCCCGCGCGGGACACCGGTCCCCGGAAATACCACGCTGCCGAATCCGTGCCCCACTGGACCCAGACCCGGATGGCGCACCGGCGGGATTGGCTGGGCAATCTGAGCCATCACCACTGCCGCACTCAAAGCAAGCACCACAAGCAGCATGTTCGCGAATCTCCTCGCCCGCATCTTAGCGCATCTGGACGCCGGATTCATCCCCCCTCGGATTCTTGCATCCAATCCGTACTTCCAGGTATCCTTTCATTTGAGGAGCTTTTCCAAATGAACGTGAATTTGACCCCCCGCGCCGTCGACAAGGTGAGAGAGATCCTGTCCACCCAGGAACCGGCCCCAGCCGGACTCCGGATTGCCGTCGTGGGCGGCGGATGCTCGGGCTTCAGCTATTCGATGGCCTTCGAGAACGCCCCCAATATGCTCGACAAGACCTACAACTACGAAGGACTCAAGGTCTTCGTCGACCAGGCCAGCCTGCTTTACCTCGAAGGCGCCGAAGTCGACTACGTCGAGACCCTCGAAGGCTCGGGCTTCAAGTTCTCCAACCCGAACGTGAAGTCCACCTGCGGCTGCGGCAGCTCGTTCAGCGCCTGATCATCGCCGCTTCCTGAAAACCAGGATGTGCTGCCAGGGCAAGCCGGGGATTGACTTCTCCATTTCATAGCCCTCGGCTTCCAGTTCCCGGGTCACCGTGGCCTGGCTCATCTTGTGCTCCGGGCGGATGGGTACGCGTGGGTCTTCCTCGCGGAACTCGAGCAGCACCAGCCGCCCATTGTCCTTCATCGCCGCGGCGATGCTGGCAAGCATCTTCTGTGGCTCGGAGAACTCGTGGTAGACGTCCACCAGCAGAATGATGTCAATGCTGTTGTCCGGAAGGTTGGTGGCGCTGGCTCCCCCGAGGACTGTCTCGACGTTCCGCACTCCCTCCTTCTCCGCGCGCTTTCGGAGCAGCCGCAGCATCTCCGGCTGGATGTCGGTCGCATACACCTTGCCCCCGCTCCCCACGATCCGGGCGATCTTTAGCGAGTAGTAGCCCACACCCGCGCCGAGGTCCGCCACCACCGCGCCCTTTGGAATGTCGAGCAGCTTCAGCGCCAGATCGGGATTTTCCTCCAGCTCGCGCTCGGGCCGGACCAGCCAGTCCGCCCCGCCCACCCCCATCACGGGCGCGATCTTCCGGCCACTCACCGGGTGCGTGCCTTGTGCCAACAGCCAAACGGTGGTGAGAATCAGTAAAATGATTTGCTTGCAGCTCATGCTTTGTCCTAGTTTATAGCTAGAGGGAGACACGATATGAACAGGCGCCAATGGCTCGGTTGCGCGGCGGGTGCGCTCGCGTCTTGCTCCGGGCCAACCCAGGAGGCCCCCAAGCGAATGGGGGAAAACGTACAAACCGGAGGGCTGGTCTACACGGTGATCGAGGCCGACTGGGTCCAGCAAATTCAGTCCGGCGGAATGGACCGCATCCCGAAGGAGCGGTTCGTCGTATTGCGCGTCCAAGTCGCCAACGCTTCCAACCGGGAGTTGAACGCTCCGCTGCTTCGCCTGAAGGACGATTCAGGAGCCGTATACCCGGAGGTCAGTGACCTGCGGGACGTCCCCGAGTGGCTCGGTCTGATCCGCACCATTGCACCCGGCGAGTTCATCAACGGCCGTATCTACTTCGAAGCTCCCACCCGCAACCTGCTGCTCGAAGTGGTGGACGCGAGCGATTCCGGCACCGATAAGATGGCCCTCATCGCGATCCCCATGCGGCTCGAGGTGGGCGAGCCCGTGCAGGCTCCCACAGGAACCAAGCAATGAGACCTGGGCTGCTCCTCGCGGCTACGTACGCTTTGGGTGCGGTAACGATACCCGAAGCGTCGCTGCATCAGTACGAGGACGGCCCGTCTGTTCCCGCTGCTCAGGCATTCTCCCCTGGCGATCCCGTGCATGTCAGCTTCCTTATCGCCGCCTATACGAAGACCGGCGAGGAGACGCCGCGCGTCAAGATCACTTGGACCATTGATGCGTTCGATCCCAAGGGAGTGCGCCTGGCCGAGCCGAAGTCCGAGGTGATCGACGCCCCCCTCGCCGCCCAGGACAAGGACTGGAAGCCCAAAAAACGCCACGAGTTTTTCATCCCGCCGCTGGCCGACACCGGAGACTACAAGGTCACCATCACGGTCCGCGACGAACTTGCCGGGAAGACCGTTACGCGCGACATCCGCCTGCCCGTCCGCAGCCCGTACACAGTCGAGGCCAGCACCGAACTCGTCCAGCGCAATTTCCGGTTCCTCCGCACCGAGGACGACACACGCCCGCTCACTCCCCCGTCCTACCGGCCGGGCGACACCCTGTGGGCGCGCTTCGAAATCACCGGATACAAATTCGGACCGAAGAACAGCTTCGACGTCGCCTATGGACTCGAAGTGCTCCGCGCCGATGGATCACGGCTGTTCGCCGAGCCCAACGCTGCCGCGGAGAAGGAGTCGGCGTATTACCCGAAGCGTTACGTCCAGGGCGCGCTCAGCCTCAATCTGCAGAAGGACATTCCCAAGGGCTCCTATACGATCGTGCTGAAGCTGCGGGACACCGCCGGCAAACAGACCGCGGAATCAAAGCACGTGTTTCAAGTGGACTGATCGATGGCATGGATCGCGCGTTCGAGCACGCGCCTCCAATCGGTCTCTTCGGCGGCCACGAGCGTCCGTCTGCCTGCGCCGTACGGAGTCCAGCGTTCGAGCATCCGCCGCGATGGATGCCCCGCGAAGACCGTGACCAGCGGCGTTCCACATGCAGCCGCGACATGCTGCCCCGCCGAGTCGTACCCGACGTAGAGGGAGCTTCGCGCGATGGAAGCGGCGAACGGCGCGAACGCGCCAGACCAGGTGCGGATCTGCCCGGGGAACAGATCGAGCAGCCGCCGCACCCGCTCCGTCTCCTCTCCGCCCGCACCCTGATCGATCAGCAGCCGGTGTCCCCGGCCGAGCAAGTAGCCCGTGAGCTGCTCCTCGAACGCACCATGGATCCGCTTGGCCGGATTTTCACCCACGCCCAGGCTCATCGACGTCAGGCCCGGCTCATCCACCGCCGGCGCGGCTGACGGTGCTACATACGGCCGCGCCCCTTCGACTCCGAACGTTTGTGCCGCCCAGCGGGCGGCGAGTTCCGTCAGTGATTCGTGTCCCGCGCCTCCGAAGGCCCTGCTCTCGAAGTACACGTAGTCCTGCTCGGGACACACGGGGATCAATCCCAACTGCGTCAGCCGCGAGTCCGGATCCACAACCAGCGCTCCGGAACTGGAGAGCATCCCGCGAAGCTCGATGCCTGCCTCCAGCCGGCCGCGTAACGTTCCTGTCCGCGAGTACGGCGCCTCGACGTGATCAAGCCTGGGATCGCGGTCAAACAGCTCCCACGATTTTCCCGGTCCCACGAATCCAACCCGTGCGGACGGGAACCGCTTCTTGACAGCATCGAGCACCACGCTGGTCACCGCGACATCGGCCCCGAGCGTGACACGCGACAACACGAGCACGCGATCGTAGTCCCGCTCCACGCGTGCCGGCCGCCGGACACGTTGATAGCGAGATCGCAATTCGCGCTCGCTCCAGTGCGGCAGCAGTTGCGCGATCACGGCGCTGAACAGCAAAGCATACTGATCACACAACTCCGGCTCGAAGGCGTCGCACAGCGGCTCCACCAGGCCGCGGAACAGCGCTTGCGCCGCGCCGTCTTCTCCTTGCCAGGCCGCCTCCGCCAGCGCCTGCAACAGATGCACCGGATATCCGCCGCCCGTCCGGCAATGTTCCAGCAATGTGGCTGCGGCTCGCGCGTACTCGGTCACAGGTTATCCTGTATCAATTATGAACCTGGAACCGGTTCAGCAAACCGAGCGGATCGAATCGGTCGACGTTCTCCGCGGATTTTCCCTTTTGGGAATCCTGTTGCTCAATATCGTCAGCTTCGGCCTCCCCTTCGCCGCCTACCTGAATCCTTCCGCTTACGGCGGCCAGACTGGAGACAACCTGGGAATCTGGACAGTCGCGATGACCTTCTGGGAAGGCAAGATGCGCGCCATCTTTTCGATGCTGTTCGGAACCAGCGCGATCATCCTGCTCAGCCGCGCGGAGGCGCGTGGCGCGGGGATCCACGCCGCCGACATCTACTACCGCCGGACACTGTGGCTCATCTTGTTCGGACTCCTGCACGCGCACCTGATCTGGTACGGCGACATCCTCTACGCCTATGGCATGGTGGGACTCTTTCTGTTCCCCTTCCGCACGCTGCGCGCGAAGACCCTCATCCTCCTGGGCGCCGCACTGATCGTGCTGCATTCGTTGCAGAACGTCGGCGCCGGGATCGGCATCAAGGAGATGAGCGAAAAGGCGGCCGAGGCGGAGAAGCTTGAAGCATCAGGCAAGGCCCTCACCTCCGAGCAGAAGAAGGTGCGCAAGGAATGGAACGACGTCAGGGACATGTTCGCCCCCACCAAGGAAAAGGTGGACGAGGAAATCAAGGCCCATCGCGGCGGCTGGGTGGACAACTTGAAGCAGCGCTCCGGAATCGCCGTGGCATTCCAGTTCACGATGTTCTTCCAGTTCATGTTCCTCGACGTGTTCGCGATGCTGATTCTCGGCATGGGTCTGGCCAAGGCAGGAGTCTTCAGCGCCCAGCTCAGCTACCGCTTCTATGCCACCTCTGCTGTCATCGGATTCCTCGTGGGCGCGCCACTCAACTACTGGGCCTCGCGCCAGTGGGCAGCCAGCGGGTTCGACATTCCGGCGTTCTTCACCTACCTCGGATCCACGGCCGATCCTGGCCGGTTCCTCGTCGCCGGCGGCTACATCGGACTGATCATGATGATCTGCAAGTCCAGCCACTATCGCTGGATCACCGCTCCTCTCGCTGCTGTTGGACGCACCGCGCTGTCGAACTACCTGCTCACCTCGATCCTGCTGACGATCTATTTCGACGGATGGGGGCTCGGCAACTTCGCCAAGATCGAACGCGCGAAGCTCTACTGGGTGGTGCTCGTGATGTGGGCCATCAACCTGATCATCAGCCCCATCTGGCTGCGCTACTTCCGCTATGGTCCGGCCGAGTGGGCCTGGCGGTCGCTCACCTATTGGAAGAGGCAGCCGATGGGCTATGATGTCAAATCATGAAACGCCGAAACGTTTTGAAGAGCCTTGCCGCCTCTGCTGTCCCCGCCGGGGCGGCCGCCGCCGATACCCAATGGTCGAACCCCTTTGCCAAGTCCTGGCGCGATAGCTTCTTGAGCCACTGGGCCGATACCAAGACCTACACCTTGGCCATGATGGAAGCGATGCCAGATGACGGCTTCGCCTCGAAGCCCGACCCCGCGCAGCGTGGCTTCGGCGAGCAGTTCATCCACATCGCCCGCGCCAACAACGCCTACATGACGGCGTTCGGGATCGGCAAAGCGCCCACGCCGCCCGAGGCCAGCACCAAGCAAGCCTGCCGCCAGTTCCTCACCGCGAGCTTTGACTACGTGACCGAAGTGCTCCACAAGATGGAGGAGAAGCAGCTTCTCCGCGGCGACTACAAGTTCAGTCCCCGTCTTCCTCCTCACAGCGGCACGGACCTGTTCATGCGCGCCTACATGCACACCGCCCATCACCGCGGACAAGCCGTTGTCTACCTGCGCGTCAAAGGGATCGTCCCGCCCACGTGGAAGTTCGAGCCCACGGGGGCCTGATGAACTACGCCGACGCCCACGTCCACGTCTACGCACCCGGAGGCGGCGCCCCACAGCCGCCGCGATTCACGGTCGAGGACCTGCTGTCGCATGCCAAGCCCGCCGGTGTCTCACGCGTCGTGCTGATCCAGATCAGCCACTACAAGTTCGACAACTCCTACATGCTGCGCGCGCTCAAGGACCATCCTGGAATGTTCTCCGCCGTCTCCGCCGTCTCCGTCGTCGACCATGACCGTCCGGATCTCGACGCCGCGGTGGCGGACCTGGCCAGACAGGGCACCCGCGGGTTCCGCATCAACGCGCGCGGTTTCGACTCGCCTGGAATGGAGCGGCTCTGGAAGCTTGCCACCGCCGCCGGGATCGCCATGTGTCCGCTTATCAATCCGGATGCGCTCCCGGTGATCGACCAATGGTGCACCCGCTTCCCTACCACCAAAGTCGTCATCGACCACATGGCCCGGATCGGCGCCACGGGCGAGATCCGCGACTCCGACATCCGCCTCCTGTGCGGCCTGGCCAAGCACCGCAACGTCTACGTCAAGGTGTCCGCCTTCTACGCTCTCGGTAGCAAACGGCCGCCCTATCTTGACCTCGTTCCCATGATCCAGCGCCTGGTGGAGGACTATGGTCCGTGCCGGCTCATGTGGGCTTCCGACGCCCCGTTCCAGGTGATCAACGGCCACACCTACGCCGCTTCCGTCGACCTGGTCAAATCCAAACTTCCTTTCTTGAACTCCGGCGACCGCGAATGGATCCTCTCGAGGACCGCCGCGCAAGTATTCTTCTGACCGGAATAGAATGGTAGCTCCTCAATGACTCTTGACGAAACAATGCAGGCTCTTCGCGAGATGGGCACGGAACAGAACAGGAAAGTCTACGCGCGCCACGGCGCGGGACCCAATACCTTCGGCGTTTCGTTCGCCAACCTGGGGAAACTCAAGAAGCAGATCCGCACGGACCATTCCCTGGCCCGCGAGCTCTGGGCCAGCGGAAATACAGACGCCATGACTCTCGCCACGATGGTCGCGGATCCGTCTTCCGTAACAGCGGTTGAACTCGACGGCTGGCTGCGCGACCTCAGTTACTACATGCTGGCGGACCTGCTCGCCGGATTTGTCGCCAAGACTCCGCACGCCGCCAAGAAACGCGAGCAGTGGACCCAGGGCAAGGAAGATCTCAAGGCACAGACCGGCTGGAACCTGGTGGGCTTTGCCGCCATGCAGGACACATCCCTCGACGACGCATACTTTGCAGCGCGGATCGCGGAGATTGAGTCAAAGATCCATTCGGCAAAGAACCGGACCCGCCACGCCATGAACGGCGCCCTCATCGCCATCGGCATGCGGAACGAGTCTCTGAAAAAGCTCGCGGTCGCTGCCGCCCGCCGCATCGGAAAGGTTGTCGTCGACCACGGCGAGACCGGCTGCGTCACGCCAGACGCGATCGCCTATATCGACAAGGCCGAGGAGTCCAAGCGCCGGCGCCAGCGTCCGCGATAATTTTTTCGCATTTCTTTGCGTGGCGAGTGAGATTTTTCCCACTCGAAATCCGCAACTATTATGAGTGGACTTCGATTACCTCGTCGCCGCGGTGGCCGTCTGGATCCTCATCAGCGCCACCGATGACATCGCGATAGCATTTGTATACTTCGCCCGCCGGCGTTCGATCGAAACCAGCGCCGACGCCGCCGGACGCTCGCCCGCTATCGCCATCTGGGTCCCGCTCTGGAAAGAGGCCGGTGTCGCGGCCAAGATGATTGCGCACAACCTGTCCGCGATCCGCTACACGAACTACCACATCTTTGCAGGCACTTATCCCAATGATCCGGACACCGCGCGCGAGGTCCGTGCGGGCGCCCAGGACGCCGTCAATGTACACGTGTGCGTCTGCCCCCACTCCGGTCCGACGTCGAAAGCCGACTGCCTCAACTGGATCCACCAGCACATGGCCGGTGTCGAAGGCAGGGAAGGGATCCGCTTCGAGGTGGTCCTGATCCATGACGCAGAGGACCTGATCCATCCGGACTCCCTCGGCCGCGTGGCCGGACTCTGCCGCGAATTCGGAATGGTTCAGACTCCGGTGCTCGCGCTGCCAACTCCCTGGTGGGAGTTCGTCCACGGGATCTACTGCGACGACTTCGCGTACATGCACACGGTGGACCTTCCGGTCCGCGCCCGTCTGGGCGGCTTCGTCCCGTCGGCAGGCGTCGGGACCGCGATCCGCCGCGACGCTCTCGACCTCCTTGCCGCCACCGGACATCCATTCGACCCCGCGTGTCTGACCGAGGACTACGAGACCGGGATCCGCCTCCGCGAGCTGGGTGTCAAACAGACGTTTGCCCCGGTGCTCGGTGGAGCCGCGACCCGCGAGTATTTCCCGCGCACCTTCCGCACGGCCTGGAGGCAGAGGTCGCGGTGGGTCACAGGCATCGTGTTCCAGGGTTGGGAACGGCACGGCTGGGGCGGAGGCCAGTGGTATTGGTTCTGGCGCGACCGCAAGGGGCTGCTGGGCAACCCCGTGTCCCTCCTGGCCAACCTGCTGTTTGTTTGTGGTTGCGCCACGGGCATATCTCCACTCCTGCTCGCTTCCACGGGCGGATTGGCAGTCGCGCAGACGATCCTGAAGATCTGGGCGTCCGCACGGATCTACGGGCTCGCGTTTGGACTGCTCGCTCCGCTCCGCTCGATGCTGGCGAACGTGTTGAACACCGCCGCCAGCGCCTCCGCTGTCTGGCGCTACGCCCGCTGCCGGATCCTAGGGACCCCGCTCAGTTGGGTCAAGACCGAGCACGCCTATCCCGCGCACGTAGCGATCGCCGGACACCGGCGCCTGATCGGCGAGATTCTGGCCGCGGAAGGCTTGGTGGACTCTGCCGCCGTCATGGAAGCCGTCCGGACCTGCCCGCCCGGCACCCGGCTCGGCGAGTATCTGGTCCGGACCGGAGTGGCCGGCTGGGACGCGGTCTACCGGGCCCTCGGCATCCAGCACAGTCTGCCATTCGCGCCCCTGGATCCGCGGGCAGTGCCGGGCCGGCGGCTGCGGCTGCTTCCGGCGTGGCTGATGCGGGAGAAGCACTGGATTCCGGTCGAGCTGACAAGCGGGGCAGTCGAGATCGCCACCTCGGAGATCCCGGCAGAGTCCGACATTTCCCGATACCTAGGACACTTTGCCCGGCCGCCCCGGTTCCGCCTTGTCACCCCGCTGGACCTGGAGCGGCTCGAAAAGCTAATGTGATATCCTTTGTGCAAAATGGTACCGCTAGTACTATCTTTTGCCGCGGTAACCTTCCACGCTGATATCGAGCCGATCCTGCAGAAGCGCTGCCAGAGCTGCCACCGTCCTGGTGAGGTGGGCCCGATGCCCCTCTTGACTTACCAGCAGGTCCGCCCCTGGGCCAAGGCAATCCGGCAAGCGGTGCTGCAGCGGAAGATGCCTCCGTGGTTCGCCGATCCGGGCCCAGTGAAGTTCCGCAACGACGCGACGCTCACTGACTCCGAGGTCACTGCAATCCGCACCTGGGCCGAGCAGGGCGCTCCGCGGGGCGACCCCAAGCTTGCACCGGCTCCGGTCCGCTGGACCGATGGCTGGTCGATCGGGCAGCCCGACCACACGATCGAGATCCCTGACGCGGTCCCGATCCCGGCGACTGGGGACGTCAAGTACATCTACATCCTCGTCCCCACCGGCTTCACTGAGGACAAGTGGATCGAGAAGATGGAGATCCGGCCTCGAACCGCGCCGTCATGCACCACGCTGGCATCCACGTTCGGGAGGCGGGCTCGGAGTGGCTCCGCGAATATCCGGTAAACAAGTTCTTCCACATGGAAAAGCGGGACCCGCGTGACTTCAGCCCGCGCATTGGCGCCCGCATTGCCGGCTACGTGCCGGGAACGCCAGCCGAAATCCTGCCCCCCGGCCTCGGCCGCCTCATCCCCGCTGGATCGGACCTCTGGATCGAGCTCCATCACATCACCAACGGAAAGCCCGCGGAGAGCCGTTTCCGGCTCGGCATGGTGTTCGCCAGGCAGAAGCCGTCGCGCAAGGTACTGACACTGGGCGCGTTCCCCCGCACGCGTATGGAGATCCCGCCGATGACGCCCGCGCATCCCGTGAACGGCTCCGTCACGCTGCACGCCGACTCCGAGCTAGCTGCGCTCTATCCCCACATGCATCTGCGCGGCAAGGCGATGGAAATCAGCGCCGAGTATCCGGACGGGCGGCGCGAACTGCTCGTCAACGTCCCGCGCTATGACTTCAACTGGCAGATCAAGTACGAGCCCACTGTCCCCAGGACTTTGCCCAGGGGTACCACCATCCATGCCCGCGGCGTGTTCGACAACTCGCCGAACAACAAATACAATCCCGACCCCAAGGCCACCGTCCGCTGGGGACGTCAAAGCTGGGAAGAGATGATGATCGGATACTTTGAAGTCGCCGTGCCCGCCAGCATCCAGGCGCGCGACCTGCTCGAGCCCTGGTCGCTGCGCCGCTGGCTCACGCGCCGCTGAAGATCTCGCGCATCCGGCGCGCGACAATCCGGTGCTCGTTGCCCTGCATCATCCACACCGAAACCATCACCTTGCCGGGCCCCTGTCCGAGGATCGAAATCGACGGCTCGCCCTCTTCAAGCTTCTTCATGAGATCGCGCGCGGTGACCTTGGCGGCCGCCTCGTCCCACTGGACCACCAGGTGCGGAACTTCATTGGCGATCGACGGAATCTCGCGGGAGCACTTCAGGCCCGCCAGTCCGTCGAGCGCCGAAGACATCTCAGCCACCCGCTTGTCGAGCATCCGCGCCTCGGCTGCATGGTCCACGCGCAGGAACCGCTCCACCGCGGCGAGCAGCCCCATCATCTCTTCCTTGCCGACCTTCATGCCGCGCCCCACGCCGCCATTCGGACTCAGTGCCCGCTGCCCCGCCGCGATCAGGTCCTCGCGCCCAAGCAGCAGCCCGGTCGATTGCGGTCCGCGCAGTCCCTTGCCGCCGGAGAAGCAGACCAGGTCGAAGCCCTGCTTCACGACATCGGTCAGCCGCGACGACGGAGGAACATCGGCCGCGGCGTCATTGAACGTTGGCACGCCGCGTTCCTTGCCCACACGGATCCACTCTTCGCGCTTGATCTTGCCCTTGGACTCGTCCTTGTTGAGGAAGAACAGCATCGCCGTGTCGGCATTGATCGCCCGGTCAAGCTCCTCGCGAGTCTCCACCGCCACGACGCGCGCGCCGCACAGCTCGATCTGAGCCTCGTATCCGCTGCGGTGGGTCTTCTGCTGGATCACGACCGTTTTCGCGCCTTGCGTGTCCGGAAGCCTGCCCACCTTGCCCAAGTCGCCACTGGCCATGCACGCAGCCGTCGCCACGCTGATCGCGCCCGCGGCGCCGGTAGTCACCATCGCGGCGGGGACATTCAAGAGCTCCGCCAGCCGCTTGCCGACGTTCTCCTTGAGTTCGGGCATGCGGACGAAGTGGCGCGAAGCCTCTTCCATCGCCCGGACCACCTCAGGCGCCATGATCGACCCGCCGAGTACAGTGACCGTGCCCATGCCGTTGATCACCGGCTTCATGCCGACCTTCGAATAAATCGTGGATCCATTGGATCCCTTGGTGGCGGCAAGCGCCGGAAGCGCCGCGCCTCCCTGCATGAGCGATCGACGTGAAAACTTGGACATTCGAAACCTCCGGCTCAAATTGTACAACTTTCGAGGAAGCCCGCGATGGCCCTCCGCCGCGGCTCGCCGACCGGCGTGTACGGCGCCGCGAACACCTCGTCGCACAGCCCGAGAGCTGCCGCCGCGCACTTGATCCCCGGCAGGTAGGTGGGCTCATACACCGCTTCGCTCAGCGCCAGGATCTTCGACTGCAGCCGTCCCATTTCGACGGTGTCCGCGCGTACCGCCGCTTCGTACATCGCCACGTACAACTCCGGGAACAGGTTCGATCCACCGTTCACACCGCCATGCGCGCCGAACAGGACGGCTTCTCCCATCAGCTCTTCCGGGCCAATCAACAGCGAAAAATCGGGGCGGCCGGCGAGCGCCGTCCGCACCTTGTGCAAATAGTGGATTTCGCCCGAGCTGTCCTTGAAGCCGAGCACATTGGCCATCTCCGCGCATCGCGCGACCACATCGACCGGGAACCGGACATGCGAGCAACCGGGGATGTTGTACAGGAACACTGGAATTGGCGACTCGCGCGCAAGCTTTGCGACGTAGTCAGCCAGGTCCGCGGGCGACACGGCGAAGTACAGCGGACCCGTGGTCACCACGGCGTCCAAGCCTGCCGCGGCGGCGAAGCGCGCCAACGCAACAGCTTCGTCGAACGAGGTATCCGCGATGCCCGCAAGCAGCGGCACGCGTCCCTCCGTGTGCTTGGCCGCGAGCCGGATCACATCCTGCTGCACCCTGGTGCTGAGCGCCGGACCCTCGCCCGTGGTGCCCAGCAGGAAAATCCCGCTTACGCCGCCCCGGATCACATGGTTGATGAGGCGCTCGAGTGCTTCCTCGTCGGGAGCTCCGGACGGACGCAAGGGTGTAAGCAGCGGGGTGACAATTCCCCGGATCGGGATCGGCATGGGCATGGCTAAAGGGTTCTCGTGACTTTCGTAAGGCCACGCGGCTGGTCGGGATCGAGTCCCTTCTCGGTGGCCAGATAGACTGCGAACAACTGGGCGGGAATGATATACGGGATCGGCGTGAGCTCTTCCCGCTGGACGGCGAACGGCAACGTAATGCAACGTCGCGACAGCTCCCGCGCCTCGGCATTAGACTTGTCGGTGATCAGCAGGATCTCGTACGTCGTCTCCCGCAGCTTGGCGATCATCTCGCGCATGGTGTGCCAGGTGGCGCCGCCGGGCACGAACGCGAACACCGGAAACTGATGCTCCACCAGCGCGATCGGGCCGTGAAGGAAATCGGCCGAGGAGAATCGCTCCGCCACCACCGCGCAGGTCTCCATCAGCTTCAGCGCGAACTCGAACGCGTTGGCGTAGTTCAGGCCCCGGCCAATGACGACGGTGCTTTCCATGAAGCGGTAGCGGTCGGCGCACTCCTGGATCTGGTGCTCGATCTCCAACGCGTCGGCGGCCTGGGCGGGGATTCCCTTGAGGTCCTCGATGTCGATGCCGCCGCCGAGGGCCCAGGCCAGCAGGTACATCGTGAGGAGCTGTCCGGTGTAGGTCTTGGTCGCCGCGATGCTCAACTCGCGTCCCGCCTGGACGTGGATCAAGTGATCCGGAATCGTCGCCAGCGCGCTGTCGAGCTGGTTGGTCACACCCACGGTGATCGCGCCCTGCCGCTTGGCCGACTCGAGCACGAGGTTGGTGTCGGTGGACTCGCCCGATTGCGACACGGCCACCACCAGGCAATCGCGGTAGTCCATTTCACGCCCGTATAACGTGATGATGGACGGCGCCGCCAGTGACACGGGAATGCCCGTCTTGAGCTCGAGCAGGTAGCGTCCGAACAGCGCGGCGTTGTCAGATGTGCCGCGGGCGGCAAGCACGATGCAACGGGGACGGCGTTTCTCGATTACCTGGCGCAGCTTCTGTGCGGCGGCGAGCTCGGATTGAAGGGTCCGTTCGAGAGCCGCCGGCTGCTGGCGGATCTCGTCCAACATGAGGGACATTTCTCTGAGTGTACCGTCTCGGGCAACACGTGAAGCTCAATCCGGCTCTGGAAATGACTCGGGCCATTTCCGGAAACGGCGCTTAGTCGCTGATGGACGCCAGATCACGGAGCGCGTTGGAGGTCCACCTTTTCCTGAGGAACAACGACCGGCGTTGGCTTCATCCAGTCCACGCTTGATGTGCTCGACTTGGGTGCTATCCTCAATGCGCACTGTGATTGTGTGCCCGGCCAGGTAATGCACCGTAGCACATCACACGATCCTCTAGGACCGACGCTACACTATTCGGTTGATGCGCCGAACCCTGCCCCTTCTCCTCGCCGCCACTGTCTGGGCCGAGCCCCGCATCCCCGCCGGATCCGCGGAGATCAACCGGGCTCTGGACCGGCTGCCCGTCCTCGGCAGCGTGCTCATGATCGCCGCGCATCCGGACGACGAGAATACCGCGCTGCTCGCCTGGTGCGCCAAGGGACGCAACTACCGCACTGCCTACCTGTCACTCACTCGCGGTGAAGGCGGACAAAACCTCATCGGACCCGAACAGGGCGAGCTGATGGGTCTGATCCGCACGCAGGAGCTGCTCATGGCCCGCCGCATCGACGGCGCGAGCCAGTTGTTCACCCGCGCAATCGATTTCGGATTCTCGAAGACGGCGGACGAGACGCTCGCCAAGTGGGGACGCGAGGCGATCCTTGGCGATGTCGTCTGGAATATCCGGCGCTTCCAGCCCGACGTCATTGTCCTGCGCTTCAGTGGCACACCCCGCGATGGCCACGGCCAGCATCAGGCATCGGCCATGCTCGGACGCGAAGCCTACGACGCCGCGGCGGATCCGGCCCGTTTCCCCGATCAGTTGACCGAAGTCAAGCCGTGGCGCCCCAAGCGGATCCTGCACAACCTGCCCGCATTCACGCCGGAGATGATCAAAGCGGCTGAGGCCACTCCAGGCAAGATCGAAATCGACCTCGGCGAATATGACCCGCTCTCCGGCTACTCCTACAGCGAAATCGCCGGCATGAGCCGTTCGCTCCACCGGAGCCAGGCGATGGGATGGCCTGAGCGAAAGGGATCGGTACGCGACTTCTTGCGTGTCACCGGAGGCGAGCCCGCCCAATCGGACCTGTTCGACGGCATCGACACCTCGTGGGCACGCGTTCCCGGCGGGGCCGCGGTAGCCGTTCAACTGGAATCCGCGCGGCGCGCGTTCGATCCGCGCAAGCCGGAAAGCATCGTGGGTCCGCTGCTTGCCGTCCGCGCCGCAATCGCCAAACTCGATGGACCCTGGCCGCGGATCAAGCTCGGCGAGACGGACGCGCTCATCGCCCAGGCCGCGGGACTCTGGCTCGACGCAGCCGCCAGCCGCGCTGTCTATTCTCCGGGCGACACGGTGCCCGTGCAGGCCACCGCGATCCTGCGCGCGCATGGAATTCAAGCCCGTCTCCTTGGGGTGTCGGTGGAGGATCAGCGGCCGGAACCATCTCCCGGGCCGCTTGCCTACAACAAGCCGGTCACACGTTCGCTCAACATCCGGCTCGATGCGCAACGCCCCTACAGCCAGCCGTTCTGGATCGAGCAGCCGCCCGATGGGACCATCTACCGGACCGGCAGCCGTGCGCGCGTTGGCCCTCCAGACACGGATCCGTTCTTGGAAGGCACGTTCCGGGTTGAGATCCAGGGACAGGAACTCGTATTCACGCGGCCGGTCGTTTACCGCACCGTCGATCCGGCACTCGGGGAACTGACCCGGAGCCCAGTGGTTGCGCCTGCTGTCGCCGTCGAGTTTGCCGAGCGTCCCCTGATGTTCACCTCGGCCCACAGCCGCCAGGTGACGCTACGCTTGAAGTCGAACCGCGCCGGAGTTTCCGGTACCGTCAGCATCGAAGCGCCCGCGGGCTGGAAGGCTGAGCCAGCCTCGGCTCCCTTCTCGCTCACCTCCGATGGCGAGACCGCGGCCGCTGTGTTCACCGTCACGCCTCCGGCATTGCCGTTCGTTGAAAAGCTCCGCGCTGTGGCACGGACCGGCGGCACGGAGATCCGGCACGGTATGCGCGTGGTCTCCTACGGCCACATCCCGCCGCGGACGGTGTTCCCGGCCGCCGAAGCGCCTGTCGTGCGCACCGATGCGAAGGTCCTGGCGCGCCGTGTCGGATACGTGATGGGCGCGGGCGACGACGTACCGCAGGCCGTCCGCCAGCTCGGTTGCGAGGTGGCGCTTCTGGAGGATTCCGATCTCGCCGGCGCTGACCTCTCGAAGTTCGACGCGATTGTCACTGGCGTCCGCGCCTACAATGTCCGTCCCGCGCTACACGCCAATCAGCAGCGTCTGCTCGACTACGCGGCCGCGGGCGGCACTCTCATCGTCCAGTACAATGTCGCGCCGTCGGGTTTCTTCAGCGGACGCGATCAAGCCTCGCTCGACCGCATCGGTCCCTATCCGATTAAACTCGGATTGGGCCGCATCACGGTCGAGGACGCCCCAGTGCGGGCGCTGAATCAGGACCATCCCCTGCTGCAGGCGCCGAACCGCATCACCGCCGCCGACTATAGCGGCTGGGTCCAGGAGCGCGGACTCTACTTCGCATCCGAATGGGACCCGCGGTACACGCCCCTGTGGGAGATCGCCGACCCCGGCGAGAAGCCCCTTCAGGGCGGCACGCTGTTCGCACGCCATGGCAAGGGCGTCTACATCTTCACGCCGGTCTCCTGGTTCCGGCAATTGCCGGCCGGAGTCCCAGGCGCCTACCGCTTGTTCGCCAATCTCCTCAGCGCCGGACAAGTGCGATGAATGAACCGCCGCCGGTCCTGGGCACCTGGAAGCGGCTCTACACTGCTGTCGCGCTCTACCTGGCCGTAGTGATCGTGCTGTTCTCCCTGTTCACGCGAGCCTTCAATCGATGAGGCCGCTCGACTGGGCCGTGCTCGCCGCGTCCCTGGCGTTCATCATCGCCTACGGACTCTGGAAGTCGCGCCGCACGTCGACCACCTCAGACTACCTGCTGGCCGGCAGGCAGATGCCCTGGTACGCGATGGCCCTATCGATCATGGCGACGCAGGCGAGCGCCATCACCTTCATCTCGACCACCGGCCAGGCCTACATGGACGGCATGCGCTTTGTGCAGTTCTACTTCGGACTGCCGCTGGCGATGATCCTGATCTCCGCCTTCGTCGTGCCGGCGTTTCACGGGTCCGGCGTCTACACGGCATACGAATACCTGGAACAGAGATTCGACGCCAAGACCCGCGCGCTCGTCAGCGTGATCTTCCTCATCCAGCGCGGACTTGCCGTGGGTGTCGCGCTCTATGCTCCGGCGATCGTGCTGGCCGTGATCTTCGGCTGGCCGGAGGAATGGACCACGGTCATCATGGGAGTCCTGACGGTGTTCTACACCGCGGCCGGCGGCGTGAAGGCGGTCACTTGGACCGACTTCCAGCAGATGCTCATCATGATGGCCGGACTCTGCACGGCGCTCATCATGGCCGTGTGGATGCTGCCCTCCGATGTATCCTTCACGGGCGCGCTGACCGTGGCCGGCGCCGCGGGACGCCTGAACGCGGTGGTGACGAGCTTTGATTGGAACGACCGCTACAACGTGTGGAACGGGCTGCTCGGCGGAATGTTCCTGGCGCTCGCCTACTTCGGTTGCGACCAGTCACAGGTGCAGCGGTACCTGACCGGGCGCAGTATCGCGCAGAGCCGTTTGAGCCTGCTGTTCAACGCGGTCGCCAAGATCCCGATGCAATTCCTGATCCTGCTGACAGGCGCGGTGGTGTTCGTCTTCTACACGTTCGAAAAGCCGCCGCTCCTGTTCCACGCGCGGGAGCTGGAGGCGGCGCAAAAACACGCCGGGTATGCGCAAGTGTCCGAGCGCTTCGACCGCGGATTCGAGCTGCGGCGCACCGGGGCGCGTGATCTGCTTGCGGGCAAGGACTCCGGAGGATTCACGCGGGGCCAGCGGGCGATTGACGAGGCACGCCGTGACGCCGCCCGTCTCACCGGTGAAACGGTCAACGACACCAACTACGTCTTCCTGACCTTCGTGACGACGTACCTGCCGGCGGGCGTGGTTGGGCTCATCATGGCCGCGATCTTCGCGGCGGCCATGTCCACAATCTCCGCTGAGATCAACTCGCTCGCCACCGTGTCGGTGATCGACATCTACCGGCGGTTCCTTGCCCGCGATGCGCCCGACCGCCACTACCTGTCCGCGTCCCGATGGTTCACGCTGTTCTGGGGCATCTACGCCGTCGCCACCGCGCGTCTGGGCCGCGGACTCGGATCGCTGATCGAAGCCGTGAACCAGCTCGGATCGCTGTTCTACGGCAGCATGCTGGGCGTGTTCGTGGTGGCCTTCCTGTTCAAGCGCGTGGGCGGCACCGCGGCGTTCGCGGGTATGCTCGTGGGGCAGGCGGTGATCTTTGCCGCCGCCAAGTTCACCTCGATCTCGTTCCTTTGGTTTAACGTGATCGGGTGTCTGGCGGTGGTGGCGGTTGCGCTGGCTTGGCCACGGCCGAGCCGGTGAAGTTCACCGTGAATTTGCCGGTGCTCGCCTGCCGTCCCAGCTCCTCGATCGACGGGCTGGTCCCCGAGGCCTTCAGTGTGAACTCCAATCCCAGATCGCGCAGGTTGTACTTCTTCCCCTCGACGACAAAGTCGGACGACGCATGCAGGCTGATGTCTCCCGAGTAGCTGAACTGGCCGCCCGGCGTGACACTGGCTTCGCCGCCGCGCGTCTTGTAGGAGGCAATCATTTGGACTTCGGCGAACGTGTCCGGCTTGGCGAAATCGCGGTCCGGCAGCGGATGGTAGTAGACGTGAAGCAGCTCCTCGCCGCTCTGCTTGAGCTTGAATCCGGTCCCGTCGTTGGTGGTCTGCACGGGGGCGCGTTCGGTGCGGAAGCTGAAGTAGGCGGTCTTCTCGGCGGTTCCCGAGGCAAACAGCGGGGCTTGGAATCCTGCGATATGCGTGTAGTATCCGATCATCTCGACCGTCTGGTCCATGCCGATCGCCACGCGTCCGGAGACACGGGCCGAGGGCGCATCGGCGGCCAGGCACAGCCCGGAAAGGAGCAAAGGCAACAGCGGCTTCATCGCTTCCACTAAGATAGCGGATTATTCTTCCACGAACAGGTGGCGGAAATACCGCTCTGGCGCCTCAAGGAATCCGCGTGTGATGCGGTAGTGCTCCGTGTCGCGGAAGTCGGTCTTTTGGAAGCGGCCGGAATCGAGGCTCAACACCGTGGCCCGGGGGAACGCAAGCAGGATCGGAGAGTGTGTCGCGATCAGGAACTGCGCGTTGCCGTTGCGCGTCAGCCTGTCCAGGATCGACAGGAACGATAGCTGCCTGCCCGGTGACAGCGCGGACTCAGGCTCGTCGAGGACGTACAGCCCGTCCTCGAAGTTGTTCTCAAAAAGCGCCATGAACGATTCGCCGTGCGACTGTTCGAGCAGTGGTTTGCCACCATAGGCCCGGTGCGTCGATCCCAGCCGGACCAGATGCTCGGCGAACTTGTAGAAGCTCTCCGCGCGCAGGAAGAATCCGCGGACTCCCTGGTAGCGCCAGGACAACACGAGCGCGGGAACCAGCGCGGAGACCGGCTCGCTCTCGTGGTCCTGTTGGTGCTGCCGGCTGCCGCCCTCGATTCCGAATCCGGCACGCTGGGCGAGCGCTTCGAGCAGCGTTGACTTGCCGGATCCGTTCTCGCCAACGAACATCGTGACCATGGAGTCAAACTCGAGGCTGAAGGGCTTCGAGAACAGCGGGAGATTGAAAGGGAACTTGGACGGGACAATCCGGCCGGGGTCGAGGGAGACGTGGGAAAGGAACGGCCGGTGCCCGGCGGTGGTGCGTGGCACTCAGCTTGATGATAGCGGATCAGGGTGTTCTAAAACGTCACACGCAGACCCCGAATCTGCCGGCTCGACGTCACTGTCTGCCGCACCATCGTTGCAAAACATCTCGTTTGCGCACCTTCGCTCCAGCCTGAGTCCGACGTTTCGCCCATACCCTTTCGCCCGATTTGGGCCCTTGCGAATCAGGGGGTTGCGAGCTGGCGGTTGGGTGGGCGAAAGGCACCCTCTTTGTCCGATCCTCAACGCCAACTTCCGAGTAGCGCGTAACCCAGGCCTTGAACAGCTCCTGATCGGATAGACTATTGCCATGCCCCTGGCCGCCGGCGACAAGCTTGGCCCCTACGAAATCACCGCGCTGCTCGGCGAAGGTGGCATGGGCGAAGTCTACAAAGCCCGCGACACGCGCCTCGATCGCACCGTCGCGCTGAAAGTCGCGAAAGGCCAATTCACCGACCGCTTCGAACGCGAAGCTCGCGCCGTCGCCGCGTTGAATCATCCGAATATCTGCCAACTCTACGACGTCGGCCCGAATTATCTCGTGATGGAGTTCGTCGAAGGCGCGGAGTTGAAAGGCCCGCTGCCGCTAGATAAGGCCCTCGAAGTCAGCTATCAAATTCTCGACGCCCTCGACGCCGCCCATAAGCGCGGCATCACCCATCGCGACTTGAAACCCGCCAACGTGCTGATCGCCAAGCAAGGCATCAAGCTGCTCGACTTCGGCCTCGCCAAGCAGAAGGTGCAACTCGCGCCGACCGATGCGACGTTGACGAAAGCCCTAACCAGCGAAGGCCAACTTCTCGGCACGTTGCAGTACATGTCGCCCGAGCAGGCGCAAGGGCAGAACGCCGACGCCCGCAGCGACATCTTCGCCTTCGGCTGCGTCTTTCATGAGTTGATCACCGGCAAGCGCGCGTTCAACGGCGCAAGTGTCGCCGCGATCATCGCCTCTATCCTCAAGGACGAACCCGAACCGCGCGCCACTCCCGGCGCCATCGATCGCGTCATCAAAACCTGCCTCGCAAAAGACCCCGATTCGCGCTTCCAATCCGCCGCCGACTGCAAGCGCGCACTGCAGTGGGCGACGGAATCCAGGACCGCACCGCCCGTCGCCAACTCCCGCTGGCCCTGGGGAATCGCAGCAGTCGCAGTGCTAGTTGCTGCCGCCGTCGTGTTTTGGCCGAAACCCGCACCGGTGATTCCCAAACCAGTCTCTTTCCACATCGCCCCGGCGGATGGGCATCGATTATTGGGGACTCCGACCGTAAGCCCGAATGGGGAATACGTTACATTTTCGACGCGCAAAAACACGAACGACTGGAGCCTTTGGGTCCACTCGCTTTCCGACGGGCAACAGGTTCGAATTCCAGGAACGGAACGCCCTGGGACACCTCTTTGGGCGCCAGACAGCAAGCAGATCGCGTTTATCGTCAACGGCCAGGTCATGCGCTCGAAGTTAGATGGTTCAGCGCCTGTGCCGATTGGGAATACCTCCGCGACTCGCGTGGAGGCTTGGGCTCGGGACGGTACGCTTCTTCTTAGCGGCGTAACAGGCCCGGTGCGAGGGCTGCCGGCGGGAGGAGGAAAAGAAACACCGCTCCTCACCCTTGACTCGGCGGCTCAAGAGACTTCACAGCGCACGCCCCAACTGCTCGCCGACGGTGACCGGTTTCTATTTCGTTCCGTAGCCGCCGGGATCCCTCACCGTGGAATCTTCGCCGGTTCGCTGAAGACCGGGAAAGTCGTCGGAGAACTGCGATCGTCCGGCTCGAATAACAGCCTCGGACAGATTACAGTGTTTCGATACCAGAACGGATTTCTGTTCTTCCGGCGGCAGGACTCCTGGTTTGCCGCTCGGGTGGATGAGTCCAAACTATTGCTGGTTGGCGATCCAATTCCCCTGCAGGGTTTCTCTCAGGCTGGTGCACCGTCGCTCTCCAGCACGGGCACGATGGTTCGAGAGACCCGATCAAGTACGGTGAACGACGAACTCGTGGAAGTGGACCGCCGCGGCAACATTCTCCGCCGGCTCCACCAGGGCGACATCGGACATCCAGAACTGTCGGCCGACGGAACCCAGATCCACTTCGACCTAACCAATCCGCCGCTTGGCAAGCCACAGCCGTGGTTCATTGACCTCAAGCGCGGCGTGCCCACTCGAACCACGCTTGTCGATGATGAGCTGGGTATTCCTGTGCCTTCGCCGGACGGCAAGTCGATCTTCCTGAACCGCAACGGAATTGCGCTGTTGGCGGCGAACGGAGAATTGAAACAGTTGTACAAGGGAATGACTCATCATCAGCACGTCGCTCCAGACGGCAAAACCGTGCTGTTTGAGATAAACCCGGATCCCAATGCGACGGCGATGAACCCGCAGCGCATGGGGATCTCGGCATTGGCGGTCGACGGCGACGGAAAAATCACTTCGATCCTTGCCGGCGACCGCGCGCAATGGGATCCTCAGTTTTCTCCCGACGGAAAGTGGTTTGCCTATGATTCGGACGAGACCGGCAAACAGGAAGTCTATATACAGAGCTTCCCTCCGGGGCGTGGCAAATTGCGCGTCTCTGCCGCGGGGGGCGTGGTGCCGCGTTTCCGCGCCGATGGCCGAGAAATCTACTATGCTGAGCCGGATTCTGAGAAGATGATGGCCGTCGACATCTCGCTGGGAGATTCCGCCAAAGCCGGGTCTCCTCGGGAGCTTTTCAAAATGGCTTATCGCTCGCGGAGAAACTCGCAGATGCGGTTCACGGCGTCCGGCGATGGTCAGAAGTTTTATTACGTGACGCAGTCGGAAACCGGCGGTGCCTCGCTGCCTCAACTGTTGATTACATTGAACTGGACGGTGCCGACTCCTTAGGCGAGGGGGGCGCGATCCAAAGTCCTCAATTCCCCCGGCCCCCGGCGACAAGCTCGGCCCCTACGAAATCGTTGCGCCGCTGGGCGCTGGCGGCATGGGGGAGGTGTACCACACCCGCGTTGAACGGACCTTCTTTCGAGGAGATGTCAGGACTTGGACAGCACAGTGTCCAGTTCGTCGGCCACTCGGAAGTTGGCCTTCAGGCGTGTGGGAGAAAGGGAACGTTTTCGCAACGCAAAGGGCGCGATGCCCGGTCTGCACCACGCACGGCTATCGTGTGGTCGCCTGTACGCCCAATAGCGTGCAAAGTTCTACGTCAGATAATTTGCAAAGTGACAGGAATGTTCGTGGCCGGGACACGATCGGACGAGGGCGATAACGGCTTGAAGTGGCGGTAAGCCTAGAACGCCACCCGCAGTCCCAACTGAATCTGCCGGCTCGACGTCACTGTCTGCCGCACCAGGCCCAGCGTGCTGAACGGCAGCTCACCATCCCGCGCCCCGGCGAAGGCCGTCAAGCTGGGCACCCCGAAGTTGGCCCGGTTGAACAGATTGAACGCCTCGGCCCGGAACTGCACAACGCCGGACTCTCCGAGCTTGGCCCACCGGAAGTCCTTCATCAGCGACCCGTCAAATGTCCGCAGGTTCGGACCAATCAACGCGCCCCGTCCCAGATTCCCCAGCGTCCCCGCCGCCGGAAGCGCGAACGCGGCAGGATCGAAATACTGTCTCGGGCCGCCCCGCACCGCGCTTTGGTGCGTGTAGCCCGGAGCCATCGACACACGGTCTTGCCCCAGCCCCGGACCAAGAGATGGATTCCATTGCGACCGCGAACGGTTTCCCTGCACGAACACCGTCAGCGGACTCCCGCTCCGCACATTCGAAATCCCGGCGATCTGCCAGCCCTTCATCACGCCCCGCCCCGGAAGCTGCCAGGCGAAATTCGTTACCCAGTTGTGCTTGGCGTGGTAGTCGGCGAGTCCCTTGTTGTACTGGAAGCCGGGGAATTCAGGCATCGCCGACGTGGTTCCGTTGGTCGCGTCGGAGAAGAAGGTCGATGCCTGCGTGGTGTCGATGTTGCGCGAGAACGTGTAGGAGGACTGCAGGTTGAAGCCCTTCCCCCACCGCTTGCGGATCTCGAAGACCGCCGCGTTGTACCAGGAGTTGCCATCGCTCTTCTTCAGCTCAATCGTCGAGAATCGCGGATTGAGGCGTGGCGCGCCGGCCGGGAAGAAGACCGTGCCGTCGGCCAACCGCTGTGCCGCTGGCAGGTTCACGTCGGCCGAGCGCCACAGGTGGATCCCGCGCGAACCCGCGTAGCCCAAGGTCACCAACACCGCGCCGGGAATCTCGCGCTGGACGTTCAGGTTCCACACATGCACGTTCGGATTCTTGATGTTCCACTCCACCGGCCGGATCGAGTTCCCGACGCCGCGCGCGAAGTCGGGGTTCGGAAATCCCAGCCCCGTCGTAATGATGAACCTCGGTGTCGCCGGCGGGTTCGTCACCGTGACGATCAGGTTCTGCTGGTTGTTCGTGTTGAAGAACCAGCCGTACCCGCCGCGCACCGCCGTCTTGCCGTTGCCTGCCGGATCCCATGAAAATCCGAACCGCGGCGAAACGTTCCGGCGCCCCGGGTTCCGGAACAGGCGGCCCGGCACCGGCGCCGGATCGGTGAGGTTGATCATCGCCGAGTCGCGTCCGTAGAGGTCCACCGGCATGGTGGTGGTCTCGTAGCGCAGGCCGAGATTCACGGTCAGCCGCCGGCTCACCTGGAAGTTGTCCTGCAGATAATAGGCGAAGAGCGTGAAGCGCCAGTAGCGGTCGTATTGTCCCGTGGGTCCAAGTCCGATGTAGCGCGCCGGGCGGTTTTCGAGGAACGCGCGCAGGTCGGTGAACGCGTAGGTCCCGAGCGAGAACGTGGGGTTCAGCATGTTGTCCTGGTAGCGCTCGAACAGGCTGCCGAGCTTGAGTGTGTGCCGTCCTGATACGTGTGAGACACCGTACTCAAAGCTGTAGATATTCTGGGTCAGCTTTACGTCCACCGAGGATTGCGGACCGAAGCGGCTCGCGCCCCCGATGTCGATGTTGCCCATGAACCGGCGTCCGGCGACGAACGGTGCGAGCGGCCGGGAGGTGTTTGCCTCGACATCCTGGCCGATGCGCGTACGGCTGAATCCGCCGCGTGCCGTCACCAGCGTGCGCGGCGTAATTGCATGCGTGAACTCGGTGGTGATGAACTGGTTCCGCGAAAGGAACGAGCGCGGGAACTGCGGGAAGTCTGTCGGCAGGTACTGGGATGCGTCGTCGGCCGTGTAGCGGACAAACAACTGGCTCCCGTTGGCGAAATTCTGGTCGATACGCAGTTGGCCGAAGTCCTGCCGCAGATTCTGGTTGAACAGGAAGTTGTGGATGCCCAGGCTGTCACCCCGGACCCCGCCGTTCGGCAATGGGTACTCGTCGAGGTAAGGCCGCACCGCGGCGCTCACGCCCACGTTGAGCAACTGGCCCGGAGCCGCCGGATTCGGAATCAGTCCCTGGCGTGCATTCGCATCGGGTACCACGGCGGAGAGCGACCGGCCCATGCCCTCGCGCAACGCTTCGTAGCCGGCAAAGAAGAACGTACGGTTGCGCCGCACGGGACCGCCAATGCTCCCGCCGTACTGATTCCTTCGGAACTCGGGCTGCACGCCGGGGTCGAAGAAGTTGCGCGCGTCGAGATTGTCGTTGCGGTGCAGATAGTACAGGCTGCCATGCAGCCGGTTTGAGCCGGACTTGGTCAGCGCGTTGATCTGGCCCCCGGAATTGCGTCCGAACTCAGCGCTGTAGCTGTTGGTCTCCACCCGGAACTCGCGGATGGTCTCCATGCCGAGGGCGGTCGAGGCGGCGCTTCCCGCGGGTCCATTGGTGAAGTCGTTCAACGGCGTGCCGTCGAGCAGGTAGACGTTCGACCGTGGATCCTGTCCGTTGACGCTCATCCCCAGGCCGTGCGCCACCACGGATCCGCCGTCGCGGTGCGGATAGGCGGTCACACCGGGCTGCAGCAGCGCGAGATCGGTGTAGTTGCGGCCGTTGAGCGGAAGCACGGCTATCGCGCCTTCATTCACCAGGTAGCTCAGCTCGGCGGTGCTGGTGTTCACCAGTGGCGGCGCGGCCTCGACCGTGATGGTTTGTTCCACAGTGCCGAGTTCCAGCACCAGGTTGATCGCCACCGCTTGGGCCACCGTCAACTGGATTCCGGTCCGCACCAGCGGCTTGAATCCCGCCAGGCTCACTCGGACTTCGTAGGGGCCCGCGGGGAGTTGGGGGAACACGTACAGACCGGTTTCGCCGGAGATCGCCGTCCGCGAGAAGTTCGTCTCCGTATTGCGCGCAGTCACGGCCGCGGCCGGGAGCGGCTGGCCGTTGGAGGCCTCTACCCGTCCGGACAGCAACGCCGCCGTTTGTCCCCACGCCGCGGGACAGCAGGCCACCGCCATCACGGCCAGCCACGCGGGCAAGTGTGATACGTTGATGGGTTGCTGAAACGATTCTCGCTCGTCGTGTTGGTGGCGGTTGTCTACTGGCTGCATCAAGACTCCTGGAATTGGCGGGAACCGCGTCCCCTGGTGTTTGGATTCCTGCCCTTCGGCTTGTTCTATCACGCTCTCTATACTTTGGCGGCCTCAGCCCTGCTCTGGTTGCTCTGCCGGGTGGCGTGGCCCGGACACCTCGACAGCGGGGAGGATCCCCGGGCTTGACCGCCACAGTGTTTGTCGCCGTCTACCTGGCGGCGGTGCTCTACATCGGTATTTTCGCATTCCGCGGCCGCCGGGGTTCGGGCGCGGAGGATTTCTTCCTCGCCGGCCGGTCGTTGGGCGGGTTCGTCTTCCTGTTCTCGTTGTTCGGAACGCATATGACCGCGTTCGCAATCCTGGGTGCTTCGGGCCACGCATTCCAGAACGGGATTGTCACCTATGGATTGATGGCGTCCTCCTCGGCGCTGGTGGTCCCGCTCCTATACCTGTTCCTTGGTACCCGCATCTGGGCCCTCGGCAAGAAGCACGGATTCATGACGCCAGTCCAGATTTTCCGCGACCGCTGGGAGTGCGGCCACATCGGAACCGTGATCTTCGCCGTCCAGGCGGTCCTGCTGATCCCCTACATCATCATTGGCGTGATGGGCGGCGGCACCGCGATCCGGGCGATCAGTGGTGGATTCGTGCCCTATTGGCTCGGCGGGCTGGTGGTGGCCCTGGTGGTCATGAGCTACGTCTTCTTCGGCGGCATGCGCGGAACGGCGTGGGTCAACACGTTCCAGACGCTGCTATTCCTCTCCTTTGGCACGATTGCGATCGTGGTGATCGGTTACGGAATGGGCGGATTTCCGGCGGCGATGGAGCAGCTCCTGGCGGATCCCGCCAAGGCGCACCTCCTCTCGCGAGAGCGTATCCCCCCGCTCTACTTTTTGAGCTACACGTTCATTCCACTGTCGGCGATCGCCTTTCCGCACATCGGCATCTTCTGCCTCACCGCGAACAAGATGTCGCAGTTCCGCCGGACGGTGATCCTGTACCCGGTCTGCCTGCTCGCGATCTGGCTGCCGTGTGTGTTTCTGGGTGTGGCCGCCAATGCTGTCCCCGAGGTTCCGCAAACGGCGCGCGACGCCGTCCTGCTGCATCTGCTCAGTCTCTACTCGCCGGAGTGGCTCGCCGGGATTCTCGGCGCGGGCATCATGGCGGCGGTGATGGCGAGCGACTCGCAAATCCTCGCGCTGTCCACCATGTTCACCGAGGACGTGTTCGCCTACTACGGCCACAAGGAACGGTTCGGCGAGGCGGCCCAGGTGTTCACCGGCCGGATGTTCGTCGTGCTGGTGACCGCCATCAGCTATGCGGTGGCGCAACGGGCTCCCGCGAGCATTTTCGAAATTGCGTCTCAATATGCATTTTCCGGATTCGCCGCGATGTCCCCGGTAGTGGCAGCGGCGCTGTTGTGGCGCGGCAGCACGAAATGGGGCGCGCTGGCGAGCACGCTCTGGATTGCATCTGCTGTCTTCGGCGTGGCCTGGCTGCAATCGGCGATCCCGGCGCCGCCGCCCGGATCCCCTCCGGTCCCGGTGTGGACCGTGGGCGAAAGCGTCCTCATTGCCCGTGGGACCGCTGGGACCTCGGTGTTCGGGATGCTCCCCGCCGTGGCGATGACCCTGGTCTCAGCCCTGCTCATGGGCGTGGTCTCCGTCCTCACGCCGAAACCAGCCCAGACGACGATCGCCCGCTATTTCGGTGCGTGAATCGACAACGCGTCGTGCACAGCCGATGCCAGCCCCTGCGCATTGAAAGGCTTGGCCAGGTATGACGCGTGATTGCCGCTGAGCCGCGCTTTCGCCGGGCCGTCGCCGGACATGATGATCGCCCGCGCGGACCCATGAGAGCACAATTCATCCACCAGCTCCCAGCCGCTTCCGCCGGGCATGGACAGGTCGGTGAGCAGCACGCGCACGGGCCCGTAGGCGGTCGCGCGGCGGCGTGCCTCAGCCGGAGACGAGGCCTCCAATACCGTGTAATTCAGGCGCCGGAGAACCGCGCCGGCCAGCCGCCGGATACTGGAGTCGCCGTCGACCACCAGCACCGTTTCTCCGTTCCCACGCGGCATCCGGGTAGCCGGATCGTCAGCCGGGCCGCCGCCGGCACGAGGCAGCAGGATCCGGAACTCAGCGCCCTTGCCCGGCTGGCTTGAGACGGACACCTCTCCGCCGCTTTGCTTGACCATCCCGTAGACGGTTGCCAGTCCAAGGCCGATTCCGTTGCCAGGCTCCTTGGTGGTAAAAAACGGCTCGAAGATTTTTTCTTGCGTCGCGGCGTCCATGCCGTGACCGGTGTCGGCGACGCGCAGTTCCACCCACTCGGCTCCGTCCTGGCTTACGTTCGCGGTCGATACAGTCAGGATTCCGGTGCGATCCATGGCGTCACGGGCATTGATCACCAGGTTCAGAAGGGCCTGCTGCAGTTGAAGCTGATCTACGTGTACAGCCCAAGGCTTCGGATCGAGGTTGAGAGTGACCTTGATCGAGGCTCCTGCCAGGGCATTGATGATCCCGGCGGAACTGGAAACAAGAGAACTCAGATCCGTCATCTCCGGATGCAGAGCCTGGCTGCGGCCGAACGCGAGCAGTTGCCGGGTCAACACCGCGGCCCGTTCCGCGGCTTGACGGATCCCCGCGGCGGGGTTGCGATCCGCCGTGCAGTCGGCCTTGCCGAGATTCTGGGAGTAAAGCTGGATCACCGTGAGCCAGTTATTGAACTCGTGCGCCAGGCCTGTCGCCAGCCGGCTGGCGGTTTCCAGGCGTTGGGCGCGGATCAACTGGGCGTTGGCCGCCTCCAGTTGCGTGGTCCGTTCCTTCACCCGTTGTTCAAGATCCTCGTGAAGTTTCCGCAGCTCTTCCTCTTCGCGCGCGCGGTCGATTGCGATCCGGGCCAGGTCCGTGGAGAGTTCGATCAACTCGATCTCCTCTTCTCCCGGCTCTCCCGGTTCGTGATGATAGACGGCGAAAGTTCCGGTTACCTCACCGTTCGCCGAGAAAATCGGGCTGGACCAGCACGCCGCCAGAGCGGGGGGGACCCTGTCGGCAAACGGTGCCCAGTTCGGATCCGTCCGGATCTCTCGCGTTATAACCCGCTTGCCTAAAAAGGCCGCGGCGCCGCAGGAGCCGACTGTGGGTCCGATCGGAACCCCATCGGAGAACTTCACCCAATCCTCGGGAAGCGACGGTGACGCGCCGGGGCGGAGCTTTCCGTCCTTCACGAGCAGGATCGAGCAACGCAATTCCATGATCTGTTCCGCGTCTCGGCATAGCCGGTCCAGCACCACCGAGAGCGGCGCCTTGTTGGCGACGAGCTCCAGGACATTGCGGTGCGCTTTACAGATCGCCTCCCGCCTGTGGCTCTTCGTGACGTCGCGGGCGATCGCCTGGAATCCGGTGACCTTGCCCCCTTGCGTGATCAGGCACACGTTTTGACCGAGCCACACCGTGGACCCGTCTTTCGCGACCGCCGGGAACTCCCGGTAGGTGACTTCGATCTGCCTCAGGAACTGGCGCCCGTAGAACCGGCGGAGAGACTCGCGGTGATCCTCCCGCACCAACTCGGTGAAGTGGCGGCCAATCACCTCTCCCGGCTTGTAACCGAGCACCCGCCCGACCGCACTGGTGTAGGACGCAAAATTCCCCTGGGCGTCTGTCGTGTATGCGATATCGACGCCATGCGCGTGGCGATATGTTGCGTTCTGAGTGTGCTTGACCACTACCGGCTGCGACCCTTATATGGGGGTTAAGTTCAGCAGACAGGGTACCACACCGCCGGGGCCTATTTCGCCGAATTGGGGGGCGAACTCCTGCGAAAGTTGTTAATTATTGTTTGTACATAATTGCGGGTCTCCGGATACGGAGGGACCCCTCCGTACCGCGCCACTGCCCCAGCCCCCGCGTTGTAGGCCGCCAGAGCCTTGGCGGATGAGCCGTTATATTGGACCAGGAGATCCGCCAAATGCCGGGCGCCAGCGTCGATATTCTGTGCCGGATCATGAGGATCCACGCCCAGGCTGGCCGCCGTGGCAGGCATCAGTTGCATCACTCCGATCGCCCCTTTCGGCGAAAGTGCGTGGATCTGGTACGCGGACTCCGCTTGGGCCACGCTGTGTAGAAATGCCGCGGGAAGACCGTGCTTGGCGGCCGCCTCATCGATCAGCTTTCTCGCATCGCGCTGGACAGGAGCCGGTGCCGCCCGCCCGGGGGCGGGCAGAGGATTTTCCGGTTGGGGAGCCGCTGAGGGGGGATCGGGCAGCACTTCGACCGATGCCACAAGCGCCGCGGGAATCTGGATTTCGCCGCCACCGGAGAAGATCCGCACGATCCCGCCTTCTCGTGTGTGGCCTGTCGCGGTGATGCGTGCCCCTGTAGTCAGAAGTACTGACTCCGCCCCATGGGCACACCACGCCGCCGCCAAAAGACACGCCAGCTTCACTATTCATTGAGACGCACCCGCGCCCGATTCCGTTGAGCGGAATGTGGACAGTCCGGGATATCATGGGAAATTCGCCAATGACGACCCTGTCGCACCTCGAGTGCAGCCTTTGCAAGAAGCGCCACGAAGCTGGCCTGGCCCACAATCTGTGTGAGTGCGGCGGACCCCTGCTGGTCCGCTACGACCTCGAAAAAGCCCGTCAGAACTGGAGCCGGGAGTGGCTCATGCGGGCCCCTTCGACCATGTGGCGGTACGCGCCGGTGCTCCCGGCAGCGAAGCCCGAAAACATCGTGTCGCTGGGCGAGGGCTACACTCCGCTCATCCGCGCCAAGCGATTGGGAGCGAGCCTCGGCGCTCCGAACCTGTGGGTGAAGGACGAGGGCCTCAACCCCACCGGATCGTTCAAGGCGCGCGGGTTGTCCTGCGCGGTCTCCATGTGCGCGGAACTGGGGATCCGCAAGATCGCGATTCCATCGGCCGGAAATGCGGCCAGCGCCTCAGCGGCGTACGCGGCGGCGGCCGGAATCGAATGCCACATCTTCATGCCCCAGGACGTCCCGCAATCGAACTTCATCGAGTGCAAAGCCTTTGGCGCCCAGGTGACGCTGGTCGACGGTCTGATCAGTGATTGCGGCCGGATTGTCGGTGAGCGCAAGCAGGCCGAGGGCTGGTTCGAGGTGAGCACACTCAAGGAGCCGTACCGCATCGAGGGCAAGAAGACCATGGGGTACGAAGTGGCCGAGCAGTTCCACTGGAATCTGCCGGACGTGATCTTCTACCCTACCGGCGGCGGAGTGGGCATCATCGGCATGTGGAAGGCGTTCCACGAGATGGAGGCCCTCGGCTGGATCGGCCCGCGCCGGCCGAAGATGATCGCGGTGCAGGTGGAGGGCTGCCAGCCGGTGGTCCGCGCCTACAACGAAGGCAAGCAGCGCAGCGAGTTCTGGCAGAACGCTTCGACCGTAGCCGCCGGACTCCGGGTGCCCAAGCCTCTGGGCGATTTTCTGATTCTCGAATCCGTCCGCGAGAGCGGCGGAACTGCGATCGCCGTTTCCGATGACGAGATGCTCGATGCCGGGATCGGCCTCGCTACCCAGGAAGGGATGTTCGTTGCACCGGAGGGAGCGGCCTGCGTCGCGGCGCTCAAGAAGCTGCTCGACAGCGGATTCCTGAAGCCCGAGGAACGGATGGTCATCTACAACACGGGAGCAGGGTTGAAGTACCTGGAAGCCTATTCGACCAAGTTCCCGCGGATCGCGCCGGGTGACGGTGACAAGCTCGGGGGACTGATTACGCCTCGTTAGCCGTTGGGCTTAGCTAGGCGTAGCTAGGCGGGCGGCGAAGCTGGCGTGACCGGCCGTCGATGTTCCCTTTTCGACGGCGGTGTGCAGCGCGGCGAGATCCAGGTCGAATAGCGCGGATGGGTCCAGCCAGAGGCCGGGGAAAACGCGGGAACGGTACAGTCCGCCGGCCGGCTGCACGATCTCGAACTTCCCCCCAATCCGCACCCGCCAGATGATCTTTTTCTGCCCCACGAGGATCGTGATGTATTCCTGCACTCCTGCCTTCTCGTACAAAGGAGTCTTCCGGCGGAGATCGCGGTTTTGACTGGACCAGGCGACTTCCAGAGCCAGTTCCGGAGCGCCCTGAGCATAGAGTCCCACGACCCGTGACTGGCCGCCCCTCTCCGGCAGGATTCGAAGCGTGGCATCCGGTTGCGGCGTGTCGTCCTCGCCCATGATCCACGTTCCTTCCAGGCCCGTGCGGCATCCCGGAGTGCGGGCCGCGTAGAAAGCCAACCACGCGTTCGCCACACTCTGAATGTCGCTGTGGGCATTGGAGACCGGTGATGGCATATGGACCACTCCTCCGAGCAGCTCGGCACGCTTGAGATCCGGCATCGCCTCCCAACGCCGGATGAACTCCGCGCTGTTGAGCCGGTCCCCTTGTCGGAGGGGAGGAGGAATCGCCAGTGCTGTCCTGGACATGGTGTTCAACTACCTCAACGTCACCTCCGAGACTACCACCCCCAACTCCCGCTCATCCCCCACCGGTGTGAATCCGCCGTCGAGGACCACGTCCACGCGCACCGGACCCGCACCCGCCGGACCCCGCAGCGCCGCCGTGTACACGTAATGGTCCGCGCGATCGTAGCGTGCCGGCGGAAGCGGGATGCCGTCCACCGACGCCGCCAGCGTCACTCCGCCCCGCGCGGCGATCAGCGATTCCGGCACGTACAGCGCGATCGCCAGGTTGCGTCCCGGCGCGGCGAATTCAACCGAGAACCGAGGCGCCGTCCAGCGCCATGTCTCCCATCCCTCCTGCTCATACCAGCCGCCGGTCATCCGTCCGCCTGTGACCGGCTGGCGCGCGTTCTCCGCGAACACGAACCTTCGCTCGTCGCCCGCCTCCGACGCCGGATCGGAATCGGTGGCACCCACGGAGACCGCATCCAGCACCCGCCATCCCGTCCGTTCGAGCAGGCGGTCGAGTCCGCGGTGCGTGAACACCCAATAGTTGGTCGCGTCGTTGTTGGTCTCGCCCCGGCCGACAAGATAGGCCACCGGCAGCCCTTCCAGCACCGTACCCTCCGGACCCCGGCGGGCCACGCGCGTGCTGAGAACCAGGTACCGGGAATGGCGCGACAAGGCTTCCAAGATCCGGAACGGATTCTTCAAGTGATACAGGACTCCCAACAGCAGCGTCAAGCTGTACTTGGCCGCCGGGATCTGCAAGTCCTGGTCGATATCGCGTTCATACACCGAAATCCGCGCGCCCATCGCCTGAGCCAGCCGGCGGACCCCGGCCATCCCGTTGTGATTCGTCTCCGGATTGTCGATCGCATGCACCTCGCATCCGAGCGAATCGAGGAACAGTGCCATCCCGCCGTCGGCGCACCCGATGTCGAGCACCGGGGACCCGCCGGTGAGATTCAGGAAATCGCGCCGCCCGCCGGTGAGCATCGCATCCAGGGTGAAGAAGTTCCCGAGCGAGTCGTAGGGATACCAGTCGAAACCGGGATCGCCCAGTCCGGTCTTCACCTGATCGAGCCGCGCCTGGAACTCCGCGGCACGCGCGGCAATCGCGTCAATCCTCATGCTTGAGGTCCCGCGGATAATACCGCCACGCCGCGACAGCCAGCACACCTGCCGCCACCACGCCGAGCACGGCTGTCGCGCCGAACAGCGTGGCCACGGGGTACTGGGTCTTCAGCGCGCCCACCATGTACGACGACACTCCGCCGAACACCGCACCCAGACTGTTACAGAATCCAACCGCGAACGTGCTGCGATCCTTGGCGCACACGGCGAGCAGTGCCGCCCACATGTTGGCTGAGAACAGGCCCTTGAACAACCCGTATCCCGCGGAGGCGAGCTTCATGCCTGTGAGTCCGTCCGCCGCGACGATGAGATAGACGAACGGCGAGCTGAGCAGCAGTCCCGCCGCCATCACCCACACGCGCCCGGACGGTGACTTGCGCGATGCCCAGTCTCCCAGCGGCGCTCCGATCAGCAGGCCGAAGATCATCGAGATCTGCACGAACGCCGTGCCGCTGAATCCGGCCGCGCCAGCCGACAGCCGGAACCGCTCCCGGACCAGGTCGGGCAGCCATGTGTAGACGATCCAGAGAATCGCGCATACCGCGATGAACGCAACGCAGATGGCCAGGTACGACACCGTGCGAAAAATTGCTGACATGGGAGACCGGTCGCGCGGGCCCGTGGCTGCCGCGGATCCTGCCGCGTAACCTCGAAGCGCGAACCGCAACACGCCGGCATACAAGACCGTCACCATGGCCAGCGAGAAGAACATCCAGCGCCATCCGAAGGACTCCGATCCCGCCCCGCCGTACCAGCCACCCGCGATCACACCGGCGTACTGCGCCGTCGCATGGGCTGTAATCGCCGTCGCCCGCGATGCCGGACCATGGATCTGCGAGATGAACGCCACTGCAGTCGGTGCGTACAGTCCCTGCGCCAACGCCAACGCGGCGCGCCCCGCCAGCAGCGCCACCGGCGACCAGGCAGCCCCCATCAGCGCCACCGCGCCCGCCCACAGGACCAGGCTTGCCGAGAGCAACGTGGGCTTGTGCATCCGGTCGCCCATCAATCCTGCCAGCGGATTGATCACGGCGTAGGTCCACAGGAACACTGCTCCGACCAGCCCCAGTTGTGCCTCGGTGAAGCCGAGGTCCGCGCGCAATCCGGCGAAGGTCGACGACACGGCCTGGCGCGACATGTAGGCCAGAAAGAACGCGGCCCACAGGAAGACCACCGCGCGCCAGGCGTTATTCCAGGCGAACGTCATCGGAGCCCCAGAATGCTGAGCGTGTCGCGATGGAACATCGCTTCCATCTCGTCCATGTCAAGCCGGGGCAGCGCGGTGCCTTCGAGCATGTTGTTCAGTTCGCGCATGCCCTTGAGGGATGCGTCCACGGTGGTGAAAGGGTAGTCGCTGCCGAACAGGAGCTTGTCCCAGACGCCGTACTCCTGCAGGAGCATCAACGAGTGGTAGAGCTGGAAGGGACGGTAGTGCAGCGCTGAACAGTCGGCGTAAACGTTGGGATGCTTGCGGATCGTCACCACGCACTCGCCTTCGTACGGATGTCCGATGTGGGCGCAGATCAGCTTGACGTCCGGCCAGCGGCAGGCGACCGCGTCGACATTGCGGGGCAGTGTGCACTCGAGCGGAGCCTGGGCGACGAAGGTCGTTCCCGTGTGCAGCAGTACGGGCAGGTTGTGCTTGGTGGCGTACCACCACAGGTAGTCGAGCTTGGGATCTTGCGGCATGAATCCGGCGTACATGGGCAGAAGCTTGATGCCCTGCATCTTGAGGTCCTGATGGCCTTCGATCAGTTCGTCCTGCCAGCCCTCCTGGGTCGGATCCACGGACAGGAAGGGAATCAGGTGCTCGGGATGGGCGGCCGCATACTCCGCGACATCGCGGTCCGGCACCCAGATCCCGGCCAGGCGCGCCTTGCCCCCGAACACGACTGTCCGGGTGGCTTGCATCGCGGTTTTGTGGTAGTCTTCCCATCGAACCGTCAGGTCGACTTCGACGCCTTTCCGCGCGCGCTTGACCTGTTCGCGAATCTGTTTTGAGAAGTGGTCCGTATAACGGAAAAGGTGGCTGTGGACGTCAACGATCACGGGCTGTCATCAACCTTTCATTCGAGGGGTTTATGCTAGTAGTTACGCAATCTTCAATTCAGGAGTCTACGCAATGATTCGCATGCTCTCACGGATGGCACTCGTGCTGTTTGCGTCGCTTTCGCTGTTCGCGCAAGCCGACGGCAACAAGGGCCAGATCACCGGCACAGTATACGACGCCAACGGAGCTGTTGTCGCGAACTCGAAGATCACGGCGCGCAACCCGTCGACCGGCTTGGTGCGCGAAGTGCAGACCAACGAGTCCGGACAATACCGCGTGGTCCAGTTGGACCCGGGCAGCTATGACGTCACCGCCGAGACTTCCGGATTTTCGCCTGCGAAGGCCGAGGGTGTCCGCGTGACGGTTGGAGCAGCCGTGGGCCTGGATCTGACTCTGCAGGTGGCAGGCACGTCGACGGTGATCGAAGTTGGCACTTCGGCGATCAACGTTGCACTGCCCGCCCCTTCGGCTACGATCGACAGTCTCACCATCACCAACCTGCCGATCAACGGCAGGCGGTTCCAGGACTTCGCCGTCCTGACGCCAACCGTGCAGGTGGATCCCGTGCGCGGGCAGTTGAGCTTCGCCGGACAGCGCGGTGTCAACACCAACGTGATGCTCGATGGCGCCGACTACAACCAGCCGTTCTTCGGCGGGATTCGCGGCGGCGAGCGGTCCAACAATATTTTCACGATTCCCCAGACCGCGATCCAGGAGTTCCAGGTGGTCACTACCGGATACTCGGCCGAGTATGGACGGTCGACCGGCGGAGTGCTGAACACGATCACCAAGTCCGGTGCAAATCAGCTTCACGGCGAGGCGTTCTACCAGATCCGGCATAAGGAGATGGGGCTCAAGGACTCGGTCCAGCGGATCGCTTCGCTCGAGACCCAGCATCAATGGGGCGGGGGAGCCGGCGGCGCAATCCGCGAGAATTCGGTTTTCTGGTTCGGAGCCTTCGAGCGCCAGGACGCAGCCCAGCGCCGCAGCGTGCTGTTCGCCCAGCTTCTCGGCCGGACGCCCCAGCCCGCTGGCGCCGAGGCCTTCAATTTCCTGAAGGGCGAGGAGCGGCCGTTCCAGCAGTCCAACGACGCGACAGCTCTTACCGGACGTATGGACATGCAACGCCAGGCGGGCCACCGGCTGACGCTCCGGTACAACTTCAGCGATGCCGTGGCGAACAACGCGGTTTCTGTCGGAGCGTCGCTCGACCCCTTCACCAACCGGGCGTTCAGCAACGACGGGCAGGAAAAGGACCGCACCCACAGCGGCACGATGCAGTACACGCACCTCTTCTCGCCGAGCCTGGTGAACGATCTCAAGTTCGGCGTGACCTCGGAACTCCGTCCACGCTTGGCCAATTCGGCCACGCCCCAGGTTGACGCCCGTCCGATCGGACTCTTCGGCGCGCGCAACTTCCTGCCCACAACGCAGGACGACAAGCGGCTGCAGATCACCGACAGCCTGTCGATCATCCGCGGCAAACACACGATGAAGGTGGGTGTCGACTATAGCCGCGTTACCGCGGGCCAGAGCTTCGGCTTCAACCAGTTCGGCGCGTTCACCATCGCCAGCTCGAACATCGACCAGATCCTGCAGATCATGACCGCGCGCCCGGGACAGAACCGGTTCGACAGTCCGCTGGTGACCTACGACCGCCAGTTGGGCAACCTGCTCGCGACCATGACCATGACGCAGGCCGGGGTTTTCGTTCAGGACAGCTTCCGCCTCAACAGCCAGTTGACGCTCGACTTCGGGCTGCGCTGGGAAGGCCAGTTCAATCCAGCCGCGGAGTCGAACAACTCCGCACTGATCGATCAGGTGAAAGGATTCCGCTTCCCGAACGGAGCCGCTTTGGAGCCCACGCAGATCCGTGATTCCACCAAGCAGTTCGCTCCCCGGTTTGGATTTGCCTACACGCCGTTTGGAGGATCGCGCGGAGTGATCCGTGGCCACGCCGGGCTGTTCTACGCCTCGACGCCGTTGTTGTGGTTCGCCGGTGCGGCGAACAATTTCCGGACCCCTCCGGGCGACGTCTCGATCCGGCTGACCTCCACAGCCAACCAAACGGTGTACACGCTGCTGCGTGCGGCCGGTGTGGATCTCAACTCGTCGACGCTTGACAAGCTCCCGGTAATCCCGCTCGAGAACGTGCAGCGCGCCGCTGCGATCGCCGCTGGTGGAACCGCGCGCGACCCCTTCATTGGCGCGTCGCTGATCACCACTCCCACCGACTTCAACAATCCGCGCGCGTTCCAGACCGGCATCGGTTATGAATTCGAATTGTTCCGGAATTTCGTCGCGGGCGCACAGTTCAACCTGGTGAACACGGTCTACTTGGGCCGCAACCGTGACTACAATCTTCCGGCGCCGGTGATCCGGCCAACGGATGTTTCGCGGCGTCCGTTCTTCGGGCTTCGCACGGGGACCTTGCGGCCGCTCCGCAACCTCGGCTCGATCACCGTCCGCGAGAGCTCGGCGCGGTCGCTCTACCGCGCAGTAACCTATTCGGCGCAGTATCGCGGGAAGCGCTACCAGTTCGGATCGCACTACACGCTCGCCGCCAACTTCTCTGACGACGACACCGAGCGCGATGCCACCGGTTTCAACTATTCCAATCCCTTCGCCTTCCAGGACGACTACGGGTTCTCGCGGCTCGACCTGCGCCACCAGTTCATCGGGTTCGGTACGGCTTCGCTTCCGCTGGGCTTTGAGATAGGAGTCTCGGTCCGCGCGCGCAGCGGCCAGGTGGTGAATCCGGTCACCGGTGGCGACCAGAACGAGGAGTTCGGCAACAATGACCGTCCGTTCATCGCGCCGGGCGTGGCCCTGAAGCGCAATTCGTTCCGCAACCGCGCGGTGGTCAATAACGATCTGCGCGTGATGAAGAGTTTCCGCATCAATGAGCGGACCAAGCTCCAGTTCTCGACCGAGTTCTTTAACCTGCTCGACATCGACAACGTGATCTTCAGCGGCGCCAACGGCAGCATCTCGACAGGCGGTGTGTACGGAGTTGGGATCGACACCGCGGGCCGCGCCGTTCCGGTGGATCCCCGGTTCCTGCGCCTGAAGCTCGCCAATGGCAGCTATGACCGCAACAATTCCCAGTCCGGCACGCCGCTGCAGGTCCAGTTCGGACTCCGCCTGTTCTTCTAAAATGGAACTATGAGATTTGCTATTCTTCTGGCAACCACCATGTCGCTTTCCGCCGCCGACTCGATCCACGAATTCACTGTCAAGACCATTGACGGAGCTGAACAGTCCCTGAGCGCCTACAAGGGCAAGGTGGCGTTGATCGTCAACGTCGCCAGCAATTGAGGGTTCACAGGACAGTACTCCGGTCTGGAGTCAATCTACAGAAAGTACAAGGATCGCGGATTCGTAGTGCTCGGCTTCCCGTCGAACGATTTCGGTGGGCAGGAGCCAGGCTCGAACGAGGAGATCAAGACGTTTTGTAAGCGCACCTATGACGTCACGTTTCCGATGTTCGCCAAGGTGCCGGTGAAGGGTTCGTCAAAGGTGCCGCTCTACGGTTTCCTGACGGGAGCCAAGGGTGGTGAGATTGGCTGGAATTTCACGAAGTTCCTGGTGGGTCCGGACGGCAAGGTGATCGACCGGTTCAGCTCAATGACTTCGCCGGATTCGGGCTCGGTCGCCCGTGCGATTGAGAAGGCGCTCGGCAAGTAGAAACAGGCCGAGGACCTCGTCGCCGACAGTGAAGGTTGTGTCGCCGGGCGATCTCTATCATCAGGACGCGGCGCCAACCCACGAAACGGCGAGGCGATTCGGTCCGCACGAGGTCGGCCGGTACCGGCCACCGTGCTTTACCTTTCCGCCGGCGCTGATAGGTTGGATGCGGGCACCCGCGCGTTTGCCGACGGGAACGGCCCCTCGCTCCGGGTCGAAACGCCCCACGGCAGCCAGAGGCCGGCCTCCATCGGGCGACCCATCGGGAACCGTTAGGAGTCCGCCGTTGCCGGCGGTGGACGTGACGGTGCGTATCGAGTCCACGCGGCGCACCCGCGCCGTCAAATGCTCCAGCGAGATAGAAGCTCCGGCGAGATCCGTCGCGATGCCCATCGGCAGGATCAGAGCCGCGCTCGCCGGCCTTGATCGATCCGTTAATAAGCTTTCTCAACGGTCACTCGATGCTCGCTGGCCACCGGGCGAAAGTCCGGCTAGCCCTATCATGAGGTACACTCAAACAAATTAGCACTTTGAGGTGATTCAGTGATTCCTATGCGCACTATTGCCGTTACTTTGGCAGCCATCCTTCCGGCTGCCGTCAGCTACGCCCAACCAGCGACTTTGTGCGAACCGGAGACATCCTTGACAAGTGTGCCGGTGGGCGGTTGACACAAACGAAGGGTAACCGGGGGACAGCGGTTAAGCTGGGGGATGCCCTGGCGAGAGGTGAGCCGCATGGACAGCAAGGTCGAGTTTATCGAAGATTGGCAGGCAAACGACCTGTCATTTTCAGAATTGTGCCGGAAACACGGGATATCGAGGCAGACCGGGTATACGCTGGTGGACCGGTTCCGTGTGGAGGGCTGGGATGGCCTGCAAGAGCGGAGCCGTGCCCCCCACCACAGTCCGGCCGCCATGGAGGAGGGCACGCGTGAGGAGTTGATCGAACTGCGGATGCAGCA
>VFZX01000024.1 GCA_016871015.1 Acidobacteriota bacterium | reverse complement strand
GGGGCGATCGTGGATGTCGGGGCGGGCTACGGACGCCTGGCTCACCGTACCGTCACGGCAGTTCCGGGGCTCGACCGGTTCCTATGCCTGGACGCGGTTGCCGAGTCGACCTTCCTTTGCCAGTACTACCTGGGATTCCGCGGAGTGTCGAGCCGGGCGATGGCCGTCCCGCTCGATGAAGCGGAGGGCATCCTGGAAGGGGTTCGACCGCGCCTGGCGGTGAATACCCACAGTTTTTCGGAGTGCACGATGGCGGCGATCCGCTGGTGGATCGAGCGGGTGAGCCGGTCCGGGGCCAGGCACTGGTTCATTGTGCCCAACGATGGGCCGGTGATCCGAAGCCGGGAAAAGGATGGGACACACCAGGACGTGATTCCGGTTCTGGCTGAGTTCGGGTTCCGGATGGTGATGATGCAGCCGAAGTACCTGGATCCGGCAGTGCAGCGGCTGGGAATGCACCCGGCCTACTACTTTCTGTTCGAGCGCGTGTGATTCGGTTTTATCTACAATATCGGATGTGGACCTAATTGAGCAGGCGGAGCTGGCCGTCGTAGTGGAGATATTCCGCCGGTACCCCGACGCGTTTGTTTGGATCGGCGGCTCGATGCTGCGGATCGTCAATCACAGCCCTCGTACCAGCCATGACGTGGACCTCGCCCCACAGGCCTCGGCGCCGGGTCCGGAGGAGGTCGCGGAGGCAGTCCGCCACGCTCTGGAGGCGGCCAATCCAGTGCTCGGATCTGAGTTCCTGTTGAGCGGTCCGGCCGAGACCACGCCGGACGGATTCACCCGCCTTAGAGTCGAGAACCGGGACCGGCCGGCGTTTTCGGTTGACCTGACGCGGATCGGCGGGACAATTCGCAGCACGCGGGTGATTTTCGCGACTGCCGTTACAGGATCGGCCTCGGTGCGCGTGCCGGATCCGTCCGCGGCCTTGTTTCAGAAGACGCGGGCGCTGCTGTCACGGCAATACCCCAAAGCCGGCGACCTCTTCGATGTCTGGTTTCTTCTCGGCCAGGGCGCTGAACTGGATGCGGCCACCCGGACCGCGTTGGCCGATGAATTCGCGGATGAACCGGATGAGGACGCGATCACCGGGCTGTTGGCCCCCTTTCGCCGCCCGCAATGGATCCAATCGTTGGAGCGTGCTGGAGTCACGGGGCTGACGCGGGAGACCGGAGCACTGATCGTTACGCGGGTCGAGACCTACCTGAGAAGTTTCATCCGGTGAAACCGTACTACACCACCCGCGATTGGATCGAGCTCCTGAAGAGCCTTCCTCCAAACGCGGCTCTGCTTCCCGGATCTTCTTATCGCATGCTCACCGGTTTGAGCGAAAAGGCCGCGCGCCAGGCATGCTGGCGGATGACCCGGCAGGGTCTGCTGACACACATCGGCGCCGGATGGTACACCCACGCCTTCTCCAGGCTCACGATCGAGGAAGCCGCCGCGGTTCTGGTTCAGCCCTCGTACGTCTCACTCGAATCCGCGCTGCGCAACGCGGGCGCAACGACGCAACCTTCGGCTGCGCTCACCTGTGTGACGCTCCAACCGACCCAAACACGCCGGACTCCGTTGGGCGGGATCCGATACCACTCAATCAGCCGGGAGTTGTATTGGGGATTCGACATCCGGCGCTCAGCGAACGGATTGTACGTGTTCGAGGCATGGCCCGAGAAGGCTTTGCTCGACTTGATCTATCTGTCCCGCCGCCGGGGAGACCGCGTCTGGATCGACCTCGATTTCTCGCGCCTGAATGCAGCCCGCCTAAACGAAAGCGCGGCCCGTTTCCCAACTTGGGCCGCGCGTGAATTGAACGAACTACGGGAAACCAGAACCCTGGTTTCGTGAATGGAGACTACTTGTCCTCGCGAATGATGCCTTGGGCCTGCTTCTCGGCCAGCCGCTGCTGCTTCAGCTTCTTGGTCTCGAGCGTCTTCTGGACCCACATATCGGCATCGTCGGTGTCCTTTTTGTAGGCGTCTTTTTCGTCCTGCAAGTCGGCCCGCTCGCGGTGGAGCAGGTTCATATAGGCCATGGCGTCGTCATATTCCTTGTCGATGCTGAGGGCCTTGGTCAGATTGTCGATCCCGGTGTTGATCGTCGGCAGGAGATCGGCCGCCAACTGCTTGCGGACCTTGGCGTCCTTTACCGGACCCGGGTCCTCTGGCTTCATCCCCAGCTTCGCGCGGGCTTCCATGCGCTTCTGGAAGCTGCGGGTCCAGGAGATCACGCCGAGGGTGTAGTAGGCTTCCTTGGCTTCAGCGTTGGCCTCGATGAGTTTCTTGTTCCATTCTTCGCACTCGTCCCACTTCTTCTGATGGAAGAACAGGGTTGCGATCGAGGCCAGAGCCAGGGTGTTCTTTGGGTCCTTGTCGAGAACCTTCTGGAACTCGTCGCGGGCAGTCTTGGCCATCTCCAGGTTTTCCGGGGACTCGGCGCCCGGAATGTACTGGCTCATGTAGGCGCTCGCCAAATAGAGGCGGGCGTGCGGGAAGTCGGGATCAAGGTCGGTGGCAACCTTGAAGTGCTCGACTGCTTCCGCGTATTTCGCCGACTTGAACGCGTGAACGCCTTTGTTCAAGCGGTCTCGTGCCTGAAGCCTGGTGCAGCTTGTCGTGGCCGCGAGGAGCGCCGCCGCCGCGCCCAGAGCAAGAACGGTCCGGTTGAGTTTCACATCCCCTCCTTTACTTGCCTTCTTCCATCTTGGGTGTCATGAGGCCCACTTTGTCGATTCCAGCGCCCTTGGCGATGTCGATCGCCCGCGCGACGAACTGGAACTCGATGTCCGGATCCCCCTTGACGAAAACCACGCGCTCGGCGCGGGTCTTGAAGATCTCTTCCAGGCGCGCACCAAGCTTCGCCTCGTCGGTTGTCTCCTGGTTGATCTTGAGCGATTTGTCGCGCTCCACCTGGATGACGACCGTGCGGACATCTGCCTGCTGCGGAGGCTGGTTGGGTGGCGGTGGCTGGGGAACCAGTGACTCCAGCCCCTTTGGCGTGAGCGGAGTGATGACCATGAAGATGATCAGCAGCACCAGCAGCACGTCGATCAGCGGAGTGACGTTGATATCGGCCTGAGCGGCGCCGCCAACTGACATTGACATAGGATTTGTTCTCCTTCGCTTTCGATTTCCGCCCGGGGCTACATGCCGCCCGGCGCCTTGGTCACGTTCACTTTGTTTTCGCTCGATTCAGTGAGCAGGCCCATGGTGTCCACGCCCGCCGAACGGACCGCATCCACCAGCTCAACCACCTTCTCGTAACGGGCCCTGGAATCCGCCTTCAGGTAGGCGATCTTCTGGATCTTGTTGGTCAGCATATCCTTCACCTTCGAAACCAGAGCGTCGGTGTTGGTGACCTGCGTGCTGCCCAGGTACAGGCGGCCGTCGCGGGAGACAGCCACAAGAATGGCGTCCTCCTTGTCGGCGTCGGCCATCGCGACCGGATTCTTGGTCTTCACCAGTTCCACTGTGATGCCCTTGGTGAGCATCGGAGTGATGACCATGAAGATGATCAGCATGACCAGCATCACGTCCACCATCGGCGTCACGTTGATGTCGGAGACCAGCGTTGCCTCTCTTCGTTTCATAGTTGTAGTTCTCCCTTCGGAAAAGTTGCGGACTCGACCGCGCCGCCCCGGGGCTCCACACCGGAACTCCCGCCCCGGGGTCAAGCGCGGCAATCAACTCGCGCAAACCCGCCTGATGGGCGTTACTTTCCGGCGCCCACTTTCTGGGAGCGCTTCAGGAAGTAGTCGACCAGCTCGGAGGCGGAATTCCCCATCTCAACGTCGAATGCTTCCAGACGCGAGGAGAAGTAGTTGAACATCCAGACCGCCGGGATGGCGACGAACAGCCCGATCGCGGTGGCCACCAGCGCTTCCGAAATACCGCCGGCCACGGCACCGAGACCAGTGGACTTCTCCGTCGAAATCCCCTTGAACGCGTTGATGATTCCGACCACTGTTCCGAACAGTCCGACGAACGGAGCCGAGGAACCGATCGTCGCCAGCGTGCTGATGCCGCGCTTCAGCTCGGCGTGCACAATGGCTTCGGACCGCTCAAGGGCGCGGCGGCTGGCTTCCACGGTCTCGCCCGGAATTTCCGAACTGTTCTGGTGGGCGCGGAATTCCTGCAATCCAGCGACAACGACCTTGGCAAGGTGGCTCTTCTTATAGCGGTCGGCGATCTTGATGGCTTCGTCGAGTTTGCCTTCGCGCAAAGCGCCGGCCACCTGGGGAGCAAACTGCCGCGACTGGTTCCGGGCGCCGTTATAGGCGATCAGACGGTCAATCATGACGCCGATCGAGTAGGCGGACATGATGAACATCACGATCACCACTGCGCGGGCCAGCCAGCCCATCTGTTCCCACATCGACATGACGTCGAAGGCCACCGCACCGCCTTCTTGGAGCAACAGGAAGGCGAAAAGTTGTAGATTCACGAGCATGATAAAGTCTCCTGCGAGTTGATTGTTGAGGTACCGAAAGCCGACCCTACTGGGTCAGAGTGAAATTGACATCGATTTGTGTGATCACCTCCACCGGCTCACCGTTGAGCAGAGTGGGCTCGTATGCCCACTGCTTCACGGCGTCCTGGGCGGATTGAACCAGCAAGGGGTGCCCGCTGATCAACTGGAGGTTTTGTATCGTTCCATCCTTGGCAATCACCGCGGTGAAACGAACCGAGCCCTGAATTCTGGCCTGGCGCGCCAGCGGCGGATAGGCTGGCTTGGGTTGGCGCCGGAGCTTGGCCGACTGGACGTTGCCGCCCACGCGAATCCGCTGCGGAGTCTGAGGCTTGGGCTTCTCTTCCACCTTTGGGGGCGGAGGAGGAGGCGGTGCGGCAGTCGGAACCGAACCGATGATCCCGCCAATCACCCCACCCATCGTCCCGCCAGGGACGCCGCCGGGAACGCCACCCACCACCCCCGCGGCCTGGGCCACCTGTGGAGGCAGTTCGTCCTCTTTGATCACGGCGATCTCTTTCGGGATCTGCTTGGGCGCCATGAGCTTGTTGGCGTCAAACTGGCGCGGAATCACCTTGATCACTTTGGGTGCTGGCGGCGGTGGAGGCGGTGGTGGAGGCGGTGGCGGCGGCGGAACCAGGAAGCTGGATAGCTGCACGCCCGGCAACGTCTCGAAATAGATCATGGGAAGAATAACGGCCAGGAACACCAATCCCATCTGAACCAGGGTTGAGACGAGGATCGACGATGCCTTGGTGGTTTTTCCCTTCGCGTCAATCAGGCTTTGCTCGAACATAAGGTTTCCTTCCCGCCACCCCTTCGGGCGGCGATTATTTGGCGGACTTCTCCCTCCTCGCGGCCGGCCGGGCTGGCGGTTTCGCCGGTGAGGGCTTGGCCGGTTCCGGAGCCTGAGCCCCGGAAGCCTTCTTCCTGCTCTCCAGCATATTCTGCCAGAAAATCAGGATCGGGCTTGCAATAAAAATCGACGAGTAAGTACCAACGATGATGCCCACGACCAGGGCGAACGAAAACCCGTTCAGTACCTGCCCTCCGAAAATCCAGAGTGCCAGTACCGAAAGGAACGTCAGACCGCTCGTCAGCACGGTCCGGCTCAGTGTCTGGTTGATGCTCGTGTTCACGATGTCGGAGAATGAAGCCTTCACCTTCCCGTGCAGGCTTTCACGGATTCTATCAAACACCACGATGGTGTCGTTCATCGAATATCCGACCAGGGTGAGCAGCGCGGCTACGACCGGGAGCGTGATCTCCTTGTTGAACAACGAGAACAGCCCGATCGTGATCACCGTGTCGTGAAATACGGCGATCACCGCCGCGATCCCGTAGATCCACTCAAACCGGAAGGCGATGTAGACAAGCATTCCGGCCAAGGCGAGCAGCGTCACCTGGATGGCCTGCCATCTCAACTCCTCACCGATTTTCGGACCCACCAGCTCAAAGCTGCGGATCGCAAACGGCGCAAGTGTTAGCTCCTTCTTCATGACATCGATGACCGGCTGGGTCATCGCGGGGACGTTCTTCAGATCGTCGAAGCTCGCGATCAATCCCGATCGCGGCGGTGTGTCGCGGTAGTCGAGTACCGCTTTGGCGAGCGTCTGCAGGCCGTCGGTGGACACGCCCGCGCTCGCTTTCTGAAGTGGATCCTGAAGCTTGTCGACAACTTTGGCTGCACCCATCGCGTGGAAGTCGGTTTCAGGGTTGCCGCCAAAGGCCGTGTACAGGGCAGCGGTCATGTTTTTCCGGGCCTGCTCCATCTCACCTTCCGATTTGAGCTCGGTCCCGATGATCACCTCCCGGGTGCCGACAACGCGCTGGACTGAGATCTCTCCGCCGACCTTTGCCGCGAGCGCTCCGCGGATCTGATCTTCGTTGGGCTCCTTGGCAAACATCACGCTGGTGACAGTGCCTCCCGCGAAGTCGATGCCATAGCGGGGACCGCCTTTGGCAATCAGACTCGCCAGTCCCGCGGCGATCAAGAGAACCGACAGCCCGATGAACGGAGCCTTCTTGCCAAGGAAGTCGAAATTCGTGTTCTTGAAAATTTCCATGCAGCAAATCGAGCTGGGTGTTCACACCACTTCAGACACCGGGCTCGTCCAAGTTGTTCCCACGCCGATCCAAAAACGCTACCACAATTCGATCAAATACTCAAACTCTCAAGTTTCGGGTTCCGCTCAACCAGCCAGTCGAAAAGGAACCGCGAGACGAAGACCGAGGTGATCACGTTGGCGATCAGACCGATCACAAGGGTCACGGCGAAACCCTTAACGGGCCCGGACCCAAAAATAAACAAAAACGCGCAGCTCACGACCGTGGTCACGTGTGTGTCGATAATCGTCAGGAACGCGCGGTCAAACCCCGCCGAGATGGCCGCCGGAATCGTCTTGCCTCCCCGCAGCTCCTCACGGATCCTCTCGAAAATCAGCACATTGGAGTCCACCGCCATACCAATCAGCAAGATGATGCCAGCGATGCCCGGAAGTGTCAACACAGCTTGGAAGTAGGCCAGCACTCCAATCAGAATCACGGCGTTCAGAACGAGCGCAAGCGTGGCGTTGATCCCCGCGCCCCGGTAGTAGATCAGCATCACGGCGACAACCGCCACCAAACCCGCGGCACCGGCCACGAAACCCTGCCGGATGGAATCCGCGCCCAGCGACGGCCCCACCGTCGTCTCCTGGAGGTACTTCAAACCAGCGGGCAGAGAGCCGGCCTTCAGTACCAGCGCCAGGTCCGCCGCGTCCTGCTCGTTTCCGGCGCCGGTGATGCGGCCCGAATCCTCAATCCGGCTTTGGATCGTTGGCGCGCTCTGAACCCGGTCGTCGAGGACAATTGCCAGCCGGTTGCCGACATTCGATTCCGTGAAATTTCCGAACCGCTTGGCCGCGTCCTGCGACAGTGTAAAATCTGTCTCCCACTTGCCAAACTCGTCACGGCTCGAACGGGCGTTGCGGATGTCGCGCCCGGTGACGACCGGAAGGCGGGACAGCACGAACACGCCGCTGCCGTCGCCGCTCGCCGCCGAAGCCTTCACGATGCGAGTGTTGAGCGGGAGCAGCCCGCCATGGGACTGCATCGCCTGCGCCTCGTCGGTGTGAGGACCGCTCTTGACTTCTGCGATCTCAAGCTTGGCCGCAGTCGAGATGATCGCCTTGACCCGGGCGGGATCGTCCACGCCCGGCATCTGGATCATCACTTCGCTGTCGGCTTCGGCCCGGCCCCGCGGCTGGACCGTGGCTTCCGCGAGCCCGAGCGCATTGATCCGCTTTTCGATCGTGTCGACGGTCCGCTGGACCGTGTCCTTACGCAACTGGATGGCTTCGGTCGGCTTCAGGTTGAGCCGGTAGTCGGTGGGGTTGATCCCGGTCAGGGTCCACTGCGAAGCGCTGTCGGTTACGATCTGGCGGAACGCGCTTGTCTTGTCGATCGGCACGCCCTTGACCGTGATTTCGATCTTCTCCGCGTCGGCCAGCGTCGCTGGATCGTTGGTTTCAATGGTCGAATACGGGATGCCGGCCTTGGTCGCCGCCGTCTTGATCCGGTCGATCACGATTCCGGCCTCGGCCTTGAACGCATCCTGGACCTGGATCTGGCACACCAGGTGTGACCCGCCCTTGAGGTCGAGCCCAAGCTTGATGTTGGTCCGCAGATTGGCCGCCAGCTCGTCCTTGGACTTGGGGATGCCTGTGATCAAGTAGACGCACACCAGAATCACCCCGAGGATGATCAGCCCTTTGTAGCGAAGATTCTTGCTCATTTCCTACTTCTCTTCCGGGTTCACCACGCCCGATACCGCCGAGCGCAGAACTTGAAGCTTAACATTGTCCGGCTTGACCCGGAGCACGACCACGTCGTCGGTGAGCGACACGATCGAACCCACCAGCCCTCCGCTGGTCTGCACGATGTCCCCATTCTTCAGCGAGCCAAGCATTTCCTGGGTCCGTTTCCGCTGGCGCTGCATCGGGAGGATCAGCAGGAAGTACATGATCCCGAACATCAGCACGAGCGGCAGGATGCCCATGATGGCGTTGGAGGACGAGGAAGACTGGAACAGTATTAGGGAGGGTAGCACACTATACTCTGGCGGGATCGTCCACACTTCGCGAACGGGCCGCCGCTAAAAAGTCCGGGAATGTCCCAAGCAGAATAGACTGCCTGATTCGGCGCATGATGTCAAGGTACTTTCGCAGGTTGTGAATGGTGGCAAGGGTGCAGTACAGCATTTCCCCCGCCAGGAACAGGTGCCGCAGGTAGGCGCGGGAATAGGTCCGGCAGGTAGGACAGCCGCACGAATCCTCGATCGGCGAGGCATCCTCCTTGAACCGGGCGTGCTTGATGATCAGCTTGCCTTCGTCGGTAAACAGGCAGCCGTTGCGCGCGTTTCGCGACGGCATGACGCAGTCCATCATGTCGGCTCCGCGGGCCACGTACTCAGGCAGTTCTTCCGGTGTCCCGACCCCCATCACGTACCTGGGACGGTCCACGGGCAGTTCCGGTACCGAGGCCTCCGTCATCTCCATGCTGATGGGCCTCGGCTCGCCGACGGAGATCCCTCCGATCGCGTAACCTTCGGCGCCGAGCCCGGCCAGGCGCGCGGCGCACTCGCGGCGCAGATCCGGAAACATCGAGCCTTGCACAATCGGGAACAGTGCCTGGCCCCCCGTGGACCGGCCACGGAAATGATCGAATGACTGCTGCGCCCAGCGGATGGTCCGCTCCATCGACGCACGTGCGGCGGCGTGGCTGGCCGGATACGCGAGGCACTCGTCGAGGACCATCATGATGTCGCTGCCAAGCGCCATTTGAACATCCACCGTGGACTCCGGTGTGAACAGGTGCTGGTCGCCGTTCAGGTGCGAGCGGAACAGCACTCCCTTGTCCGAGATTTTGGTGAGCTTGCTGAGGCTGAAGGCCTGGAATCCACCCGAGTCGGTGAGGATCGCGCGGTCCCACTGCATGAACCGGTGGAGTCCACCCATCCGGGCGATCGCCTCGTGCCCCGGACGGAGGTAGAGGTGATAAGTGTTTCCCAGCAGGATGCGGGTGCCGACATCTTCGGCAAGCTGCTTCTGCGTGAGCCCCTTGACCGAAGCCTGGGTACCCACAGGCATGAACACCGGAGTCTCCACCTGCCCGTGGGGAGTGTGAAGCACGCCCGCGCGCGCTCCTGTGACAGGGCAAGTGGCGAGGATTTCGAACCGGAGAGCGGGCAAGCGGAGGGCACCCAACAGTTTACCAAGGCCCCGCGGGCCAACAAGTTTGGGATGATAGGACGTGGCCAAATTCAGCGTGGTCAAATTCAGCCTGCTCCTGGTTTTGGCAGCTTTGGCGGGACCGGCCGGGGGACAGTCCCCGATTCGCGCGGCGCCGATTGCCAGGGGTGTCTCGATGCCGGTCGAGATCGCTGCTCCGCACGACGGATCAGGACGGTTGTTCGTGGCCCAGCAGGAAGGCCTGATCCGGATCATCCGGGACGGAGCCTTGGAGGAGCGGCCGTTTCTCGACATTCGATCTCTGACGCGCGCACGGGGACTCTGACGCGCGCACGGGGAGAGAGCGGCCTGATCGGGTTGGCATTTCCAGCACAGTTCGGGTTGACAGGGCGGTTCTATGTCACCTACGTCGATCGCCAGAGCACGTTCACGATTTCGCGCTTCCGCTGCGAACCCGGGGCGGACCAGGCCGATCCGGCAACGGAAGAGGTAATCCTTGCGATTCCTCACCCCAATCCGATCCACTTTGGCGGCACGCTTCGATTCGGGCCCGACGGCTACCTGTACGCCGGCCTCGGCGATGGCGGCAGCACGAGGGACGAAGATGGCAACGCCCAGAATCCGCTCAGCCCTTTCGGGAAGCTGCTCCGCATTGATGTCGAGTCCGGCGCAGTGCCGTACGCCGTGCCGCCGTCGAATCCCTTCGTCAACACTCCCGGCTTCTTGCCCGAGATCTGGGCAATGGGACTGCGCAACCCGTGGAAGTTCTCCTTCGACTCGGCGACGGGTGATCTCTACATTGGAGACGTGGGAGAGGCGAGCCGCGAGGAGGTGAATTTCCAGCCGTGGTACAGCCCGGGCGGGGAAAACTACGGCTGGAACCTGAAGGAAGGCGATCGCTGCTTCAGCGGGTACTGCGACATCCCCGGACTGGTGGATCCGGTCCGGACGTACGGGCGCGATGAAGGCGGCTCGGTCACGGGTGGATACGTCTATCGCGGATCCGCGATCCCGGTGCTAAGGGGATGCTACATCCACGGCGACTTCGTCAGCAGCTACATATGGTGCATGTACTTCGACGGGCTGGAGTGGCAGAATGGACTGGTCGAGGAACAACAGTTTTCCACGAGCACGTTCGGCGAGGACGACTACGGTGAGCTGTACGTCGCCGACTACGACGACGGCGTGATCTACCGGATCGATGCAGCGGAGTAGACGTGATGCGCAAAATTCAAGGAACTTCCCGGAGGGACTGAGCGTCGCATGGTGTTTATGAGAATCGCCCTCATATTGAGCCTGGTCTGCGGAATCAGCGCCGAGACCAAACCTGAGATCCGCGGGATGGTCCGCAAATCGCTCGATGGCTTGAACCGCGAGGACCAGCGCAAATCGGACTACCTGTACGACTTCAGCGGTGCCCGGCGCGAGTTCGGATCCAACGGCAAGCTTGTCAAGGAGAGCAGTTGGACCTCCGTGCGGGAGATCGTCGACGGCATCGTGATCATGCGCGGGACGTCGGAGGACGGCAAGCCGCTCACGCCAGAGCGTCTGGCGAAGCAGCAGGAGTCCATCCGCCAATACATCGCCGCGCAAAAGGCCAAGACGCCTGAGCAGAAGCAAACTGAGCGCCAGGCCGCGCGCAAGAAGGAAAAAGACGAGGAAGCCTGGATCCAGGAATTCCCCGAAGCCTTGGACTACAAGGTGGCGGGCGAGGAGGTCATCAACTCGCGCCCCGCCCTGGTACTCGACTTTGAGCCGCGTCCCGGGTACCGGGCCAAGAACATGCGCGCCCGGATTTTCGAGAAGATGCGCGGCCGGATCTGGATTGATAAGGCGGAATCAGAAATGGTGAAGACCGAGGCCGAGATGTTTGACACCGTGAGCATCGGCTTCGGGGTGATCGGCAAAATCGAAAAGGGAACGCAGATGCGCTTTGGCCGTATCCGCACCGGGGAGGGCCACTGGCTGATCGAGGATCAGTGGTTCAAGTTCAACGCCCGGTTCATGATGGTCAAGACGCTGCACCGCGAGATGATGAGCCGGTACACGAACTTCCGGCCGCGGCCGGATCTGGCGCGGTCAGCGAGGTTTTAAGCGGCTATACTGTGACGCGGACCTGGCCGTGCCCTGCGGCCGACCGCAGCCGTGCCAGGACGTGCTCCTCCAACTGCTCGAAAGCGGTCGAGTGCTTGATGCTCTCCTCGCGCGGCCTCGGGAACGGCACGTGAATCTCCTCAATGATCGTCCCCGGGCGCGACGACATGATATAAATCCGGTCGGCGAGATAGACGGCTTCGGCGACGTCGTGCGTGACAAACAGGACCGTGGCCGCGCTCTCGGCCCACATGCGCATCAGCAGATCCTGCATGTCGTTGCGGGTCTGCGCGTCGAGCGCGCCGAAGGGCTCGTCCATCAGGATCACCTGGGGCCGGACGGCGAGCGTGCGGGCGATCGCGACCCGCTGCTGCATGCCACCGGACAGCGTGCGCGGATAGGCGTTCTCGAAACCGCGCAGCCCGGTGGCCTCGATGAGGTGGCTCACGATCTTCTGCTTTTCGGCTTCCGGAGTTCCCTTCAAGTCCAGCCCGTAGGCGATGTTTTGCGAAACCGTCAGCCAGGCGAACGAAGTGTATTTCTGGAACACCATGCCGCGCTCGGCCCCCGGCCCGGTCACCTTCCGGCCGTTCACGAGCACGTCGCCCAGGTCCGGAACATCAAGGCCCGCGATCGCGCGCAGGACTGTTGATTTTCCGCAGCCTGATGGCCCCAGGATCACGCGGAACTCACCGATGTCGCCGCCGTCCAAACCAACCTCATCGGCGATCTCCATGTTCACGTCACGGAGCGCCTGCACCCGCGAGCCATCGCGCGCGACAAAGGTGCGGCCAACCCCGCGAAGCTGGATCTTGATGTTGCTCAATCGGCCTCCTTCGAACGCCATGGGAACAGCCGCGCCTCGGCGAGCGTGAGCAGCCACCGGAACAGGAATGCCGCAATGCCGATCGCGATGATGCCCGCGTAGACACGCTCGAAGTCGAGCACCTTGCGCGCGGCCTCCACCATGTAGCCGACGCCCTTGCGCGAGTTCACCATCTCGGCCAGGATCACGTAGGTCCAGCCGACGTCGTAGAGGATCCGGAACGACCCGAACACGGCGGGAAACGAAGCGCGGAACAGCAGCCACAACACGTCCTTCGTCTTTGCCCCCAGCGTGTAGGCGGTCTCAAGCAGCGCGTCATCGACCTTGTTCACTTCCTCGACCACCACGGCCAGCAGGTAGAAGAACATGCCGAAGAAGAGAAACCCAACCTTCATCGCCTCATCGAGCCCCAGCAGCGCGATGAAGGCGGGCAGGAATGCGGTGATCGGCATCGAGCGCATGGGCGCGGCCACCGGGTTGATCAGGTGGTAGAGCCACGGAAACGCGCCCATCAGCACGCCCAGCGGGATCGCCACAACCACGCACATCAGGAACGCCTGCGCGATCCGCCACCAGCTCTGGAACACGTTGCCCAGCAGGTTGTACTCGGTGAACAGCATCGCGAACGCCCGCACGACGCCTGCCGGATCCGGAACCGCGAGTGGCGGCAGCACCCCCGACTTGGTCACCGCGAACCACGCCGCCACGACGAACAGCCAGATCCCGGCGCCTAGGATCAGGCGCGTTTGCCTTGCGACAGGACGGCGGATCGCGCCGTCCATCAGTTTGATCCCGGATTCGCGTAGATCTTGATGTCGGTGCGCCTGTTCTTTTCGCGGCCTTCGTTGGTGGCGTTGGTCTCCACGGGTTTGTCCGGACCATTGCCGCTGGCGCGGAGGCGCGCAGGCGGGAATCCGTACTTCTTTACCAGGTAGGACTTCACGGCCTCGGCGCGCTGCTTCGACAGCTCGAGGTTGATGTCGCGCGTGCCGGTGGAATCGGTGTTGCCCTCAATGTCGACCACGGTGTTCTCATAAGCCCGCATGAATCCGCCGATCTCGTCCACCACCGCCCGCGAGTCGACGCTCATGTTCGACGATCCGGTTTCGAAGTAGATCGCCCGGCGCTGTGTGGCGAACGGCTTGGCGCCCGCCACCGGAGCCTTGTACTCGATCGCGGGCTCGGTCGAGGTGGAAGAGAATTTGCCCGAAAGCGAGTCGAGATAGCGCCGGTCCGCTGATGCGTCGATGTCCGGGGTGCGCTTGATCATGCGCTCCTCGCGGTACATATCGGTCGCCATCTTCATGATGTTGGTGTAGTCGGAATCGCCCGATGAAGCGCTGAAAAACGACTTGTTGTCGGCGTAATCGGCCAGCCGCACGCCCTCGAGCATCGTCTTGGCAAGGTCAGCCGGAATGTTGAAGTCCTTGATCGACCCGATGAGCGTGTGCGCCCGGTTCGGATTCTGTTGGATGAACTCCACTCCGCGCATCCAGCCTTCCAGGAACTTGAGCAGCGTTTGCGGATTCTTTGACGCAAAGCGGTCGCTGACCACCAGGATGTCGGCGATCAGCTTGTTGGCGATCTTGGTGTCGTAGATTTTCTTCGATCCCGCGCGCTTACCGACGGCATCGCTCATGTCCGGATCCCAGGCCACGGCGGCGTCCACCTTTTGTTGCGCGAATAGGGTCGCCGGCTCGATGCCATCCTTGGTGTGAATCGCTTTCGAGAACACGTCGCGGCGTTGTTCGGTGGACAGCCCCGATCCCTTCAGTCCGTTCCAGAGCAGGAAGTGCGAGGGCGTGAATGGCGCGAAAGCGACCGTCTTGCCGGCCAGGTCCTCGATGTTGTTGATGCCCTGCTTGCCGATCACGCCGTCGGCGCCGCGCGACCAGTCGACCAGGTATACGGCGCGGGCGTTGAACCCCTTTTCCTGGAATTGCGCATAATCCTTGGCCCAGACATCGGCGGTGGTCAGCATCACGTCAACATTGTTGGTCGCCAGCGCCGTGGCGCCTTCGGTCCAGTCGTCGATGATCTTGAAGCTGACCTTGATCCCGGACTTGTCGTAGATTGAATCGGGCTTGGTGTCGAGGCCTCCGTTGGCGACCAGTCCGCCAACGCAACCGACCCAGATGTTGACGCGCACGCGCACCTGATTGGTGTCGGAACTCCCCGACGGGGCCAGAGGCTTTGAGGTATCAACCGGGGTGCTGGTGGCTCCCGGACTCCCGCTCAGCAACGACGCAGGGTCGAAGATCCCGTACTTGTACAGCGCGTACGCCGTGAGGCCGAGCCCCAGGACGAAGATTGTGATCCATCCACCCTTTTCAATTCGGACAGCCATTAGCCCACCCTCTCTCCCTCACGTCCGCCCATCGTCTTTTGCGGTGCACTGGGAGTCGCCTCGGGTGCGATCAGCCCCATTTGCGCTTTGAACTGCTTGACCAGCTCGGCCGCGCGCAACTGCTCCGCTTCTTCCTCGATCTTGAACTTCTGCTGATCGACGTTGCCGAGCGCCATGTCCATCCGCGCTTCATTGACTGCCGTCTGCTCCTCGATCTTGCGAAGCATCTCGTCGTGCGTCTGGCTGATGCCCGCGACTTCAAACTGTTCCATGGAGTCGGCCACCTTCTTCTGCCACTGCGCGCGGCGGTGGTCGCGGATCGCGTTCATGGCTTCGTAGGTCTTGCGTTCCTTTTCACGCATGAACGCCTTCTTCACCGCCTCGGCCTTTTCATACGCCATCCGTGCCGTCTGCAATTGGCCTTGCGTTCTGGCGAGCGCCGAACGCAGGCTCTCCAAGTTGACCGCGAAGTGGCCGGCCAAATCCTCGCGTCCCGCCTGGATCGCCGCCTTCACCTTGTTGGTGAGCTCGGACAGCTCCGCCTTGTACTTGGCTTCTTCCTTCTCAAGCAGCGTGACGTTGGCCTTCACCATCGCGATGCTCTCGTTCATCTTCGGGACCTGGTCATTCATGTCCTGGATGTTCTGCTGCAGAATCAACTCAGGATCCTCAGCCACAGAAATAAAGAATCCCACGAAGGAACGAATCAGCCTGCTCAGCCGGTTGAACATACGGCCTCCTTATCTTCCAGACAGTACTGGTACTCTTTTCATGCGCCCGGTTTGGGAGCCGGAGGGGACACAGGCGCCGGGGCGGCCACGGGACCGGTGGTGATGGGGTTGGCCGGAACAAAAGGCTCCACCGCATCGGCGATCCGCTGCTCCTCTTTCTGCTTTTCGAGCCGCCAGGCCAGGAACCGCTCGCGTTCCTTGGCAACGGCGTCATTGTTTGCTTGAATCTTTGCACGCAGCTCGTTCAGGACGCGATCGGCTTCAGTCTGGAGCTTCTTGTTCTCTTCGGACATCCTGGATTCGAGCGCATCCACCGATTTTTGCTGCACCAGCTCGAACGTGTCGAGCGCCTTGTCGCGGCGGACGGCGTCCTGGATGATATCGGCGATCTTGACCCCGGCTGCTTCCAGCGCCACGAGAATCGAGCTTTTCTTGATCTCGACCGGCAGCGACCGGATGTGCTCGCTTTGGAGCATATCCGCCACTTTGAAAATCGTGTATCCATTAGGCGGAGCGGGAATCTCGGCGGCCTGGTAGATCTCCTGGAACGTCGCCGCCTTGGACACCGCCTTGGCCTCTAGCCGCTGGGCCGGGATCTGGACCGATGCGGCAATCTCGGCAATTGCCTGGGCCGGATTCGCGGCAGCCGTGCCGGGCTTCCCCACTCCTGGCGCCACCGGAATCGGCGGTTCCGGAGGAGGCGGGAACGCGGCTGGCTCGTCACCATCCACGGAAACGAACAGCTCGTACCATTTTCTGGCCATTTCATGCCGATCGTAGGATGGATCGGCATGGGAAGTCAATGGTCCAGTGGAAACTTGACCGGCCGCCCCAGGTTCTGGGACTGATAGATCGCGGTGAACATCTCGACCACCACGCGCCCGTCGCGGCCCGTCACCAAGGGGTCGCGGTCCTCGATGATCGCACTCAGGAAATCGGCGATCTGGAGAGCGTGGTAGCGCTCGGTGGCGTTGATCTCCCGGAAGCGGGCGCGGTCCTCGGCCTCGAATTGCGCGAGCAGGTGCTCCTCGCCGGGGATGGTCCACAGGTCGTTGAGCGGCGGCTCGGCGATTTCCGACATCCCCGCGACGAAGCTCGCTCCTCCGTCGGTTTGGACTCCCACGCTGGCGCCGTTCGACCCGTGAACATGGACCTTGGCGTAGATCCCGGGCTTCTGGCACAGGCTGGCGACGACTGCTCCGAGCCCGCCGCTCTTGAACCGGATCATCGCGAGCGCCGTATCGTCGACCTCGACGAAGGGATGGCTCAGGTTTGACCAATAGCCAGAAATCTCCTCGATCGGACCCATGAGCCACTGCAGGATGTCCAACTGGTGCGGCGACTGGTTCACCAGCACGCCTCCACCCTCCGTGTCCCACCGGCCGCGCCAGGGATCAGAGCGGTAGTAGGCTTGGTCGCGCCAGCTCAGCATGTGGAAGGTCCCGAGGATCGGACGCCCGATCTTTCCCGCGTCGATCGCCGCCTTCATCCGTTGCACCGGCTCGAACAGCCGGCGCTGGCTGACCACCCCGAGCTTGACTCCCCCGGCAGCCGCCGCCGAAATGATTGCGTCGCAATCGGCCAACGTGGTCGCCAGTGGCTTTTCGACCAGTACGTGCGCGCCACGGCGGGCCGCAAGGACCGCGTGCGCGGCGTGAAGCGGATGCGGAGTGCACAACACCACCGCCTCAACAGACGCCTGGCCCAGCATCGCCTCGGGGTCCGTAAACGGGCGCGGTGTGACGTATTGCGTTGCAAAGGCCGCGGCGCGTTCCGGGCTTGAGTCGCAGACCGCCACGAAGTCCGATTCGGGCAGTGTGGCGAGCGCGGCGGCGTGCAGGTGCCCGACCTTGCCGCAACCAATGAGCGCGGTGCGGATCCGTCTCATGCGAAATAGATGGCGCTCATCTTGCGCAGAAACGCGAGCGACTCGGCCATCTCCTCCATTCCGTTCATTCCATCCTCGATGCTGATCCAGCCGCGGTAGTTGTGCTGGGCCAGGATCGAGAAGATCGTGTGGTAGTCGTTGAGTCCCCGGCCGGTGACGCCGTGGCGCAGATTCGGCGAGTAGCCGAGCGTCCCGTCGTTCTGGCGCAGGTCGTCGAGCGTGGCGCCCTCGGCGAGGTAGCGGTCCGAGGCGTGCATGCTGACGACGCGCGGAGCCACCTGGCGGAGAAGCTCCACTGGGTCGTCGCCTGCGACGATCGCGTTGGAGGGGTCGTACTGGACCCCGAAATGATCCCTGTCCGGGATCGCGTTCACAAGCTCCAGAAATACGTCCTTCTTTTGCGCGAATTCCGGGTACTTCCAGAATCCGTCTTTGTAATGATTTTCGATTCCCAACACGACATCCATCTCGCGCGCCACCGCCAGGCAATGCTCAATGCACTCGACACACCAGGCGATCCCCTGCTCGCGGCTGACCTCCGGGTAGCGCTGTCCGCTCAGCACACGGCACACAGCGCGCGGACCTCCCAGCCGCCGCGTCACGCCGATCATAGCGGCTTCGCGCTCCACGGCGCGGCGTCTGGCATCGGCGTCCGGATTCGTGAAATCGGGTGAGCAGCACAGCATCGGCATGGCGAACCCGGCGGACGAGATCGCCTCGCCGACGGAATCGAGGTAGGCGGGATCGAGGCTCGTGAAAAAGCCGTCGTACATCTCCAGGCCGTCGGCGTCGAGCTGGCGGGCCATTTCGATCCACTGGAAAACGGACATTTCGCGCGTACCGGCGATCGTGTCGAGGTAGCACTTGGGAAACGCTGAGATTTGGACGGGCATTCGTTGAAGCGCGGGGCGTTGGGTTACTATAGCTCAGATGACTGTACCTCAGCTTTTCGATCTTTCGGGCAAAGTGGCCCTGGTGACCGGCGGGAGCAAAGGACTGGGCAAGGCGATGGCCCGCGGCTACGCCGAGTGTGGCGCGAACGTGATGATCTCGAGCCGCCACGAAGACGAGTTGCGCGCGGCCGCCGCCGAAATCGGCGCAGGACTGCCCGCGCGTGTCGAATGGATGACCGCCGACATGAACGACCGCGCCGCGTCCGACGCCCTGGCCGCCGAGACCCTGGCGCGGCTGGGCCGCGTGGATGTTCTGGTGAACAACGCCGGGTCGAACGTTCCCCAGCCAGTCGACCAGATCACCGATGACGCCTGGGACCGCATCGTCGAGTTGAACTTATCAAGCTGCGTCCGGTTGACACGGGCCCTGCTGCCGGGCATGAAGGAACGCCGCTGGGGCCGGATCATCCACATCTCGTCGGTACTCGGGCTGGGCGGCAAGGCGGGGCGTAGCGTCTACTGCGCCACCAAGTCCGGCTTGATCGGGCTGGCCCGCGCGGGCGCAATCGACCTGGGTCCCTACAACATCACGGTGAACTGCATTTCGCCGGGTCCGTTTCTTACGGATTTGCCCGGGAAGATCCTCACGGACGAGCAGAAAAAATATTTCTCCGACCGTACTGTGCTCGGCCGGTGGGGCCGGCCGGAGGAACTGGTGGGTACGGCGCTCTTGTTGGGCACCGAGGCCGGCAGCTACATCACCGGAACCACGATTCTGGTCGATGGTGGCGTGCTGGCCAACATCCTCTAGCGCTAGGGTTAAGGCCACCGGCCCCATCGACCCCATCGTGGGTTGTTGACATAGCCCAACCAGGGTGTGCGATACTGCCCGCGTGCTGCCCAAAATCCGGGACCAGTATGAGGTCGAGGAAGAAATTGGGAGTGGAGGGATGGGGAAGGTTTACCGGGCCCGCGACACCCGGCTGAACCGGACCGTGGCTCTCAAAGTTCTGCTCGGCGACCATCGCGCCGATCCATCTCTCCGCCGCCGGTTCCTGCAAGAAGCTCAGGCCGCCTCCGGTCTCAATCACCCAAACATTATCACGATCTTCGACATCGTCTCGGAGGCCGATTCCGACATCCTCGTGATGGAATTTCTGGCCGGGCGCACTCTGGCCGAATCGATCCCGCCGGGCGGCCTGAGGGCTCCCGCCGTAATCAGCTACGGAGCGCAGATCGCAGATGCGCTGGCCTCGGCGCACGCCGCCGGAATCGTGCACCGCGACCTCAAACCTGGCAACGTCATGATCACGGGCCGGGACCGGGTGAAAGTGCTCGACTTCGGTTTGGCCAAGCTTTCGCGGCAGGCGGCTCCGGAGGCCGATCCCGACGCCACCCGGACCGCGCCATTGACGATGCAGGGCATGATCATGGGCACTGTGTCCTACATGTCGCCCGAGCAGGCGCAGGGGCAGGCCGTCGACACGCGGTCCGACATCTTCGCGCTTGGAGCCGTCCTGTACGAAATGGCCACCGGCAAGCGCGCCTTCCAGGGGGCCAACACCGTCAGCACGCTGACCGCCGTGCTCCGCGACGAGCCAGAGAGCCTGGTGGCCACCGCTCCGGACATCCCGCCCGCCCTTGACGCCGTAATTCACCGCTGCCTGCGGAAGTCACCGGCGGACCGCTACCAGACGATGGACGAAGTGCGCGATGCGCTCAACGCCATCCGTGGGTTGACGGCCAGTATCCCAGTCTCGTCGGTGGCCGTTGCCGCCGCCGCGGCGCAGGTTCCGCCGCCCCAGGCCCAGGCCCAGGCAAAGAGCAAAACGCCGCTGATCGCCGGCATCGCGGTGGCCTTGGCCGCCGCCGTGGGCGGGATTTTCGTGATCACCAGGCCCAAGGCGGATCTGCCGGCCGTCACACGGGAGCAGGTACCCGCGCCTGCGGCACCTGCCGCCCCGCCCAAACCCGCTCCGGACCAGAGCCCCGCCGCTCAGGCTCCGGCGGTCCGGGCGCCGGCCGAAACCCCGCGCCAAGCAGCGAAAAAGGCGGCGGTCCCAGACGGCACGCCGGTCCGGTTGCGGCTCTTGGAAGAAGTGCCCTCCAAGGTAGAGCCGGGGACGCGGTTGAAGTTTTCCACCGTCACCGCAGTCAAGTCTGGGGATGTGGTTGTGATCGTGCCCGGAGCCCCGGCGGAGGGAGTGGTGCTGGACCGGACGAAGAAGAAGTTCATTGCGTTCGGGTCCAAAGCCTTGTTCGAGATGCAGCACGTGATGGGCGCGGGCGGGCAGCGGATCAAGATCCGGGCGGTCCCGTCAGCCAATAACGGTGACGTGAGCCGCCCGGTGGAAGTGAGCGGTCCGAAGCCGAAGAACGTTCTTGCGCCGGTTGGAGCGGAGTTCATCGGCTACGTGGACGGCGAACAGCAGATCACTCTTTCGCGCTAAGGCTTGTACTCGAGCGCTCCGATGTCCCGGATTCCCACGGCGGGGCGCGGGAGAAGTGTGAAGAGGCTGAAGTACTCCCAAATCACCGCGGGCGATCCCGTTGCGAGTGAAGTGGACCCGTTCACCAGAGGAGAATTGGCGAGGGGACGGAAGTCGCCGGCCAACGGGTTTGCGAATCCTGGATTCGTGCCAAAGATGTTGCCACCCCGGTCCGCCTGGTACTGGGTGTTTTCGGGATATTGCGTCAGGAAGCGGTTGGAGAACCAGTTGTTGCGGCGCTCGCTCGTTCCCTTTGCCGCCATCAGGTAGAGTCGCCCATTCGGAGTCCATACCGCGTTGTTGCGGATGTCGGCGAACGCGTAGGGATGAGAGAGCATCACAAGGGTCGTGTCATCACCACGGTTTGAGACCACGGTGTTGTTGTAGAAGAAGAGGGTTCCCCGGCGATGGGCATCGATTTTCGGGGAGTCGCCGCCAAACAAGGCGATGTTTGTGTTGTCGTAGCCGCCGTACTCGATCATCACGTTTCCGAAGACCCAGCTATTGTGGTAGTTCCGTTCCCATTGGATTGCCGTCGGCCCGTCCACCAGGTCGAGTTGGCGGTTCCCCCCTTCGATCCAGTTGTAGGACACCTCGAGGTTTGCCGAGCGGTCCTTGATCTGATTCACCTGCTTGCCGGCGGCGATCACCATCAGGTTGTGCTGGATCGTCATGCCGGATCCACTGACGTAGATGTTGGTGTGGTAGCCGTCGTCCGGGACTCCATTATGCACGATGGTGTTTCGCTCAATGCGGATGTCGCGCGCGATGTAGGTGTTCCCCGACGCCACGAAGATCCCGTGCCCGTTGTTGGTGATCTTGCACTTGCGGATCACGATGTCCTTGCCGCGCTCGATGAATATTCCCGCGGCGTTCGAAGCGTACCGGGTGGTCTGTCCCAGTCTATTCACGAAAGTGTTCCCGGAATGAGCGTTCCGGATCTCCAGCCCGTGGATGAGCAGGTGTGACGGGATCTCCGATCCGACGTCGGCCCCGCCAATCTTGACCAGGCCGCGATCTTCGTTCCAAAATCCCAGGTTGCGCGGCGTCACTGCCCCTACTCCCTCGATCACGGGCAGTTGGCCGTTCGGTCCCGGATATCCCCGGACGAGAATCCGCCGGTTCGGGGTGCCCGAGCGATTGATGACCCACTTTTCCTTGTACGGCTCAGAACGCCAATGGATGGCGACTTCGTCCCCGGGTTGAAGGCTGGTCCACGGTACCGCCCCGATCGAGGTGTAGGGCTTCCCCGGCCCTACCTCATAAGTAATCGCACTGGCAACGCTAGGGTAGGCCAGAACGGCGAGAGGGATTGCTATGTTTTTGTAGTTCATTCCAAATCATGTTAGTTCCCTCTTTGTTTACAATTGTGCTAATCCGTTCCTCAAGCTGGTTAGCAAAAACCAAAGGACTAGGATAGGCAATGTACCAGGCGTACTCAACACCCCGGACGGGTGGCGACGGGGATTTTCCTGCTGGGGTTGAAAACGCAAAAGGGGGGAGGGCTGGGAAGAGGTTTTCCCCCTAAAAGTGGCTAATGAAAGCCGTTACGGTTGGAACCCAGAGCCGAAGTCATCGACGGCGTGAGGGGCTCCCACCACAACTGGGGGCGGATCAGTAGAGGAATTCGTTTGACGACAGGAGCACATGGCAGAAACTCCGCCAGGCCGTTAGCCGCGCGTCTGTCCCACCCAGCCGAGATTGCATGGATGCTATGTAGCTCAATGCCTCGTCGATTTCACCCGGACCGGCCGGACGTGTAAGAGCCATCAAGTACGCTGTCTCAACACGCCGGGCGTCGCTTAAGGCGGAATCGGCCAGCAGCCGGGCCGCCAAGCCCCGCGACCGCTCCACGGCGAACTTGCTGTTGCGGATGAACAGCGCCTGGGGCGCAACGTTGGTCCGCGCCCGCGCCTCGCCCGGGGTCGTGGCGTCGCCGAAATCGAAAATCGCAAGCAGTGGCGGGATGCTCCCACGCCGCACGGGCAGGTACAGAGTGCGCCGCTGGATCTCCTCAGGATCGACGCGCTGCCGCTTGCCGCCCGCCGCGGTCAGAAGTTGCCCGCCGATGGCCGAATCGAGCGACCCGTCCAGCGCCAGGAAGCTGTCGCGGATCTGTTCGATCGAAAGCCGGTTGCGCGGGAACCGTGAGAACATCCGGTTCAGGGGATCCACGCGGAGAGCATCGGACGCTGCATGCGTACTCATGCGGTAGGTGCTCGACAGCAGGATCGCCCGGTGCAGCCCGCGCAGATTCCAGCCGCTCGAAACGAAACGATGCGCCAGGTGGTCGAGCAACTCCGGATTCACGGGCTTCTCGCCTGTCGCGCCCCAATTGGACGGCGTGCGGACCAGCGCCTCGCCGAAATGCCATTGCCACACGCGGTTCACGAACACACGCGCCGTCAGGGGATTCTCGCGGCTCGTGAGCCACTGCGCGAGCTCCAGCCGTCCGCTGCCGGACTTGACCGCGGGCTGGCTCGTCCCGGCAAGCGCGAGCGGGAAGCGCTTTTGCACCGGTTCGCCGGGATTGTACAGACTACCTCGCACGAACACACGCTGATCGACGCTTGGGCCATCCACAACCGCACTCACAAGATCCGGCTCGTCGGGCAGCGTCTTGCTCAACTGCTCCCACTCCAGGCGCAAGAGCCGGACCCGGGGCGGCTCGGGCAGCTCCATCGGTCCGCCGTTGAAGGCCGTCCGGCCAAAGAAGCTCTGCTCGTCGGGCTTCGGACGGTCGGGCAGCGCGCGGTCCTGAACGATCTCCCTCGACAGCCTTGACCGCCATCCCTCGAGCGATTGGTCCCATTTGGACGCAGTCGTGTTGTACTGCTTCTCGAGGTCCGCAGCGACACTCGCGATCGTTGCCGCGGCCGCCTGATCGAACTTCGCGAGCCCGGCGCCTTTGAGCCACGCCACCCACTTTGCGAGATGCCGTGCGTCGATGCCGTGGCGGCTCGCGGCAGCGCCGGGGTTGGCTCCCTGGTGGATTACTTCCCAGGCCGCGTGGATCGATGCTCCCACCTTTTGCCGCAGCGGCGCGCTATCGCGTCCCAGGTCCTCGGCGAGCGCATCCTCCATTTCGAGCTGCTTCGAGAACATGCGCTTGCGGTGCAGTTCATATTGCGCGTAGGCGGCGGGATCAAGCGCCTCATAGTGCATGTAGGAGATCGAGCCTGGACGCCCGTAGTTTCGGAACTGGCGCGTGGAGGCGAGGATTGACGCAAGTGCGTAGTAGTCGCTGGTTAACAGCGGGTCGAACTTGTGGTCGTGGCAGCGCGCGCAGGAAAGCGTGAGTCCCAGGAACACTTTCGATACCGTGTCGATCTGTTCGTCGACGATATCGTAGACCGCTTGCAGGCGGTCCTGTTGGGCGAGCGGCCGCGGGCCGAGAGCGAGGAATCCAGTCGCGGTGAGGTTGCGCGCCCGTTCCTCGCGCGAGGAGGCGGGAAGGAGGTCGCCCGCCAACTGCTGCTGGATGAATTGATCCACCGGGGTTCCCTCGTTGAACGAGTGGACCACGTAGTCGCGGTAGCGCCAGGCGTGCGGATAGAGGTTGTCTTCATCCATGCCAGTGGAGTCGGCCAGACGCGCGGCATCGAGCCAGTGGCGTCCCCAGCGTTCGCCGTACCGCGGAGAGGAAAGCAACCGGTCCACCGCGCGTTCGTAGCCGCCTGGCTCCGAATCGGCCATATAGGCCTGGATTTCTTCGAGCGTGGGCGGCAGTCCGGTGAGATCGAATGTGACCCGGCGTAGCAGCGCGAGCGGCGAGGCTGGTGCGGCAGGCGCGAGATTCTTCGATTCCAGCCCCGACAGCACGAAGCGGTCCATCGGGTCACGGATCCAAGCCTCGTTCTTCACTGCCGGAGGCCGGGGGTTCGCAACCGGAGCAAACGACCAGTGCCTGGCGCCAGCGCCAGCGGTTGCAGCGGGCCGCGGCGCGGCAGGCCACTCTCCACCCTGCTCGATCCACTCACGGACCACTTCCCGTTCCGCATCCGGCAACTTGCCGGCGGGAGGCATCTTCACTTTGTCGGTGTACAGCAGTGCCTGGTACAGCCGGCTTGAGGCCGGATCCCGGGGAGCAACCATGGACTCCACGCCTTGTCCGGAGGCAAGGTCCAGCCCCGCCATCTTTGTCTTTCCTGAGTGGCACTGGTAGCATCGCGAGGCCAGCACAGAGCGGACCTTCTTTTCGAAGAACTCTCCCTCCCCGCTCTGCGCCGCCAGGGGAAGCGCGAGCAGCATCAGCCACGTGCGCCGGCTCACGCCATGATCCCCTTGTGCACCGTCCCCGCGACATCGGTGAGGCGGAAGTCCCGGCCGGCAAAGCGATGTGTCAAGCGCAAATGATCGACGCCCATCATGTGCAGCAGCGTCGCGTGCAGGTCATGGATATGCATGCGGTCCTCGGCGGCGTGGTATCCGAACTCGTCGGTCGCGCCATAGGTGAACCCTGGCTTGACGCCCGCGCCCGCCATCCAGATCGTGTATCCGTACGGATTGTGGTCGCGCCCGTCGGCGCCCTGCGCCCAGGGTGTGCGCCCGAACTCTCCGCCCCAGATCACCAGCGTGTCGTCGAACAGGCCGCGCGCCTTCATATCGGTGAGCAATCCCGCGATCGGCTTGTCGACCTCGGCGGCGTTCTTGGTGTGGAGCTTTTCAAGTTCGCTGTGCTGGTCCCACTTGTAGCTGTGCGAACACTGAACGAAGCGGACACCCCGCTCCGACAACCGCCGCGCGAGGAGGCACTGCCAGCCGAAGTCACGTGTGGTCTCGTTGTCCAGTCCGTAGAGCTTGCGCGTGGCCTCGGATTCGCGATGGACCTCGAATGCTTCGGGCGCCTGGATCTGCATCCGGAACGCAAGTTCAAGCGCCGAGATCCGGGCCTCGAGCTCAGGGTCGTGTTCGTTGCGCTCCGCATGCCGGCGGTTGACCTTCTGGAGCATGTCGAGCTCGTAGCGCTGATGCTCCGCGGGCAGGCCGCGCGAGATCATGTACGGCACCGGCTCCTTCTCGATCTCTTCCACTTTCATGCCGGAGTTCCCGATTGCCGTTCCCTGGAACTGGCCCGGCAGGAAGCTCGAACTCCAGTTGTTCGCCCCGCCGTGTCCGAGCGAAGGCTTGATGGTGATGAAGCCGGGGAGGTTCTGGTTCTCGGTTCCGAGTCCGTAGAGCACCCACGAACCCATGCTTGGCCGCTTGAACTGGAACACGCCGGTGTGAAGCTGCAGCAGCGCGGCGCCGTGGTCGACGCCATCGCCGACCATCGACCGGATCACGCACAGGTCGTCGGCGCGCCGTCCGGTGTGCGGGAACAGCGCGCTCACCGGAATCCCGCTCTGCCCCTGCCGCTGGAACTCCCACAGCGGCTTCATCAGCCCGCGGACTGCGCCTTCGCCGAACGTGAGCGACCGCTTAAAGGGCACGGGCTTGCCGTGGTCGCGCGTCAGCCGCTCCTTGGGGTCGAACGTGTCGATCGAGGACGGTCCGCCGTGCATGAACAGGAAGATCACCCTTTTCACGCGTGGTGTAAAGTGCGGAGCCCTGGGGGCCAGCGGATTGCCGGTTGTTGCCTGCAGCATCCCACGGAGTCCAAGCAGGCCGAATCCGGCCGCCGCCTGCCGGAGAGCCGCCCGCCGGGGAATTGGAAACGTCATGGCTCCATTTTAATTCGCAGCCAGGCAACCACGGCGATCAGCGCCACCGCTGCTCCGAAGTACAATCCAGCGGACCATCCATAATGGCTGGCGATCACCGGGGTCAGCGCGGGCGCGATTCCGCCGCCGAGGTTGCCGCCCGTGTTCATCAGTCCACCAGCGGCGCCCGCGCGGGATCCGCCAATGTGGATCGCGGCGGACCAGAAGGTGACGTCGGCAATCGCGCAGAATCCGAATGCAAGCGAGAGCAGCGCCACCAGAACCGTGGTTCCGGAAGCCTGCAGTGCGCCCACCAGGCAGGCAACCGAGACCAGGATGCAGCCGATGGCAATGGTCCGCATGCCGGTGGTGGCGCCGTGCCGGGCAACGCGCCGGTCAGTCAGCCATCCTCCCAGCGGCATCATGACGGTCCAGGCCAGGAACGGAAAAGTCGCGTAGAATGCCGTGTCCGCCGCCGGGAGCTTGCGGACTTCGCCCAGGTAGTAGAAGAGCCAATAGAAGAAGATGTACTCGAAGTAGTCGAGCGCTGCGAATCCACCGATGAGCCAGCGGATATTGGAATCGCGCAGCAGTGGACCCCAATCCGGGCGGGACTCCGCTTGGCGTTGTGCCGCGCCATGGCCAGGAACGCTGAAATACCAGACCAGCGCGAGAACGGCGGAAGCGGCTCCGGCCAGGACGAACGAGGTCCGCCAGCCATGGATGGCGATCATGGCGGTGAACAGCATCGGTGAGAGCGCGCCGCCGAGTCCGGCGCCCGCATTGATGACGCCTTGAATCGCCGTCCGCCGGTGCGGAGGGATCCATTCGGCGTTCATGCGCGCCGTGGCCGGAAAGAGCGGCGCGGTGAAGGCGCCGAATCCCAACCGGACGATCACCAGCACGGAAATCACGCCCAGCACTTGGTCCAGTCCGGGGATGCCGCCCAACGGCATCAGCGCGGTGAGCAGACCCGCGCCGAGTCCCATCACGGTGAGCACGTTGCGGGGTCCGAAGCGGTCGGCCCATCTTCCGCCCGGAGTCATCAGGAGCGTGTAGCTGATCTGAAAAGCGGAGAACACGATTCCCATCTGTTCCGGCGAGATCGCCAGCTCCCGCATCATTCCCGGCGCGGCGACGGAGAGGATCGTCCGGTCAAAGTAGTTGACCACGCTGAACCCGCACATCAGGGCGGCAATCCACCAACGGGTGCGGTTCATGTGAGATCAACGCCGCCCATCATGATGTCGTCGATGGTGAGACCAAAGGGAAGCAATCCCGGATTCTCAATTTCGATCCGGTCGTCGAAGATGGCCATCTGGATCCAGGAATCCGGAAACCGGTCGAAACGGTTCTTAGATCCATTACTCCGCATTCTACTCGGAAGCACTGCGCGGCGCAACGCTTCCGGGTTCCGCGGAGCTTTCGCTACTCCGCATTTTACTCGGAAGTGCTCCGCCGCGGACTGCTTCCGAGCTCAGCAGAGCTCTAGCGCGTCCCGCCTTTTACCTGCGCATCCTTCTTGGTCCGCACCTCGCGAACCGCGTAGATGCGCCTGCCCTGGCTCTCGAAATAGGTCCGCATCATCATTTCTCCCAGCAGCCCGGTGGAAAACATCATGACGCCGGTGAGCACCAGCAGAGTTCCCGCGATCATCAGGGGTCCGTGCTCGTAAAAGATCTCGTATCCGAGCAGCTTCTTCACCGCCAGGAACGACAGAATCACGCTTCCGATGGCGCCACTGATGAGCCCGATCTTTCCAAAAAAGTGCATCGGACGCGTGAAGTAGGTCAGCAGGAAACGGATGGTCAGAATGTCGAACAGCACCCGGAAGGTCCGCCCGATCCCATAATGCGAGGCGCCCGAGGTGCGCGGCACGTTCCGGATGGGAACCTCGGCGATCCGCGCCCCATAGAAACTGGCAAGCGCGGGAATGAAGCGGTGGAGCTCGCCGTACAGATTCACGTCCTTGAGCACCTCGGCCCGGTAGGCCTTGAATGTCGTGCCAAAGTCGTGCAGGTCGATCCCGCTCGCCTTGGACATCAGCCAATTGGCGATCCGCGAGGGAACCTTTCGCGTCACGGCATTATCGACGCGATGCTTGCGCCATCCGCTGGCGATGTCGTACCCCTCGTTGAGCTTCTGCAGCAACGCGGGAATATCTTCGGGGTCATGCTGGAGGTCGCCGTCGAGCGAGATAATGATGTCGCCCTGCGCCTCATCGAACCCAGCGGCAAGCGCCGCGGTCTGGCCGAAGTTCCGCCGCAGCCGGATCACCTTCAGCCGCGCGTCCGTCTCAACCAGATTGGACAGCAGATCGAAGCTCCGGTCGGTGGAGGCGTCGTCGACGAACAGGATCTCGTACTTCTTCTGGATCCGCTCCATGACCGCGGTGAGCCGGTCATACAGCGGCAGGATGGCCGGTTCCTCGTTGTGGATCGGTATGACGACCGAGATCATGGCAATTGTTCTTCATTCTAACAGGCCCCGCTACAATGAAGATTCAGGAATGCACGATCTCAACTTTTTCCGTAACAATCTGGAAGCGGTGGCGGCGCGGCTCGGAACCCGCGGACTCACTTTCGATCTGGAACAGTTCCGCTCCCTCGACCAGCAGCGGCGCAAGGCCATTTCCCAAGCCGAGCAATTGAAGGCCCGGAAGAATTCGGAAAGCGCCAACATCGGCGCGATGAAGAAGGCCGGCCAGGACACCTCCGCGCTCCAGCAACAGATCCGCGAAATGGATGATGAAGTCCGGGCCCTGGGCGAGACGGCGGACTCGCTCGAACAGCAATTCCGCGACCTGCTCACCCGCATCCCGAACACTCCTCACGAATCGGTGCCTGCGGGCGCAAGCGCCGCCGACAACCCCGTGATCCACACCTGGGGTTCCCCGCGGGACTACGCCTTCGAACCGCAGCCGCATTGGGACCTCGGTGCCGCGCTCGGCATCCTTGACCTGGACCGCGCCGCCAAGATCACCGGCGCGCGCTTTGCAGTCTATGTCGGCCAGGGGGCGCGGCTCGAGCGTGCGCTCATCAATTTCATGCTCGACGTCCACACGCGCGAGCACGGCTACACCGAAGTCCTGCCGCCATTTATGATCAATTCGGCGAGCCTGTTTGGCACGGGACAGTTGCCCAAATTCGCCGAGGATCTGTTCAAGCTGGAGGGAACGGACTACTGGCTGGCGCCCACCGCCGAAGTCCCGGTGACGAACCTGTTCCGCGAGGAGACCATCGACGCGGGCAAACTCCCCATCAGCCTGTGCGCCTACACTCCCTGCTTCCGCAGCGAGGCGGGATCCTATGGACGCGATGTCCGCGGCATCATCCGCCAGCATCAATTTCAAAAGGTGGAACTCGTCAAGTTCACAACGCCCGAGCAGAGCTACGATCAACTGGAGCAGCTCACCTCAGATGCTGAAGACATCCTAAAGCGGCTCGGGCTCCCGTTCCGCCGGATCCTGTTGTGTACCGGCGATATGGGATTTTCGAGCGCGAAGACGTATGACCTCGAAGTCTGGCTGCCGAGCCAGAAGGAGTTCAAGGAGATCTCCTCATGCTCGAACTTTGAAGCGTTCCAGTCACGCCGTGCCAACATCCGGTGCAAGGCGGGGAAAAAGTCCGAACACGCCCACACGTTGAACGGCAGCGGACTGGCGGCGGGACGCACGTGGGTGGCGATCGTCGAGAACTACCAGCAGCAGGATGGATCGGTGGTGGTGCCAGAGGCGCTCCGGCCGTACGTGAACGCCGAAGTCATTACGAAGCACGGAGACCTCCGATAGCTGCTATACTCGCCCCATATCTGAAATTGGGGAGGTGTGTATGCGGAGACTCGCTCTCACGCTTTCATTTGCCTTAGCTTTGCCGGTGTGCGCCCAAGAGGTGACCGCAGGCGTATATGGGGTGGTACAGGATGCTTCGGGCGCCGTGATGCCTGGAGCCATCGTGCGCCTGCGCAACGTGAACACGGGCCGCGCGCACCAGACCACGGCCGATGAGTCCGGAAACTACTCGGTGACCCTGCTGCCGATCGGCACCTACGAGGTGTCGGCCGAGGCGAACGGATTCAAGAAGAAGGTTGTCACCGACGTGGCGCTCAGAGTCAACGACAACCGCCGCATCGTGTTCGACATGGAAGTCGGACAGGTGGCCGACCAGGTGACGGTTGAAGCCACGGCCGTCGCCGTGAACACTTCGTCGGGAACCACCAGCCAGCTTCTGGATGGCAAGGACATGATCCGGTTGCCCTCGCGAAGCCGCAACGTATTTCCGTACGCTCTGCTGATGCCCGGGGTCGTCTCCGACACGCCCTATGACAGGCGCAACAACCGGTCCTCCGTCAACGGCATCCGTCCCACGCACAACACCTGGCTCCTGGACGGCGGCTACAACATCGACACCGGCGGAAACTGGGGAGCGCCACTCGCGCCCAACATCGAAACGGTGGCCGAGTTCCGCGCCATCCGCTCGAACTATTCCGCGGAGTTCGGAATCGGCAGCGGCGCCCAGTTCAACGTCATCACCAAGGGCGGAACCAACGGTCTGCACGGCTCGGTCTACTGGTTCCACCGCAACAGCGCGCTGAACGCCCGCAACTTCTTCTCGCCGCAGCGGGAGCCGTTCAAGGGAAATGATTTCGGCTTCTCGGTAGGGGGCCCGGTTTACATCCCCAAGGTGTACAACGGCAAGAACAAGACGTTCTTCTTCGTCCTCCTCGGCTACATCAAGGAGCGGCGCCAGCAGCGTTTCACCGAGATCGTGCCCACCACCGCCAACCGCTCCGGCAACTTCAGCGGAAGCACGCGCGCGCTCAACGATCCGCTTGCCAGCGCGCCGTTTCCCGGCAACATCATTCCCGCCGCCCGGATCGACCGTAACGCGCAGGGCTATGCGCGCATGTATCCGGATCCGAACTTCATCGATTCCGCCAACCGCAACTGGACCGCGTTGCAAGGCCGGCTGGATAACACAGACGAGAAGAATTTCCGCATTGACCACCACTTCACCGACAACCACCGTGTGATGTGGCGCTACACACCCGAATTCCGCTTGTCGAATTTCCGTGTCGCGCCGGGATTCGATTTCCTGCGCCGCCAGGATGAGACTCCGGCCCGCAACATGACCGTGAACTACAACGGAACCCTGCGGCCGAATCTGCTGGTTGACGTAAACTGGGTCCGCTCGCACAACCGCATCAAGCAGTTCCCGCCCGACGTGAGTCCGCAGACCTGGAACATCAACATCCCACAGATTTTCCAGGACACCGAGCAAACCTATCCGCTCACCAGCCTGAACCTGTCGCGGGTTCCCGACCGAGTTCCGACGATCACGCTGACCAACTACGCGTCGATGAATCCTTCCGCTCCCTGGAGCAACTACCAGACGATCTACGAGACCAAGCCCAACATCACCTGGATCAAGAACAACCACACGATCAAGACCGGCGTGAGCTACAGCTATGAGATCAAGTTCGAGCCCACCAACACGAACGTGTTCGGCGGATTCAATTTCGACGGGCGCTTCAGCGGCGACTCGTTCGCGGATCTGCTTATCGGAAGGCCGAACGCCTACAACGAGACCGACACGGTCGCCTTCAACGACAACCGCCGGCGATCGTACGAAGCCTATATCAACGATTCGTGGAAGATCAACCGGCGCCTGTCGGTCGACATCGGGCTCCGCTATTCGTTCTTCCCGCCGGCGTATGAGCCCGATCAGCGTTTTCGCGTGTTCGTGCCCTCGCAATACGACCCGGCCCGGGCGGTTACGGTGGGCGCCGACGGCCGCATCCCGCGTGGCGGGACCGGCGACCGCTTTAACGGGCTGGTCGATCCCACCCGCTTCTGGAAGTCCTCCAAGAAGAACTTCGCGCCGCGCTTCAGCTTTGCCTACGACCTGTTCGGCAACGGCAAGACCGCGGTGCGTGGTGGCTATGGGATGTTCTTCTCAAGGGAGATTCTGGGCGCGTTCATTCTGATGTCCGGCAATCCGCCTTTCTCCGAACTGGTCACCATCGAGAACACTCAGCTTTCGAATCCGGCGGGTGGCTCTGCGCGGAATTTCACGTTCCCCATCGAGCTGGGATCGATCGACACCAATCAGTTGACGCCCAACACCCAGCAGTGGAACTTCAACATCCAGCATGGCCTCACGGGCAGCACGGTGCTTGAAATCGGCTACAGCGGATCGCGCGGCGTCCACTTCATGCGGACTCAGGACATCAATCAACCGCTTCCGGACGCGCGGATTTCGCTCGGCCAGTTGAACGCCAACACGGTACGGCCCTACAGGGGCTGGGTCCAGATCCTGCACCGGGAGCAGAGCTATGCGTCCAACTACCACGGGCTGCAGATCGGCCTGAACCGCAGCTATTCGCGCGGGCTGATGACGCAGATCGCCTACACGTGGTCAAAGACCATCGACAATGCCGACTTCAGCGGCGGCATCTACGGAATCGTGCCCAACACGCGCGACTCCTCCGGTGAGCGCGGCCGCGCCAGCCTTGACGCGCGACACAACTTTATCGCGTCCTACGTGTGGGACATTCCGGTTCTGAAGGCCCGTAAGGACTGGATCGGGAAGGCGTTCGGCGGCTGGCAGCAGTCGAGCATCGTCACCATGCGGACGGGGCTGCCGATCAGCCCGGTGCTGGGCGTCGATTTCGCGGGCGTCGGAGTCTCCACGTTGCAAAGGCCTCTCGCTTCGGGAACCCCGGTGCTCGGCCGCGGATCCCGCACGATCACGCGATGGTTCAACCGCGACGTCTATTCAACTCCCACCCGTGGAACGTTCTCACCCGTGGGGCGCAACATCCTGAGCGGCCCGGGGTGGAATCAGTTCGACATGACGTTCATGAAGAACATCCCGGTGGGCGAGAACAGGCGCGTCGAGTTGCACGCCAACGCGTTCAACATCTTCAATCACACGCAGTTCAACGGGGTCGGAACCGTTTTCAACACCCCTGGCACCTTTGGACGCATCACGTCAACCCGGAACGAACGCAGCTTCATGCTGGGCGCTCGCATTCAGTTCTAGCGACTGCTTCAGAGCCGGTGGATCCGCGGGGCTGAACGCCGGATTACAATAGCTCCGTGACGCGCCTGCTCCTCCTCTCCGCACTCACCCTGCCTCTTGCCGCCGGACTTGTCCGGATCGAAGTCTCCGAACGGTCCCCGATCCTCGACGGCAAATCGTTCGGCTCCACTGGTCCATACGAACGGATCATCGGCGTGGCCCACTTCGCGGTGGATCCCACCGCCGAAGCCAACGCGCCTGTCGCCAACGTCAAACTCGCGCCGCGCAACTCGAAGGGACTCGTCGAGTTCCACGCCGACTTCGTCCTCATGGCTCCACGCGATCCCGCCAAGGGCAACGGCACCGTGCTGTTCGAAGTCTCGAACCGGGGCCGCAAAGGCATCGTGCACGTGTTCAACCGCGGCGCAGGCTCGAACGACCCGCGCACCGGGGCCGATTTCGGCGACGGACTCTTAATGGAACAGGGATTTCAATTGGCCTGGCTCGGCTGGCAGTTCGACGTGCCACGCGAGCCGCCCCTGATGAGCGTGACGGTCCCGGTAGCCCGCCATGCCAACGGCGCGCAGGTGCGCGGTGTGGTCCGCTCGGACTACGTGCCCGACGAGTCGCTCACACGCTTTTCGCTCGGCGACCGGCTCTTCTTCCCGTACAAGGTGGCCGACCCCGCCGCGCCCGCCACGCTGACCGAACGGACTCTCGCCAACGGTCCACGCCGCGAGATCCCGCGCACGGACTGGCGGTTCTCGGCCGACCGCGGCGCGGTGGAGAAGCCGTCCGGATTCGAGTCCGGCAAGATCTACGAGGTGGTGTACCAGTCGGAGGGCCCGGCCGTCGTGGGACTCGGAATGGCCGGCGTGCGCGACTTCATCACGGCGATCAAGAGCGGCGAAGTCGCACCGGCGGCCCGCCGCGCGCTGGCCTTCGGCAGTTCACAGAGCGGACGCTTCCTGCGCACGTTCCTCTACCAGGGCTTCAACCGGAGCGAAAAGGGCGGCCGCGTGTTCGACGGCGTGTGGGTGAACGTCGCGGGAGGCGGGCGGGGAAGCTTCAACCACCAGTTCGCACAGCCTTCACGCGACGCGCGGCCGTTCTTCAACTTCTACTATCCGACCGACATCTATCCCTTCAGCGACCTGCCGCAATCCGATCCCGTCACCGGACTCAGCGAAGGACTGCTCGATCGCGCCACCCGTGACGGCGTGCTGCCAAAGATCTTCTACACGAACTCGTCGTATGAATACTACGGGCGCGCGTCGTCGCTGATGCACACCACGCTCGACGGATCCGCTGACGCGCCCCTCGCTCCCACATCGCGCCTGTACGTGATGGCGGGCGGCAACCACGGACCTGGAGGCGTCCCGCCGGCGCGGTCGCGGAACCTGCAGAATCTCGCGAATGGCAATGACTGGGGCTGGTTCGAGCGGGGACTGCTGATCGCGATGCAGAACTGGATGGTGAAGGACGAGCCGCCGCCTCCCTCAGTCCATCCAACGGTGGCGCGCGGTGAGCTGGTGCCGCTTGCGAAAGTCCGGTTCCCGAAGCGCGATGGAATGAAGACGCCCGTGCGGCTCCACGATGTCTACCGGCTCGATTTCGGACCCGAGTTCCGCACGCGTGGGATCGTCGCCAACGAGCCGCCCCGCATGGGTCCGGCGTTCGGCGTGCTGGTTCCGCAGGTGGACGCGGATGGCAACGACATCGGTGGACTCAAGACGCCGCAAGTCGCGGTTCCGCTGGCCGCGCATACAGGCTGGAACCTTCGCGCGCCGGCGATCGGGGCTTCGGAGGAGTTATTCAGCATGTCCGGATCGTACCTGCCGTTTTCGCGGGACGAGGTCCTGCGCCGGTACGGAACGAAGGACCGGTACCTTGGACTGGTGCGGGCTGAAGCGCGAAAGCTGGTCCGAGGGAGGTACTTGCTGGAGCGGGATGTCGCGGCGATGGTGGCGCAGTCGGGGAAGGAATGGGATTTCGTGATGGGGAAGTAAGGGGTGACTCGCTACTTCACCCATACCGGCGAACTCCACGCCAACTGCCCGTCCTGCTGCTCCACCCGGACATAGTAGTACCGCTCGCCCGAACCCGGATCCGCATCGGTGTAATCAAACCGGACCTCCGCCCCTGATCCCGGATGCGTGTAGATCACCCGGTTGTTCCGCACCAGCACCACTCGCGCGATCGGACCCGTTCCGAGCACCCGCGCGTGGACCGGCGCCTGTGCCGCTCCGGCCGCGCCCGCAAAGCTCGACCCGACCCGGAAGTCGACCACGATGTTGTCGGTCGCCGCATAAGCCCGGCGCGCCCGCACCGCATCGAGAATCGACTGCCGGTCAATGCTCTCGACGAACATCGCCGCGTAGGAGACGTGCGTCGACACGTGATCCGAGCTGGACTGCACGCCCAGCTTGATGCCCTTGGACCAGGCGTTCCACACGTATCCCGGGGCGAATCGTGAAGGTTCCTCGCCCTGTCCAGGAGACCGCGGAGTCCCAGGACCCTCGTAGTTGCGCCGGTAGCCCTGGTAGATCTCGACCACCGGTTCGAGTTCTTCGTTGGAATCGCGCCAGTCGGTGCCCGCGCCCGTGGCCGAGGTGTGCGATGTTGTCAGTCCGCTGAACTTCCTGAGGTACTCGTACAGCTTCGCCGCGCCCTCAGTTCCGCGCTGCTCGGCCTGTGAGATTTCAAGCACCGGGCGTCCACGCTCGGCGAACAGCACGTTGCGGTGGCCGTTCGGATACGGCAAGCTGCGCTCATAAGAATACAGCGGCGCGAACGTCCCCGGAATCGAGAACAGGTCCACCGCCTTCTGGATCATCCACCAGTTGTAGGCGATCATATTGCCCGCCTGGTGATCGCACACACCCAGGTACTCGAACCCTACCGCGTCGAGGGCGTACCGGTAGGCATCGTGCAAGGATCCGTCGCGGTTGCCGTCCCACGAGATGTCGGTGTGCCGGTGCACATCGCCGCGCACGATGCGGAACTGTTTGCCATTCACCGTGGCGCGATAACCGCGGATCCGGGCGAGATCGGCGCGCTCGGTGGGATGCGAATCGGGCAGGTTTTCCGTGTTCGGTGCGAACGCGGTCAGCGCCACTGGACGCGCCGGGTCCGCGGGAAGCCCGGCGCCCATCAGGTCCTGATCGGCGGTTGCGGCTGACGGCCAAGGCCGGTTGTCGGTCGCCCAGACGGCATAGCTGCCGGTGGCCGCGAAACCCGCGTCGATCCGGCCGTATCCGCCTGGAAACTCCGTCATCGGATCCCAGCCCGCGCCGTTGTGGACGGTTGTCCCCTGCCTCCACATCGTACGCGCCGATTCGCCCCCGGCCTTCACCGGCGTGTTCACGCGGAACCGGAAGAAGACGCGCGGCGCGCCGCCTGCGCTCAGTACCAGCTTCGAGCTTTGAAACGCCTGGCGGTACTCGGCTGGAACCGCGCCACTGAGGTCACCCGCGGGCTGCTGCAAGCGTCCGTTGGCCCACATCGCCACGCGGGCCTGCCGCCGGACCATCAGGCCGCGGCCCTTATCGATAATTCCTTGTCCGTAATCCTTGCCCCAATTCCAGTCGCCTTCATCCCAGCCGATCCACAACCGCCCCTGCGCGTCGTACTGAGCGCTCACCCGTGCCTCGAACGCGCCGCTGTTGACGAGCGGCGTCACGCGCCCGCCCCGCAGCGGCCGCATCACGATGTCGTAGTTGCCGCGACCGTAGGTGTCCCACAGCGCCATCACGGATCCGTCGGGCGCGGCGGCGAGCGCCGGCTCCCAATCATTCGCGGTGGACTCGGACAGTTTCCGCTCGGCTGACCAGCGGGTCCCGTCCCAACTCTTGGTATAGATATCGAAGTTGCCGTCCCGCGCCGCTTGCCAGGCGAGATGCACATTGCCGCCGCGGTCGGCCACCGCTGTGTGATAGATGTCGGCCGCGGGCGCACTCGTGATCCGCTCTTCGCTCAGCCACTTCAATCCATCCCAGCGGCGGCCGTACAGATCGAAGTTGCCGCTCACCTGCGCGCTCCACACGGCCCACACATGGCCGCGCTTGTCCTGCGCGAGGGCCGTGCGGAAGAAGTCGCCCTTGCCCGCCGTGAGCGGCTCGGACGCCAGCCAGGATCCATTCACGCGGCGGCGCGCGTAGATCCGGTCTCCGTCCTTCTCATACACCTGCCATAGGAGGAACGTGGCGTCCCTGGTCTCGAGTAGCGACGGATAATCGTCGGCATCCGGACCTCTCGTCAACGGCTCAATCGAAGGAGCGGTTGACACCGAAACGCGGCCGTCGAGAAATGTTCCGGGACCGGAAAACGAGAACTCCCCCTGCGCGGTTGAGATCCGCGCCGGACCGGTGAAGGATTCGGGGTACTCGATCACCACTCCCTTCATCGTCACCTTGTTCAGCCGCGTAGTGCCCTTCATCGAGGCTTCGTACGGCGTTTCCCAATAGGTCTCGTCGCGCGTGGCTGCTTTCCATCGCGGCGCGGACAAGCTGTCCTGCTGATCAAACTGCCAGCCCGTCATCGACTGGGGCGCCGGTGAAACGGACCCGCTCCAGTCGACCGCCGGCTTGCGGTCCAACCCGAACCGGACCAGGAATGTCCGCGGCGCCGCCTCAACCGATGCGGCGAGCAGAACGGCCGCCGCTACACCACGATGCGCCACGGCTTCCGCTCCGGACGCGACATGTACCGGCGCGCCTCCTTCTGCGCGATGGTCCAGTTCTGCGGGTCGAAATCAATCCGAAGCCTGCTCCGTAGCGCGATGTTGCCGAGCAGGCACGTTGCGGTGGAACGGTTGCAGACCTCGATGTCGCTGACCGGATTCTTGCGCGTCTTCACGCAGTCGAGGAAGTTGGCCCAGTGCGCGAGATTGGCGTTGTTGGACGACTTCACCTCGGTGGCCTCGAGCGTGGATCCGCGCTCCGGCACCAGCCGGTAGATGCTCCGGTCGACGAACAGGGTCCCTTTGGTCCCGTGGAACAGGATCCCGTAGCCCTTGTCGAACATCGACTGGCCGTTCGAGTTCCGGTTCTCGTACGTGCAGACGAAGCCCGGATACTCGTAGCTGACTTGGAGCGTGTCCGGAGTGTCGCGGTTGTCGGTGAGCCAGTACTTGCCGCCGACCGCCGTGATCGCCGTGGGCATCGCCTCTTTCATCGCCATCTGGACGATGTCGAGCAAGTGGATTCCCCAGTCGGTCATCATGCCGCCCGCGTAGTCCCAGAACCAGCGGAAGTGGGAGAACGCTTTGGGATCGACACCGAAGCGGTTCTTGTTGAACGCGCGCATTGGAGCCGGGCCGAGCCACATGTCCCAATCGAGCTCGGAAGGCGGATCGCCGTCGGGCGGATTCCCGATGCCTTCCTGCTGCATGTTGCCGTAGTTCCACGTGCGGACAAAGCAGATCTTTCCCAGGTCGCCGCTCTGCACGATTTCAGCCGCCTTCTGGAAGTGGACTCCGGAGCGCTGCATGGTGCCCGCCTGCACGACGCGCTTGTACTTGCGCGCGGCCTGCACCATCTTTTGGCCCTCGTCCATCGTCACGCAGATCGGCTTTTCGACGTAGACGTCCTTGCCGGCTTTACACGCCTCGACGGTCATGTAGGCGTGCCAGTGATCCGGCGTCGAGATGGCCACGATGTCGATGCTCTTGTCGGCGAGGATCTCGCGGAAATCGCGGATGCCTTTCGCTTTGCCCTCCGTCATCTTGACCGCCTGATCGAGGTGCGGCTGGTAGACGTCGCACACCGAGACAATCTCGACGTTGTCCTGTTTCATTGAATACCCGAGATTGCCACGGCCCATGCGTCCCATCCCGATGTGGGAGATGCGGACGCGCTCGTTTGCGCCCTTCACCGCGCCGGTGAAGAGAGAAGTTGTGAATGCCGCGGATGCCGACTTGAGAAAGCCGCGGCGGTCGTTAGGGTTGTCCATAGGTCCGGAGGGAATTTTAACACTGCGCCGCTTGCCGCCGCGCGGGTCCGTTCATGATTTCATTTGGAAGCGCAGCAGCACCTTGACGACGGCGCCGAAAGCGTCGGGGAAGGGCTGGAGCGCTGCGAGGATGGCTTCGCCGATGGGACGCCAGGAGCCTTCCGGAAGATCGGCCAAGGGCACACTGGTGGCGCTGGCCGGTGGTTGATCGCACTCGCAGCGGCGGCGGTGGCGGCAGGTGAGCGGGGAGATGACACTGGGCGGCACCTGGTTTCGCGGCGTGTAGGGGGTCAGGCCGGGGGACATTGCGGTTTTTCCTCCTCGTCAGGCGTGATTTGGGCGCGGGAGGGAGTGGTTGGCTGGAGAAGAGCGGGTGCGGGGGGGTGATCGGGCTCCGGCGCGGACTCCGGCTCGGGTTCGTTTTGCGCGGAGGCAATTTGCTCCTGAGCGGCCCGTTCTTCCTGGAGTTGCTTGAGGAGCTTCCAGGTGCGGTGGAATTCGCTAGTGAGCCGGGTCTGGTGGCGCTGGAGCTGTTCGAGCGCTCTGGATCCGGCGAGGGACTTGAAGGCGAGCGCCTGGCGGCTTGGTCCGTCGATTTCGGAAAATACGCGGTCGATTTCAGACGCCATTATGTCCATTTCGGTGTTGAGGAGCGCGGTCTCCATGGCGAGGGCGCGCTGGAGACGCCAGTCGCAGGCGGCGAGGGTCTCGACAAGGCGGGATTCCATGTCGCCTTCGGGCCGCCAGTGGTCATGGAAGGACTGGCGGAGGGCTTCCCATTCGGCGGGGTCCTCGGTGGTGAGGACGATGTCGCGGGAGGTGAGCCCGTGTTTGAGAGCGTTGCGCGAGGATGCGGCTTTGCCTTGCGTGGTGGCGGGTCCGCGGGAGTGCGCGCCGTTGGCGCGGCTGGCTTCGGCTTGTTTTTGTGTGCGTTGCATGATGTGCCCTGGAAGTTGTCCGTCGAGGGCAGGATAGAAGGGTGTCAAGGGGAAGGGGGAAAATGGCCGCACCGGGATTGGCGGGATGTGATTGAGGGGATGGGGGTTGGAGGACTTTGAGAATATTTTCAATTTCCGTGAACGTCGAAACACGGGTCCCACAGGTGGCCACGCTCTGGCGATGGAGGGTATTGACTGGCGGCGTCAACCTCGGACATGTCATCGGCCAGGAGTTTGCCGAGCGCTTCCTTGTTCTGCTTGATGACCGCCTCCCGCCACTGCGAAGAGAAGTCCCGAACCCCTCGGACTTGTCGGGCCCCCACCGGTACGTCTTGTCGTCGACCTTGTTGAGATCGATATCGTCACCCAGAATCCCGAGGATCACGCTGGCGAAGGTTAACACGGTCGTCCCCGGTTCAATGTGGCCTCCGAACGCCTTCTCTCCCGTCGCCAAGTCAGGCCCCCGCAAAGCGGGTGGCTTGATGAGTTGGGCCGCCTCAAGGCGGTCGATTAAGGGTCTGGGCGTCGCGCCAAGCGCGCCTCTTCAGTTGATCAGAAGTCTCTTTGGGTTCCATTCGCGTGCTCCTGCTCGCGGATGTAGCTGCGAATCTGCTCGGGTGGTGGGCCGGCGACAGGCAAGTGGATGGATGTGACGGCACCGGATCCGGGTTCGGTGAACCGGACGGGGACGTTGGAGGCGCAGCACGCCTACGACAGCGAGGCCAAGATGACATGGATGCAGTACCCCGCGGCGTGGCTGAACAATGGCGGCTTCACCCAGCCCACTCCGACTGCGATTCACTTCACCATGGGGAGGCTGCAGAAGATGGGATCGAGCGAGCGCGGGGGGTACGGAATTCGTGTCGAGCACGCGTATAATGTGGACGGGACGCTTGCGACCATGAACTTCGGCGGCGGGACGGAATCGCGGACCTACAACCCCCTCGGGCAGTTGATTGGGATCTCGGGCGGTCCGACAGGTGTGAACGTCGGCTACGTGTTTCCGGGGACGGGGAACAATGGGCGGATTTCGAGTATGACGTTCAACGGGGAGTCGGTGACGTATGGCTATGACGCGTTGAACCGGTTGATCTCGGCGACGTCCAACCAGGGGTGGGGAGAGACCTACGCGTATGACCGGTACGGCAACTTGACGGCCAAGAATGGCCAGTCAATTGGAGTGAGCGCGGCAACGAACCGGCTGGACGGTGGTGGATATGACGCAAACGGGAATTTCGGCGGAACGGGGGGCTGGGAGTACGATGTCGAGAACCGTCTAACCAAGTGGAGCCATGTTAGCTTGCCGGACCAGTTCTATGGCTATGATGCTGGCAACAAGCGGGTGTGGAAGCGGTTCCAGCAGGGTTCGTCCACTATTGAACAGGTGTTCTTCTATTCAGGCGTGCGCGACCGGACACATCCTTGACACTTTAGCCTGGATTCTTGCTTGACACTTATCAAGGGCGGGTGCGGCTCGATCTTCACCTTACACCTTCTCCGCGCGA